>CAIYET010000518.1 GCA_903925285.1 Candidatus Hydrogenedentota bacterium | reverse complement strand
GCCTGCCAGCGCCGGCGTCGCTGTCGCGCCGAAACCAGAGTTTACCGTCGCGGTGTAGACGCCGCTGACATTCGTCATCGGATTACCCGTCAGACCGGAAATGGTTACACCCGCAAGGCCGACGCCGCCTACGGTCACCGTTCCGGAAATCGTGTATTGATTGATCGCGAAGCTCGCGCTCACCGTGACATTGGCCGTCACATTCGCGTCCGTGCGCGGGTTCTGCGTCGAGGCGTCGCTCCATTGCACGAAGTGATAATGGGGGGCTGGAACCGCCGTCACAGCCGTGCCGCTCGCGCCGTAGTTCACCGTCTGTGGCGAAGTGCCGGAGAGCGAGCCGTTCGCGCCCGCCGTGTACGTCAACATAAAGGTGCCTGGACCTGTAGTGAAGGTCCATACAAAGTCTTCTTCAAGCACGTTGCCAGCCAAGTCCGCAGCCCCGTTCGTAATCGTGGCCGTATACGGGGTATTGGCTTCGAGATCGCTTCTGGGGTTAAATATCGCGGTCACGCCCGCATAGAGCACCGTGCCTGAAACCGGCGTTAGTGCTGTTGCTATTCCTTTCTCCAAAGTGAATGTTGTCGTCGTGATCGTCAAAGCGTCCATCGCCTCGCTGAAGGTGGCGGTGAGGTCCGCGCCGAGCAGCGCGCCTGTCGCACCAGGTAGAGGAACCGTGGAACTAACCGTCGGTGGGGTGGTGTCTAGGGTCGCACCTGTGGTGAAGCTCCACACGTAACCGGGCATTGCCAATGCGTTCCCAGCCAGGTCCGCGACCCCGGTCGTAATCGTGACCGTATACGGGGTATTGATTTTGAGATCGCTTGTGGGGTTAAATATTGCAGTCACGCCCGTATAGATCACCGTGCCTGGAACCGGCGTCGTCCCTTGGTTCAAGGTGAATGTTGCGGTGCTGATCGTCCAGGGGGCAATCGCCTCACTGAAGGTGGCGGTGATCTTCTTATTGACAAGCACGCCTGTCGCGCCAGACAGAGGATCTGTGGAAACGACCATCGGTGCGGTGATGTCTGCGACCGCACCCGTGGTGAAGGTCCACACATAATCCTCTTCCAGTGCACCATCCCCGCCAGAGGAAGCAATTGCATGTCCGGCAATTCCTACAGTAAGAAGGCCCGCCAGCACCGGTATCAACCACAGTGCATCATTGTCTTGCGATGAAGCAAAGGGAGGATCTTTCGAGTCATTGTCAGGGCACTTGCCGTATTTGCGCGTCTTATTCAGTGCCTTGGCCCCGGTGGTAATCCTGGCCGTATACAGGGTATTGATATCGAGAACGGCGTTCGGTGTAAAGATCGCGGTGAGGCCCTCATAGGCCACCGTGCCCAATACCGGGGTTAGCGCTGTTCCTCGCGTCAAGGTGAAAGTTGCCGTGGTGATCGTTGCAGAGTCCATCTCCTCACTGAAGGTGCCGGCGATCTGCCTATTGAAAGGTGCGCCTATCGCACCACCCGCAGGGAAAGTGGAACTCACGGTGGGTGCGCTGGTTGGGCATCCGCCTAGAACGGCAATCAATGCCGCACATCCCAAAACGACCACTCCTAATCTCATTGTGCCAAGTGTAAACATGTCGCTGATCCTTTTCTCGGCGGTTTCCGCCGGTTTTCCTATCATCCATTCGCTTCAGGGCCTTATGCCGGACTTTCACGATGATGCTTGCCGAATCCCGCAATTTCGCCCGACCGCGTTCAACTCATGCGAGTGATTTGAACACACGCACATAAAAGTGGGGTAAAGAATGGGTAAAGCTTTGGTAAATGATTTCGCAGTCTGTAGAATGACAACGGCTCGGCTGCGCGCTGTGACTTGGGGCGGTCATTCAAATATCTTCTTCAGGTCGTCGAAAGCGTTTCCCACCCCTTCCTTGACCTTCTCCCAGCGGTCAGCGCCTGCCGATTTCAGATCGTCGAGCTTGTTGGCGGCCGCGTCCAGCTTCGTCTTCGCTTCTGCGAGTTTCAGATCGAGGTCTTTCTTGGCTTGCCCCTCGGCCTTGGCGGCGCGTTCCTTCAACTCCGCGTACTTTGCGGCGAATTGGTCCAACTGCTTCTGCATCGCGATGGTGTATTCGCCCCATTTCGCCTTGACGGCGTCGGCGGTCGCAGTTGCCACGTCCTTGGAGTCCTGTTTCGCGACGGAGATTTTCAGCTCGGCTACGGCGTCGGCGCCCTTCGTCGGGTGTCCGGCCACTTTGATCGTGAAATCACCCAGGGCAGCGTCGCCTGCGGCCTTGAGTGTAATTTTCGCGTCCGTGTCGCCGTGCTTGATAACGGGGCTGGCGGGATCGGAAGTCACTCCCTTGGGCAAGTCACCGACCTTAAGCGAAATGTCTTGGCCGAAGTTTTTCCCCCGGTTGATCCCGACGGATACCGTCTTGGTCTCTCCTTGGTTTAGTTTCGCCGACGACATAACCAGGCTGAACGTGTCCTCGGTCTGACCGACCATGGGTTTCTTGGAGGGGAGGATGGTCGCGCCGGGACCGCCTGAAGTGCCTTGATTGCAGCCCATCGGGATTACTAACGCCCCAAACAAAATGGCGGCGAAAAAACTCTTCATGTGACGTTATCCTTTCTGGTTATCTGGTTCCGCAAACTCGGTCATTCAACAACGGGAGTAAGAGTGATGCCGTGGCGCAAACTTCGATCCGCCCGGACTGAATTCGCGTCTCGGCGGGCCACTTCGGAAGTGCTCACGGCTTCAACGCCTTCATGAACTCATCAAGCTCCTTGTGCGCCTGATCCTTTGCGTAGCCATAGCGCTCCTGGAGCTTGCCGGCAAGCCGCGTGCGCTTCCCGGCGATAGCGGTCACGTCGTCGTCGGTCAGTAGGCCCCACTTCTCCTTAACCTTGCCTGTTAACTGTTTCCAATTACCTTCGATCCGATCCCAGTTCATGGTATTTCTCCTCGATATTGAGTTGCAGTTGTCGAATAGGGTCGCCGCCTCACATTGGCGGCAATAGCGATCCGGACGGCTATGTCGTCCCGACTGGGAAAAGGCATGCGCCACCCGGACCGCGTACGAGCCTCCTCCCCGTAGAAGCCACGAGGGAGGTATAACAAGAGCAAGAGCGCCTCGCAGAATATATGTTTTATTCTGCTATTAAATTACCGCATTGCGCTCATAATACTGACCAGTTCCAAGTATATTCCTGTCCTTCGGTAACCGCAGCAATTTCCTGATACGCAGGCATGGATGTCATCGCCACCAGCACGTGCAAGTTGTACTGAATCTTCACCAGCCAGTCGCCTGGAATCCCTTGCGTGTCGACGAAGAAAGTCTTGCTCTGGCCCGGCTCGATGGTTTCATCCGTATCCAACGCATTCAGTCCAAAACCCGCATCCATTGGCCCCCGAAACTGAATGGATGTAACCTTGTAGTTGTCTGGGATCGTCGAGTCCGCGCCCATGGTATTCGTGAAAACGAAGGTGGCATCTTGGGGCATTGGACATCCGCCCAACACGACCAACAAGCTAACGGCCAACAGAAACAAGAAACAACGCCTTACTAAATGCCGCATTAGTCATACTCCTTCACGAGGTCTGTGCCTCAATAAACCAATTTGTTTTGTGACCTGTCTACTCCGAACCTACACAGAAGTCCTGAGCTTACCGCCGCACAAATCATTGATGCCATCCCCTTCCTTTCAATGGTTGCACTGCGTATAGTCGGTCTACTCTCCCAATGGGTCTTCATTAGAAGCCACGGGGGAGATATCCCAAGAGCAAAAGCACTAGCACGATCAGCAACACCAATCCCAAACCGCCGCTGGGACGGTAACCCCAATCCCGGCTGTGCGGCCAAGTGGGCGCGGCGCCCACGAGCAGTACGATTACGATGATCAGCAAAATCAAACCCATGGTAAGAACTCCTTTCAGGGGGTCAATACCCCACATCTCTATTTCCTGGTCGTGGTTTCCTTGTTAACGGTTTCCGTGCCCGAAATGGGATTGACCTGTGTCGTTATTTTCTCGGTCTTGGTCACTCTGGTTCTGCAGCCGGTCATGCTTAGGCACGGCATTGCGACGAGAAGAATGACCATAAGCAGTGCTTGGAATTTCATATTCAGTTACCTCCTTCGAAGTGTCCCGTTTCAGCGGGAATTGAACAATCGCCGGTTCTTGTGAGTGGCTACCGTTTGTTGTAGTCACGCTTTTACGTGTGAGTTTTCCAAGGCATGGCGGCCTTTTCTAACATTAGTGCTTTTCGCTCCGCTCCCGGTCGCTCCGGTCTCGGTCTTTGTCGCTCCTCTCGGTCGAGATGACATAAGTGCGGGATTCAGCGGGGTAATCCCAGTGCCCCTTAACGGATTCATAGCCTTCGGAGGCATGGACCCAGTGGATCGGGGACCAGATCATGTTCGCGGTCGCCGGACGCTCCCAACGCCCGGAACTCCAGACGTACTCGCCCTTCTCGTTGGCCCAGCTGCCGGGAATCCAGACCATGTCGGCGCCGGGGGACGCGGGCCTGCTTTCCTCTTTAAGCGCGGGAGGCGCGTCGCGTATGACGACTGTTCGCGTGGTAGTGGTTTCAGTTGCGGCGGGGGCGCCTGATTCACCGGTCCAGAAGCCCGGCGACCACTCGTAGCCGTTCGAAACCTTGTTCCAGTGGCCGATGTTCCACGTCATGCCTGGAATGGCGCGCCGCCAGGTGCCGGGTACCCAATCGTAGTTGGCGTTGTCGGCGTTCCACTGCCAGTACCCCGGCACCCATACCGCGTTCTCGGCCGGGCGCGTTTCGATGCTCATGACTTCTTCCTTGGGCTCAGGGGGCGCCGTTTTCACGATGATCGAGTCTACGATGTTGCCGGTGGCGTCCATAAGCGCCTCGTGCCGGATGTGCACCGTCTTGGTCGCCTTCTTCACGACCGTGACCTCCTGCGTCGGCGGGGTGACCGGTGTCGTCTGGGTAATGGTGGTTACCTGCCCACTTGGCGCAGCGGGCTCCGTAACGACCTGAACGTTTTGCGACCAGGCCCCCACACAGACAGCCACAGCCACGAAAGTGATGCTCAAGATGGAACGGGTCGATTTATAATTCTTCATACGTGTTCTCCTCTGTGCCTGCGGCGGCAGAAAGTCATCAAATAACCTCTTTAGAACGCCGGCATGAATTGTGATTTTGGAAACTCGACACTTTTTCGATGCGTGGAAAACTTTCTTACAAACACACTGCGAACCTGAACTCAATGTCGCACGTGGGCCGCATAGGCCTTGCCTCCGGGGGGCCATCGCGTTGCTGCGGACCTGCCTTACTTACATAATTAAACCAGACGAACGTAAACCACAGGCAAAGGCTTGGTAAAGCTTCGGTAAAGAATTCATGTCCTACTCAAAAACTCGTATTTATTGGTATGGAAGGACTTACGAAAGACGGCGCTGAAAGATCCTCTTTTTCTTCCACACATGACAATTGCATGCAGTGGTATTCTTTCACTCAGCCCTGTTACTCAGTCCTTGACACCGCGTGCGCAATTCGTACAATTTCTTGAGCGATATCCTCAGGGGAAAGAACAAAATCTATACACCCGCTTGCTATTGCGCTCTCGGGCATATCTGGCTGCACGGCTGTGTCGAGCTTCTGCGCAATGGCAATGCCCCCGACCCTTTTTATGTCGGACAGCGCTGCTGCCCCATCACCATCAAATCCAGAGACAATGACAGCGATAAGTTTGCCTTCCCAATGCCGCGCCAGGGAGCGCAAGAAGACCGTAATCACGTCGGGCCATCCCCTGGGCTTCGATATCGGTTTTAGACGAAACTCTCCATCAAGAACGTGCAAATCACGCTGCGCCGGGATGATGAACACGTGGTTGGGCTGGATCGCCAATCTTTCCGTGATCAGTTCAACCGGCATTTCTGTGTATTGCGGGAGAATCTCGTGGAGCCGGGTGGCTACGGTTCTCAGGTGATTGACGATGACGATAGCAACACCCATATCGGCCGGCAGATGACGGAGTAACCGGATATAGGCATCGAGGCCACCGGCCGAACCGCCCACGCAAACGACAGGTATGTCTTTTACGGCACTCTTAGCTTTCATTGCCAATCACTCCGTTTCGGAATCTTCATTTATTTGCTCTGTTTGCTTCAACGGGAATGCCCTTTGGCAGCCGGTTCATCGACCCAGTAGTCTAAGAAACGGCGCCGGAACATGACGCATTCAACGAGAACCGCCGCTACCGTAAATCCTTGCCCACTAATGAGGACGAATTTTCGGGAGCCACAGGTTCGAGCGAGCGGATTGTGCCAGCCATTTGTTCATTGTCGCGCAGCACGGTGGCCGAGTGCATGGAGCGAGCTCGGGAATGCTCGCTGGCAGGCGGTTCATCGACCCAGTATCCTTGAAGACTGTAATGTCGATGCAGTCCGGCCTCGTAATCCCGAGTTAGTTGAGACTCCTCCATGTATTCCGGTGACTGCTTGATGGTTTCGAGGGAAAGGTTGACGAAGACCTTCGACTCGCTCCAACTAACGCGCTCGATCCATTGTGGTGAAACAAGGACCCGTTTTCCCGGCCACCAATTCCGAGTATCGACGACAAGATAACGAATCGCCCATGTCTCGTCATCGATGATAAAATCTTCGACATGGCCAATCTCGCCATCGGCAGCTTGGATGTGATGGCCACACACATCGTGAGTACTGCGCAAGTGGGGATCCCAGGCTTTCTTCTCGCGGGCGGATTCTTTTATTTGTTCACGACCGCGCACAATGTAGGGATAATTCCCCCACATAAGTGGGCCGCCCCAATACATCGGCCATCCGAAATATCCGTAGTAGGCCTCCTCGAATTGTCGCGAGACGGGCTTGTCGCTATTCAAGGATGGACTATCCTCGATCTGCTTCTTGCTCAAAGCGATAGCGATTTGTTGCTCTGCTCTCTTCACGGCGGCCAGAGCGTACGGGGAAATCAGCACCTGCCTGCCCGTAAGCCAGTTTCCGGTGTCGGCGACCAGATAGCGAATCGTCCAGTGCTGGTCATCGAAATAGAACTCCTTGACCTTCCCTATTTCCCCGTCAAGACTGCTCAGCGTGTACCCTTTTAGTGTATTGGCTTTGTTTAGCATGATAGTCCTTTCGTTCCTAGCGTGTCGTTTTTGTTCGCTGTAAGCGTACGGCTGACACGCCGACCACGTTTCGAGAGTAACAAGTAAACACAAAGTGTGGGCAAAGTACGGGTAAAGCTTCAGTAAAGAATTGGGTTCGAGATTTCATCTCATGAGTCTTCGCCCAAGAGGTCGGTTATCACTATGCGGCATACAGTCAATTCCTGCAGCCGGACTCTCACGGGCAAGACGCACAGCCTTAGTCCAGCATGTTCAACAGGCTGCCACTCGCGAACAAAGAAGCCGCATTCTGTGACAGGAGGGCTGACAATAGGTCCGTTCTCTGCGAGTCAGAGGCGTTCAGGAGGGCTGACAACAGGGCGGTACTCTGCAAGCTGGAAGTGTTCGGGAGGGACAACAACGGGTCGCTGCTCTGCAAACCGGAGATGTTCAGGAGGGCCGACAACAGGGCGTTCGTCTGCTGGGTGCCTGAGTTTGCGCCTAAGATGCCGCTGGCGAGTAAGGACGGATCTTGAGATTGGGATTCCCGGCTGGCTTGCACGAGTTGCATCAATTGCCCTTCCGGCGTATCCTTCACCGCCCTTATCGCCTGCTGCGGCTCGCTGTTGGATCGCGCCTGCCTCATCTCGTTCTTGGCCTTATGAAGGGCGGACCTGACCTCGTCCGAACTCAATTGGCCGTCCCCGTTGGTATCGAGGAACTTGAAAGTACCCAAAGACAACGCGGACAGTTCTTGGCTCGTTAGCGTACCGTCGTCATTGGCATCGGTTTTCGTCATGAATCGTCGTATCACGGCGTCCATCATCTTGTTGGGATCGAATTGCTGCATCGAACTAACGCCAGTTAGGTTGTTGGGGAAGCCGATTGCGCTGATACGCATTTGACGATCTCCTTTTTCTGTTCGCTGTTGGCATACGGCTGACATGCTGGCCACGTTTCAAGAATACCGAGGGAACACAAAGTGTGGGCAAAGCGCGGGTAAAGCTTCCGTAAAGAATTGCGCCCTTTCACTGGTGTCCGAATTGGTCCTTGCTACGAAAATCGCCAGCCTTGGCCGTCGTTTTCAGCATTAACGGCGGGACGCAGGAACATCATCTGAGCCTCCCTGCTATCCGCACCGAGGGGCCAGTCATGACTGAACACGATGGGCTCTCCTGCACCCCAATGCTTGTAATAGATTTGCGTGCCGTCTTTTGTCATGATCGTGCTCGTTGCTTGAAGCTCCTTTGGTGAAATGCCCTGGGGGAGTAGAGCTTCTTGCCGTGCATGCCTATCAATAAGGATAAGGTTTCGGGAATCACAGACTTCGCTATTCCCCGACGATCGCTGGCATCCGCGGCTGCAATTGGCTGCCAGGGCGAAACGACAAGTCCTGGCTCATCACATAGATAATCATGCATGTAATCATCGACAACACGGCGACCCAGACACGCCAATCACGATGTGCACGTCTCCAGTAAAAGCGATGGTCGTGTTGAGCCCCCTCGTTATCCGGCCCACCGTGCACGTGCTGACTCTGCTCATTATCATTCATTGCTTCCCCGCCTTCTCGGTTGTCATTCAGATATGCTTTCCGATAACTCGAACCAGTTGTCGCTCCTTCCAATTTGTCTGGCGTTACCACCGGCTGGCACAACCCTGCGCCAGCCGGTGGCGATCCGTCAATCTACTTGGTTTTGACCTCTTCGACGGTCATTTCGTTCTTCACGCTGGTCACTCCCTGAATATCGGACACTAGCTTGGTAACCAGGGACTTCTCGGTCGCGTTCTTGGCAATGCCGGTCAACGTGACCACGCCGTTCCGTGTCTCGACCTTGGTCTTGACGGCGCTGGTCGATTGATGGGTCAACAACGCTATCTTGACCTGGGCGGTGATGGATGCATCATCCAGCTTCTCGCCAGCGGTTCGCTCCGCCGGGGCCGGAGTCGCCGCCACCGTCATCTCATTCTTGACCTCTTTCACGCTCTCGATATCTTTGGCGTATTCGGTGGTCAGTTCCTTTTGGGCCATGCTTGCCGCTTCGCCTTTCAGCGTCACGATTCCATCCTTCACCTCGACGGTGGTCTTGGCGTAGCTGACGCTGCGATGGACCAGCAGGGCGAGCTTCACTTTTCTGCCGATCCACGTGTCCGATTTCTCGGCGGCGACTTCGGCTTTGGTCACCAATTGATTGTCCACACGGGTGACCCCGGCCAGACTCGCCGCAGTCTCCTGAGCCAATGCCTTGTGGGATTCTTCGGCCACAGTCCCCGTCAACGTAACGGCACCATCTTTGGCCACGATCTTGACCGCATCGTCTTTGAGATACGTCTTACAGACGTAGGTGTTCTTGAACGACGACACGATCCCGTCATCGGCCTCCGATGCGCGCACAGGCATGCTGATTGCAAACGTTACGGCTGCGACTGCGGCAAACACCAAGAAATACGTTGCTTTCCTTTTCATTCTGCTTCCTTTATTCTTCCGTAGTTGTGGGGAGATTTCCCCTTCCGTGAAACAGTTCAGACTCATGCTTCCTTTTTCGGCGCCTTCGTTCGGGCTTTGGATTCTGTTTGTACTGCAGGCAGTCCTATACAGAACACAGTTCATCGCGTCTAAAGAATCACCTCTTTTCTTTCAATGGTTGTACTGAACACAACGGGATTATCGGTCCGGAACCCAGACCCGCTCTTCGTGGGTTTCTCCAGACTGGGTTTGGACAATGCGATTCTCGTAGTGACCGCGCTCACGCGGCGGCGGAGCCTGACGTCTGTTTCGCTGATCCGCTTGATCGCCGATAACAGCTCCGGACGCCGCTCCGATGGCGCCACCGATGACGGCACCGCCAGCCGGGTGACCGGTTGCCCCGCCGATAATGGCTCCGGCGCCTGCGCCTAGCCCTCCGCCAACGAGTGCGCCTTCCCCTGCCCGCGTCTCACAACCCGCCAACACCAACGCCAATGCCGCAATTCCCAATGCGGCCAAGGCCAAAGTCAACTTTCTCATGCAACTGCCTCCGTTCTGGATCTTCGACAATACATATCGAGATCCCATCTACTTGTCCATTACTTTCTTGATCTGGCCGAGCTTCTCTTGAGCTTTCCCGACTGCGCGTTCGTTCTTGCCTTCGGCTTTCAAATAGCGATCCCCGGCTAGTTTTCCGATGGCCTCCTTGATCGTACCTTTCGCTTGGTGCAACTTGCCTTCTGCGTTGTCTCTTGTGCTTGATTTCACGGCATTTCTCCAGTTTGGTTTCGGTTTGAGTTGATTTCTCTTGAATCGACATGCGGCTATTCAAAGCCTTGCTCAAAAAGTAAGAACTTCATTCTGGGGTCAATACCCCGTAAAAGCCGCCACCATGAACGCCACGGCTACCTGCGGCAATTTCCTCAGTATCATTTTGTCAAACTTACGTAAAACCCAGGCAAAGACCGGGAAAAGCTCCGAAAACGACTCCTGCGATGTTCAGCGTTGGACTGCGGCAAGAGTGCCACTGCACCTTGTCAGTTATGTTCCCTGCACCGCCCGTAGTAGTCGTAGAGGTTGCCCTCGTAATCCATGCTGACAGGCTGTGAGGGATCGAATGCAGGACTATTTCTTACGCATTCTTGTGAGTGATTTACATAGAGTTGGGAATCGACCCATTCCACGCGATCAATCCAGGAGGGTGCTATGAGAACTTTCCGCCCGGGCGGCCCGTTGCTCGTATCCACTACCAGGAACCGAAGCGTCCATTTCTCGTCGTCGACTATGAAATCTTCCACGTGGCCAATTACGCCGTCGGTGGCATGAATGCGGTAGCCAAGGACTACGTGTGTGCTGCGTAGGTGCGGATCGCCCTGGCGTTGTTGAGCGGACGCATCGTCTTGCGCCACCGTCGGGGCTATTCCGTATATCGGGCCAGAGTACAATCCATAGCCCCAATAAGTCGGCCACGAGTAATACGTATGTAGCTCTGTCTCGCGTTGGCGTGAGACGGGTTTTTCCGTGTCGATATCGGGGCTGTTGCGTACCTGTTCCTTGGTAAGCTTTACGGGAAGAGTCCCTGACGGCCAATCAGGTGTTCCCAGGGCTACTGGAGAAATGAGCACTTTGCGGCCGGGTAGCCAATGTCCCGTGTCCACGACCATGTAACGGATGGTCCAGGTTTCGTCATCGAAATAGAACTCATTCACTTTTCCCAGGTCACCATCGGTGGCATGGATTCTGTAACCGACCAGACAATTCACATCGCGTAGCATTCTACTAGCTCCTGTGCGTTGTTGACGCTTCTTCAGATAGCCTTGCGGCTTCGTGGCGGTCTTAGGCCAAAACGCCGACGTCTTAATCCATACCACCGGTTGACTTGCCCGGGGCGTGCTCCGTGGCCCAGTCTTGCTGTGTGCGCGCAAAAATCTGAAATACTCTCTCCAACGTGCTGGCTTGTTCACTTTGGGTAGACGAATTCGGCGATTCCATTTTCCATTCCTTTCGCTTGTTTGGCTTCGGAAGCCGTTTTATGATGTTTTCCGATTGTGAGAACGGACCTGCCGCCTGGTGGAACACAGGAGAAGTTTCTCCTTCCGCAATGACAGCACTGGGACGACAGGCCCGTTTTACAAACTTTACTTACTGTAGTTGCTCTTGCCCCAGAAATTGTTCCAATTGGTTCCAATGTCGTTCCAAAAGGTATTCCAGTCGTCTTTCTCTACGTTGGCTTTCGCAACAGTGACGGGCTTTACGTGTCTCATTTCTCGTCTCCTTTGTTTGCTTTCTGGTTATCGTTACGAGCCTTTAGCGCAATGTGCGCCTACGGCTATGAGAACCGTTTCACAACCTTTACTTACCGTTGTCGTTTTTGCCCCAGGCCTCCTGCCAACTGTGCCCAAAGCCGACCCAGAAGGTATTCCATCCGTTGAGTTTCTCGGCGTTGGCTTTCGCAACACTGACGGGCTTTACGTGTCTCATTGTTTCTCTCCTTTTCTTGCTCTGTAACCATTTATACGAACCGTTAGCGCAACATGCGCCTCCGACCATAACAGTTCACACATATCGCTAGATCCGGGATCGCACATAAGACCCGGATACCTTGAAACCGTAAACGGATCTCCTCTTCATGACATCTCCGCATTCTGGGGTTCCGCGTTCGAGTGTTGGCCGACGTATGTTGACGCGGTTGCTTCAAGAATCTCTTTGGCCCGCGCGACCTCCTCGTCGGAGCCGTGGGCAACCAAGAGAAACGCATCGGCCTTCAAGGCCGTTTCATACTCCAAGACGCTGTCTTCAGGGATGCCAAGGCTGTAAAGGCCCGCCCCAAATGCAGTCGTACCGCCTACGACAATGGCTCCCTCGAGTGCGGCCACGATCGCTTGAACAAGCGGCCCAGCAACCACAAGCGGTCCAATACCGGGGATCATGAAGAACGCGGACCCGAACAACAGACCCCAGAGACCTCCCCAGAACGCGCCACGCTTTCCCCAATACATCATTCTGTTGCCAGAGTTGTAGTAGCCTACTACATCTTCTTCCGTGTGGTAGTCCTTGCCGACGATCGAGAGTCTCTTCAAATCGAACCCCGCATGCTGCAATTCCTTGATGGCCGCTTCCGCATCCGTGTGTGTTGGGTATACAGCCACGACCGTGCTCTTCTTCGACATTGCGATACCCTTTCTTTCTGAGGCGCTATGACGCCGGAGTTCCAGCGCGTTGCGCCAACGTTTATGTGGTGGCGACATGCCGACCACGTTTGAAGAGTAACAGGGGAAAACAAAGTTTGGGCAAAGTGCAGGTAAAGCTTCAGTAAAGAATTGCGCCTAAACCACTTTCAAATCGGCAAGGTAAACCAGAAGGTGCTTCCTTTACCGACTTCACTTTCAACGCCGATGCTCCCTCCGTGCGCCTCGACCGCCAGCTTGCAGAAAGTAAGCCCCAGCCCTGTTGAATACATGCGGCCTTGTTTTCTGGCCTCGATTTGGCCGAACTTCTCGAAGATCTTTGCATGATACTCCCTGGGAATGCCGAGGCCGTTATCGATGATAAGCACTTTTACCACGGCATCATCGTTCTGAATATCAACTCTCACCCATCCGTTCTTAGACACGAATTTCAGGGCATTTACACCGATATTGGTAAGTACCCGCCGTATCAGTTCACGGTCACATCGAACCATTACAGAATCCTGTCGCGACACTTCCAGTTGACAGTTCTGCTTCAAGTTCTTCAGTGATTGTATGACTTCGCTGGTCAGGCCCGTTAGATCGCATTCCTCGATATAAAGAGGCATTTCCCCGGATTCCAGCCGGTTGATATCGAGAAGGGAATTGACCATTTCAACCAGCCTGTTGACTGAACGCGCGATTTTCACGACAGGCTCCATTTCCGCTTCATTCAACTTGGCGGTGGCTTGCTGTATGTGAATGTCCAGAGCTAGTATAATGACCGTAAGCGGCGACCGCATATCGTGAACAAGCATGTGGGTTAGATTATCCCGCAACTCCTCCAGTTTCCTGAGCTGATCATAGTTCTCCTGCAACTGGCGGTTCTGTATCTCCAGTTCAATCTGAAGTCGGCGAAGCTTCAAATGCGTTTGCACCCTTGCCTCCACTTCTTGGAACTGGAATGGCTTCGTAACGTAGTCAACTCCGCCGGCGGCAAAGGCCTTGATCTTATCAATCGTCTCATCCAGAGCGCTGATGAAAAGGACGGGGATCTCTTTCAAGGCATCATCCGCCTTGAGATGTTCACACACCTCGTAGCCGTTCATCTCCGGCATGTTGATATCGAGCAGGATCAGATCGGGCTTTTCATCCTGAACCGCCTGAATCGCCAGCTTTCCGCTCGAAACCGGCCGAACCCTGTACCCGTGTCGCTTCAGCATGCCTGTGAGTAACTGGAGATTGGCTGGTGTATCATCCACAACAAGGATATCCGGCGCTTTTTGATTAACTTCATGCGTGGTCTGTTTCATGTTAGTCACTCCTTCTGCAGTTCAATCTTGATTGGTCATCCAGCTACGGACCATTTACTTCTGCTAACTCTCTCGCCATCGCTTGAGATTATCGGCAAAGGCGTGATGTTTCGGATAGGCATCCAAACTGCTGGTCTCGTGAAGATTCTGGATTGCCACAACTTGGTCCTGAGTGACTCTTCTCGGGATCTCTACAACCACTCTAACTAGCTGGTCTCCTTTATGCCCTCCGTTGAACGGTGGAAACCCCTGGCCGCGCATTCGCAAGATTGTGTCTGTTTGTGTGCCGGTCGGAATCTTGAGCCGGGCCTTACCGTGAAGCGTGGGGACTTCGACTGTGCCACCGAGCACCGCTTGGGTAAACGTAATCGGCACTTCGCAGATAACGTCATTCCGTTCGCGCCGGAAGAGTTCGTTTTCCTCGACCTTGACCACGACGAAAAGGTCGCCGTTCGGCGCGCCGGGTTCACCGGGTTCGCCTTGGCCGGCCAGACGAAGGCGCGTGCCGGTTCTGACCCCGGCCGGTATCGCAATTGATAAAGTACGGGTCTCGGTCTTGAAGCCCGAACCTTCGCATGTGGGACACGGCGTGGCGATTACCTCACCGCGACCGCGGCAAAGCGGGCATGTTTGCGACATGACAAAAAGCGAGCCGCGTTCACCGGAAATGTGACCCGCCCCTTTGCATTTTGGACATTGTCGAGGGCTGGTTCCCGGAGCGGCCCCGCTGCCGGAGCAGGTTTGACACGACACCATCGAAGGCAAGCGAAACGATTTTCTGGTTCCCGTTGCCGCTTCTTTCAATGAAACGGATGCCTGGGCCTCGAGGTCCCGCCCGGGGCGTGGCCCGCGTTGACGCCCTTGCGCTTTCTGGCCGAACAAATCGCCAAAAAAGTCGCCATAGTCCGCATCGAACTCGTAATCTTCGTCGCTATGGAACCCACTGCGCGAGGGTCCGCCGTGCGCCGCGCCGGCCGCAAACGGAGATCCGGTTTCAAACGACGCGGCGAGCGTTTCATCGTATTGCTTACGCTTCTCTGGTCGCTTCAAGGTGTCATAGGCTTCGTTGACGACCTTCAGCTTCTCCTCGGAACCTTTGTGTCCACCCGTCTTGTCTGGGTGGTACTTCCGCGCAAGGGCAAGCCACGCCTTCCGCAAGTCGTCTTGCGAAGCATTTTTAGACACGCCGAGTACATCGTAGAAGGTCTTTGCGCCGCCTGGCGGCATAGCCCATGACTCCTTAACACTGGTTGGTCCGTCGCTTCATTGAGACGAACCAGCCACGGCCACCTGCATCTCTCTATTCGGTATGATTCTGCCAAACTCACGTAAAACTCAGGTAAAGGTTTGGTAAATTTTGGGCAAAGAATTCCGCTCTCTGTGAAATGAAAACGGCTTTCCCGTCCGCCAGCCACTGAAAACAATTGCACCGAGTCACTCATCCTGCCGTGCAACATAACGCTGGCGCCTGTGGCGGAAGGATCTTTCGCGCAAGGCCATTTAATTACCAAAGCTTTACCGCAGGTTTGCCGGAACTTCATCTCGGATAGGTACCCTTACCGCATGGACAAGCAAACAGTTTGTTGCGAACACCGCTCTCGGGCAGATGGAGAAGCGTTCATGTTGAACGATGAACCAGTGGATATCCTTGTAGTGGAAGACAACGACAGCGAACGGGCCTCCATCGTGGAGTCGCTGCAAGCTTCTATTCGCAATGTCCATGTTGTCGCCGTTCACGATGGTACCGAGGCCCTGGACTTTCTTTTCGCTCGCGGCGCATGGACGGATCGTGTTGGAGGAGATCCACCCAGGTTGATCCTGCTGGACTTGGCGCTGCCGGGGGCGGACGGTTTCTCCGTACTCGGCCAAATACGGTCGCTCGATGCCAAAGACGCGCTGACGCTCACCCCCGTCGTCATCTTTTCCGATTCCGAAGCCGCCAGCGACATTACAAGAAGCTATCGCTGCGGCGCGAACAGCTACATCATAAAGCCTGTGAGTTTCCCCGATTTCCAAGCCATTGTAAAAACCGTTGGCCAATACTGGATGACGAATAACAGAAGGTCTTCCTAAACAAGAGGACCGAAAGAGACATGAACATGAAAGCCTTTAAGAGAGTAGTCGGAGCGTTGTTGTTGGGTGCGCTAAGGAAATAGGCGGTATAACCCACCTTTTCCCCGATTGTTGCAACAAACAGACCAAGAGTCGTTAGGAGAATAGAACATGAAAACGTATCGTCTTGCACGGGCAATAGTCATACCGGCCGTTGGGATATGGGTTGTATCACTCCTGCTGCTGGGCGTGGCAACGGCCGCCCAAGGCCAAGCCGCAACCGAGGCCGGTGTACAGGTGCTGACGCGCGGCCCGGTTCACGAAGCCTTCGCAGAGGCGTCTATGACGGGCGCCACGGCGGGCGTCGTAATTACGAAGGCCTCGCCCGATGCCATTACGGAGTTGCCTCCCGATCAGCGGCCTGAAGGCGACAATGTAGCGTGGATTCCCGGCTACTGGAGTTGGGATGACGATCGGACCGATTTCATATGGGTGAGTGGAGTGTGGCGGGATCTGCCACCGGGTCGCCAATGGGTTCCTGGATACTGGACGCCCGTCGAAGGAGGCTCGCAATGGATTTCGGGCTTCTGGGGTGATGTCGCCGAAACCGAAGTAACTTACCTGCCTGCGCCACCGGAACCGCTCGAGGCCGGTCCCAGTTCTCCCGCGCCGGCGCCTGACCACACATGGACGTCGGGGTGCTGGGTCTGGCAAGACACCCGCTACGACTGGCAACCCGGATATTGGATGGCGCCGCGGCCTGACTGGATCTGGAGTTCCGCACATTACACGTGGACGCCGAGGGGTTACGTTTTTGTGCCGGGTTACTGGGACTACGCTCTCAGCCGTCGCGGCGTGATGTTCGCGCCGGTATACTACGACCAGCCTCTCTATATGCATCCTGGATACTCTTACTCGCCCAGCATCGTTCTTGACCTCGGCGTGATGGCCGCCTGTCTATTTGTCCTACCAAGTTCACACCATTATTACTATGGCGATTACTATGACCACCGTTATGAAGACAGGGGCTTTCTTCCGTGGTACTCGACGCGGCTCACGCGGTATGGCAACGATCCCATCTACCAGCACTATCGCTCGCAGCAGTTGCTGCAGGACCCGCACTGGGACACCCATATGGACGAACAGTTCAGGTATCGTCGGGACCATATAGAAGCGCGCCCACCCCAAACGCTGGCTCTCCAAGCTAATTTCGTCAGTTCCCGGAAGGCTGGCGCCCCGGAGAACGTCGTCATCGGGCAGAGCTTCGCCGAGGCGGCACAAAACAAGACACGGCCCCAGCGTTTCTCCGCCGTAAACATGGACGAGCGCAAGCAGATCCAAACGCGGGGAGAAGACGTCCGTAAATTCCAGTCGGAGCGCGCGAAGATGGAGACGGCGCCTGCCGCTGCCGGGAAGTCAAAAGGATCCCGTGAAACCGCGCAGCCGGTCAGAATGCAGTTGCGCGCGTCACCCGTCGCGGGAAAACGACTCGATAAGATGGAAAAGGGGAACGCGCCTCCTGCTATGCCATCCTCGCCGAAAGCTGTAGCGGCAGAAGGCAGAGGCAGGCAAGAGAAGCCACAAAAGGGTGAGGCGAAGACGCAGACTCTCAGGTCCCAAGAGAAGCCGGCGAAGGCGCAGACCCGTACGTCCCGCGAGAAGCCGGCGAAGGCGCAGACCCGCACGTCCCAGGAGAGGCCGGCGAAAGTGGAGGCCACTCCATCTCGAACCAAGGAGAAACCACAGCGCGTCCAAGCCAACCCGAGGACGACAACACCGGAGTCGACGCCGCAGAAGCTGACGCCGAAACCGGCGCCAACCAAGCGGGAAAGAATCCCAGCAAGGACCGAATCCAGATCCCCGGCTTCGCAGGATGTAGGGACATCGAGGCCGCAGAAGGTGCAAGCCAGACCGGAAGCCAAGCCGCCCAGGGCTCCCCAAGTTCAAAGCAGGCCACAGAACGTGGAACCCAGGCGCGAGTCGCCAAAAGCTGAGGCGTCGAGGCCGGAGGTAAGACAACGGAACGTGGAACCCAAAGCACAAGCGCCTCGAACTGAAACCAAACAGCAACAAGGAAAACAGCCGCAAGCGCCCAGTAAGAAAGACAACAAGAACAGGAAATTTGAAGAGAGGTAATGTTATTGCTTCAGGCCGCCCAGGCATCGATTTCCGATTGATGGCCGGCACATCGTCGAACGAGCAGGGATTGTCCCATTCGTCCGGCAAATTACTCCCTGGAAGAAAGACTTCCAGGGTGAACCTAAACGTGAAAAGGATATCAACATGAAAGCATCAAAGAGATTAGTCGTGGGGCTGGCGGTGTGCGCACTGGCAGGCATTGGTGCGCTCGGGTGCAACACCGTCAGGGGCGCTGGAAGGGACATCGAAAAAGGCGGCAAAGGCATTCAAAATGCCGCCGAAGACGTCCAACACGGAAACGGACATCACCACTCGCATCCGTACACGATCACGGCGTCGGCGGAGTCGAGCGGCTCGATTAGCCCGTCGGGTGACAGAAGTGCATCTCACGGGTCGAGCCGGTCGTTCACAATCACGGCCAATCGAGGCTACCATATTGCGGACGTGCTGGTAGACGGCAAATCCGTGGGCGCAAGGAGCCGCTATACGTTCGACAACGTGACCGCGAATCACACGATTTCAGCGTTGTTTACCGTGAATCCGAGCCGATAAGGACCCGGGCAGTTGCGGCACGAAAGGAACATTGACATGAAAGCATCTCATGGATTAGTCATAGCGCTGGTGGTGTTCGCACTGGTAGGTATTGGTGCGCTCGCATACAGCGGCGTTAGCGCGAGAAGGGATATCGACAAAGGCACTCAAAATGCCGCCGACAACGCCCAAAAGGGAAACGAAAATCCTGGGCCGCACGCGATTACGGCGTCGGCCGACTCCGGCGGTTCGATTAGCCCGTCGGGCAGCACCAGCGTGCTGCACGGGTCGAGCCAGACCTTCATCGCCACGGCGAACACCGGTTACCGGGTTGCGGACGTATTGGTAGACGGCCAGTCGGTTGGAGCAGTGGCTGACCTCTATCACGACGATTCGAGCAGTTATACATTCGACGACGTGGCCGCAGATCATGTAATTTTGGCGTCTTTTGCCCTTCAGGAGAAATGACAATGCTTGAGACATTAGTAATCGTCTTGATTGTTCTATGGTTGCTTGGTCTGGTCTCCTCGTACACCATGGGTGGGTTAATACACACGCTCTTGGTCATCGCGCTCATTGTGATTCTGGTTCGCGTCATTCAAGGGCGAAGAGCCTTGTAGCAATCGAAATGGTTCCTCGGGGCGCAGCGCTGAGCGAGTGCGTTGTACCGGTTTTGTCCGTTGTTCTCTGTTGCTCCGCCCCGGCGAGGATTCGCGGGTCTCTACATGGGAGAAGAAGAAATGAATGCATACATGGTAGTGGCAGTCGTGCTAATCGTAATCGGCATCCTGGGCCTGGCGTATGGCCAGTTCAGCTACACAAAGGACTCGCAAGCCGTCAAACTGGGTCCGGTCGAACTGACGGTCAAAGAGAAACAGACAGTCAACGTTCCTGTCTGGGCTGGCGCGGGATCGATAGTCGCGGGCGCTGCAATGTTGGTCTTTGCGCTCACAAAACACTAGTCGAGATGGGCGTGGCGCCCACACCTCGAAAGGACGTGTCCGTGGTCAAGCAATGCTGCCAGTGCCGAAGAGTACGCGAAGGCGATCTCTGGGTCACACCCGATGAATCTTTTTTCACCGGCGAACCCGTTAGCCACGGCTATTGCCCCCATTGTGCCGCGCAGTTCATGCGTGAAATTAAGGCGTATCGTCCCAATTCCAACCGTGCCTTCGCTCCGGCCCCCGACTGATTCAGGTATCCGGGCGTTGGCCAGCAAAAGAGGAGAATTGATTATGAAGAAAGCAACATGGTTACACACGAGCAGCGCCTTGTGCGCACTTATGATCTTGTGCCTTTCGGCCACGCAGAGCTACGGGGCGGTTACGGCCGATCCCGCGAAAACGACCTTCACGTCGCCGCAACAGTCGGCCACCATTAAGCTGACGAGTAATGGGACGCCCATCCCAGCAAAGGACATCCGTGGTTGGCAGTTTCTTGCCAGCGGTCACGACTACAAGCACATGCTAAGCGTGGAGAAGATGGACGGGGCGGTCAAGATTGCGCCGAGCAAGACTCTCGAAGTGGGAAGTTACGATCTGAACATCGAGACCGCGCAAGGTTCTGTGAGCGTGCAGGTCTTTGCCCCGCTCAGCGACCTGCCCGACTACATCGAGAAGATGGCCTCGCTCACGGGGCTGTCAGAGAAAAGAATCAAGGAGAAAATGGGGCTGGTGACCGCCACCGGGCGCGAGGAAATCCAGATCGACCTGCCCTCGGTATACTATGAGGGCCAGACGCTCGAACTGACCATTCCGACCAAGCCCGGCCCCGGACACACGTGTATGTGGTTCATGAACGGAGATGTCGTGGCAGAGGGACTGGAAAAGAACGCGCTCACTTACACCTTCAAGAAGCCGGGCGAGTATGTCCTCACCTACATCGAGACAGAACAAAAGGATGGCAAGATGGCAACCGTAGCGCGCACCACCGCCCACACCAGGGTCGTGCCCGTGCCGGGCTTCTGACCGACTTTACGTCGGCCCCCGGCTACCTGAAACCGGAAGGAGTTTATTGCGTGACGGATGCTGGGCGCCACGGCTCCGTTCAGACCGAGTGCGCCCCGGAAACGATCGCAGAAAAGACCGCGGCGGTGGCCGCCTTTCCAATGAACTGCCGATGTGTGATCCGATTGTTCATCTTCACCTTCATTTCCGGCTAGTTTCGTTGTAGTTGTCCCATTGCGCCGCCAGCGTTTTTTCGTCCGCGCCGCCGGAATGTATCCAGAGACGGTACCGCAGAGAAACCGGCTTGTCCTTTGGGAGCGGGATCAGCTTGCCCCCCGGATATATGGGCTGAAAGAAATTCAACTCGGGATACTTCCGCCATTCGTGCGGAAATAGCGGGTTGCCTGCATATTGCAGAATGGCAAGGCCCGAGCGCCCATTGCCTCCAGCGAACTCGGCCGAGTAATCCGCCCATACACGTCGCGTTTGTGCTTCCACCGGGCCGGTATAAAAAACAATCTGCGGTTCCTTTGCTGGAGCCATCCGAATATTGAAGCCGCTGTATCCTGCCTCCAACCGCCCTCCAACCTCCAGCCCATCCACGAGAGATGTCAACTTGATGTCGAAATCTACCGCACGCCCTTGCCCTGCTTTCGGAAACACGCGGATGCAAACGGATTCCCCCACAACCGGCGTCTTGTCATCCCATTTCCAAACGCTGTTCGCGCCGATTACGACAGCGCCGTCTTCATTACCCACACGCGGCTTTTCCACGGGCCGCGCCCATATCCCTCGCACCGCAAACAAGTCTCGCATCTCCCCGTTCCACTTAGTCGTGGCCCACGACCAGTTTACCGCCCGGTGATGCGGATGGTCCTTCGGATAGTCCTCCGTCAGCAACTGGCCATCAAGTCCGTAAAGCCTGCTGACATAATCCCCGCGCGCGAACTCCGCCCCGATACCCTCCGGCACCGCCGTGCTTTCGTGGTTGTAGCGCAAGACCTGAACGCCGCCTTCGCTTACATCCACAAAGCCTTCGCCTTGTGTGCATTGTACTGCTGCGTCCGCTCTTCCGGGAACAGCCGCCAGAATGAAGAGAGAGAGAAGCAGCCGTAGTTTTGGTTCACTTCGCAGGTTCATGCACTCCACCTTTCTTCAAAGGTTATTTGACCTAATTTCGCCAGGTTACTTCTTTGACAAAAGCTCCTGGATATTACGCGCTTCTTGCTCATACCATCGCTGGCGCTTTGTCAGGAATTTGTTATAAAAGTCCCGCTCTTCCTTGTTTAATCCTTCCGTGTAATCCCCGAAGTTCGGTACGAGCAGGTCTATCCAGCAAGCGACAGCATCAAGCTCTTCTTGGGCAAGTTGCACGCCGTTGTGCCCGGAGCGAACAAGCTTCATCAACGGGCTCCTGGCTGCGCCGGCCGCGTACGGCGGCAGCATCTCGGGCGATGCCTGGATGTTGATCCAATTCGTTACGCGGCGGTTGGCAAGTGTGCGGTAGGACGGACTCCACGTACCGGGAGCACCCTTGAGACTGAACGCCGGCTTGACTCCGGAACCTTTCTCGTTCGTGTCGGCGGATACTTCCACCGGGGCGGATGCCGTGACAGAACCAGGTTGGTTGACGGGAATGGGTCCTGCGACATCGACCATGCGTTCAGGCTGATCGAGGAAATGACATCTCACGCAATGACGGTCCAGAATGGGTTGTATTTCTCGGTCGAAGCTAAAGCCCTTAGGCGCGTCTTCTACGGTTTCCAAGTCACGCGCTCCGATTTGCAGTGCCCGGCTTTTCGGAGCTGGCGGTGGGGCCGAATTCTTGCTTTCATGGCAGCCGGCGCACGAGAACGATTCCCCGGGTTGTAGTTGCGCCCAACTCCGCATCGTTTGCACGGCCTCGTTGTTCGCGTCAAGCGCCTGAAAATATACGGGCAGGGCCGCCGGAACATTGAAACACGCGGACCCGTCTTCGTACACCGGCGTAGTCCCCAGCACGGTCTTCACGTCCCACGTCCCTTCGATGGAAACCGGCGTGCTGGCAAGCGCGCCCCCCGCAGGGCCTTTGTTCGTATTGTAGCCCACGCCTGCCGCGCGGAACGCCAAGGCGACCACGCGAAGCTTTTTGATGGTCCCGCGCGGCACACCCGCTAAGCCCGGGCCCTGGTAGACATCCTGAACATAGAAGACGCCGGACTTCTTGCGGTAGTCGACGAGCGCCGGGCGCTCGTGCGGAACGGGCCGGCCCGCAACAGGTATCGCTTGGTTGCACGATATCGCGTTGTCCCAAGCCAGCAACTCGCGGTCCCCGTCCCGATTCATCCAGTAGATGCGAAAGTGAAACGCGGCCCCCGCCGGTTTGAACGTCACGATGAATTCCGTCTCGTTGATCGGGTATGGATACTGGAATTGATCGCCTTCCTGGCCGTAGGCATCCACATGAACGGGGTTGGTTTCGCGCACCGGAGCGATCAGTTGAGCGCCGCTGTTTTCCTGGCGGCCTTTTCCCGGCTCAAGAATCCCGAGCCAGCCCTTCTGCAGGCAGTGGTGTCCGGAAAATACCGCGACCACTTTCGTCGTGCCCGGGATGCTGCGCGCGTGCAAGATGGCGGTGGGGAACCATGAATTGTTGCCGTAGAACTCCGTTTGATACGTCCCGTCGGGATGCATCTGGAACAAGCTTTGCGGGTAGATTTGGCCGCGATCGTTGTAGTCCCAGCGGGTATACAGGACGCGCCCGTCCCACGTCGCCGTGGGATAATTCGTATGGACCTGATCATGGCTCACGCGGCGCAGATAATGGCCGTCGCCGTCACACGTGTAAAGGTTGCTGACCTCAGTCCACCAGCAATCCACCGTTTGCACGCAGCGCGTCGAGTTGAAAAGGAGATCGCCGTTCGGCAGGTAAATCCCTTCGTAATCCGCATAGCCCAGCCCAAACGTGATCTGCCGGATCGATTCGTCGGAAAGGCTCATCTCATAGAGATGATAATCGTCTTCATCAAGCGACTGCTTCCAGGAAAAGAGCACGTGTTTCCCATCCATTGAGACATCCGGATCGCGGATCACGCCATTCGCGTCATGCAGCAGTTCCTTTACGCGGCCAAACGGGCCATCCAGCGACAACAGGCAAAGACTTGCTCCCGGCACAAAATGCCGCTCGTTCTGGGCATCGGATTGCCCTTCCGTATAGGCGTAATGTGAGCCGCCGAGATCGTAGTGTTTGGTGAAGACGATCTGGCGATAGCGATTCGTCAGTTCCGAGAGCCGTTTCCCACGACGCGCAATGCAGGCGCGTTCATATGCACCCGCTGAATCTTTGGCATCGGCTATGGGCCGCGCATCGGGGCCCACTTCCACGAGAACTTTCGCAGTCGCTTCTTCGTATGTCTTGCCTTGGCGGATCCCGTCCTGGCTTTGCCAGTCCGCCAGAATTTCTTCCGGCGGCGCAATACCAGCACTGTCGTCATCGGCTCCCATGCAAGGAACAATGCTGGCAGCCAGTATGCCGCACACGATGAGGAGTCGAGTCATGCTTCCGCTCATTCGGCTTGCTTCTTGAGGGATGCGGCTCTATCGGCCGACCGCGCCAGCCAGACATTCATCTTGCCGTCGCCCCGGTTGCACCAGGCATAATACGGAATCGCCGTCAACAGAACGGGCTTGCCATGAGTGGCGTTGGCCGCCTGCGCTGTCAATACCGTCACGCCTTCAAGCAGCCCGGGCCGCGGTTCCGCTGTCAACGCTGTCGCATCTTCAAGCACCAGGCCGAACAAGTCATTCCCGTTATCCAATTCCTCGACGCAGTACACAATCGGCCCGCGTTCCAGCGCCACCAGCCCCGCGTCGTCCTCGACCTTCTCGTTGGCCAAGACGCGCCGGACCGGCATCGAAAGTTCAAGCGCCACCATGTCGCCCGCCTTCCAGTTCCGCCTTATCGAGGCGAAACCATTTTCCACGGATACCGGCACATCCTCTCCGTTCACTTTCATCGCGGGAGGCGTTGCCGTCGCATCGAGATAGCGGTACAAGTCGCCGGGGACAGGCCGCCCTTGTGCCCACCCCGGGATCCGGAGTTTCAGTTCAAAATTGCTGCCTTTTTCCGGTTCGACCACGATCCGAATCTCCCCGCTCCACGGATAATCCGTCTTCTGCGTAAGCTTTACCTTCCCTTCCGGCAGCGAGACTTCACCCGTGCCCGTGGCATAGAGCGCCACGTAAATTTTATCCGCGTTGTGCGCGTACACCAAGCCCGGCACCGAGGGGAGATAGCGCGTCATGTTTCCCGGGCAGCACGCGCAGCCAAACCACGGAGACCGCTTGTAGCCGCCTTTGGATAGGAGCGGATTGGGGTAGAAGAAATGGTCGCCCGATAAAGAGATCCCTGCCAGCACGTTGTTGTACAAAGCCCGCTCGAGCACGTCGAGATACTTACCGTCTTCGTGCAAGAGAAACATGCGGTGATTCCACATGCAATTCGCAATGGCGGCGCACGTTTCGTTGTAGCCGGTATTTGGCAAGCGGTAGGCTTCGCCAAATCCTTCCGCCATGCCCACGCCCGAGCCGATCCCGCCGTGCAGGTATATCTTCGTGCGGACTGTGTCTTCCCAGATCGTGTCGATGGCACGGCGCAATCCCGGTGCCGTCCGCAGCGCGGCAACATCCGTCATTCCCGAAAGCATGTAGCCGGTCCGCACGGCATGTCCCACGGCCTGCGTCAATTGTTCGAGCGGCACTTCATTCGAGAAATAGCGGTCGTTCATCTCGACCTTGATGCCCGCCGGCCGCCGGTAATGTCCCCTGCATTCAAGCAGGAACAGGGCAAGATCGATATACCTTTGCTCGCCCGTCGCGCGCCCAAGTTTCACGAGCGCAAGCTCGATCTCCTGATGCCCAGGCGGAATCTTCAACTGGCCCGGTCCCGGACCCCACGTCCTGCAAACCAGGTCGGCGGCCTTGATCGCGACATCCAGGAAATTGCGCTTGCCCGTCGCCTGATAATGCGCGACGGCCGCCTCGATCATGTGGCCCGTGTTGTATAGCTCATGGCTGTCGACGCCGTTGACGCCGCCAAGTTCATTCAGCCACCGCACGTTGCTTGCGCGGCCCGGCGCTTGCTCGCCCTCAATCGTGCGCGCCGTGTAGAGATATCCGTCAGGTTCCTGTGCCTTGGCAATCACATCGACAAGTTCATCAAGATACTTCCCCAGTTCCGGGTCCGCATGCGTCGCCAAACAGTAGGCCGCGCCCTCCATCACCTTGTAAACATCCGAGTCGTCAAACGGGCAGCCCTCGAAATGTCCCGGCGCAAGTTTCGCGGCCTTGCGGAAATTATCGATTCGCGACTTGCATTGCGTGAACGCATACGGCACCGTAACCGTTCCGTTCTTCTCAATGCGTGGCTTCCAGAACGTATCGTCCAGCTTGACGCATGTGAACGGCACGGG
>CAIYET010000517.1 GCA_903925285.1 Candidatus Hydrogenedentota bacterium | reverse complement strand
CGAATCGAAACGGTAATTTTCCGTGAACGCGAAAAAGAAGTACGATTCGGGGAAACCGAATCGAAACGGTAATTTTCCGTGAACGCGAAAAAGAAGTACGCTATATCTGGATGAGCCGTAGTTTTTATTGGTAGGTAGTTAGCTGGTCGGGGTGGCCGGATTCGAACCGGCGACCTCCTGGTCCCGAACCAGGCGCGCTAAACCGGGCTGCGCTACACCCCGACAGGTGAGCGTTTGTACGATAGCACAGGAAATGGGGAAGAATCAAGGAATTGCGGATTGTCACGTGCCGAGGTGGTAGCTGAATTTCGACTGTGTCATATGCGGGCTATTTTTCCGCTTGCAGTTGCAGTACTGTTACGGAGTGAGGTGGGAAGGTATGGTTGAAGGTGGCTGCGAGGCCTGATATGTCTTTCGCGACGGGGACGACTCGTTTTGGTTCGTCGAAGGAATTTTCGTCGGTGTCGTTGGCGGAAGTCAGGAGGGTTGCGCGGCCTTGGGGCGCAATCCGCGTATCGCCTTGGATGCGGATGGTCGTTTCCTGCGGCGCATGGGCGGCGTTGGTGACTTTAAGAATGATTTGTCCCGACTTGCTGTCGCGGGTGGCTGCGGCGGCCATGAGCGTGAGTTCGGGGGCGGTTGCATCATGCAATGGTTGTCCGTCGAGATACGTGCGGACGCGATTGTCTTGGAGTTCGATGCGGAGGTCGTACCAGCGGCCCGTCTCGACTTGGCCGTCGGGGCGCGCGCCCATGGGGGACTTGTCGCCGTTGCGGCAGGTCTCGATGCCGTTGAATCGGTTGCTCCACCCGCCGATGTTCAGCCATGTCCAGTTCGCGGCGTCTTTGACGGCAAACATGATGATGAAGACTTCTTTGCCGGCGAGTTTGCGTGCTTTGAGGTTGACGGTGTAATCGGTCCAGTTGGGATCGCCGATGGTCACGCGTGCATCGGGGATTTCGGCGGTTTGGCGATACACGCCGTCAATGACTTTCCAGTCGCCCTTGAAGACTTTCCAGCCTTCCGCGTTTTTGAAATCGGAGGCGAAGAGGACTTTGTCGCCTTGTGTGACGCGGAGGTCCTTGAACTCGGCTTGGGTGTCCCATGTCGCGAATCCGACTCCGCCGGCAAGCTTGGTTGCGACTGCTTGGTTCTTGAGCGTCATGGAGAGGATCTCGTCGCCGCGTGTTTCGCTGAACATCTTGTTGGCGTAGTACGACGGTGTGCCGTAGGAACGGTGGTTGTCGAATACGATTGCGTCGGGGTTCCACGTGCGGTCGTTTGTGTTCACGAATAGCGGTGCGTAGGACGACATTGCGATCACGTCGCCGTTGCGTTCGAGGCCCGTCAGGAAGGCTGCTTCCGCGACGGCGGCGCGCAGGTTGCCCTTGCCGCAGTCGACGGTGACGGCGTATTCGCCGACGTAGATTTGGGAACCTTTTCGGTCGTGGTTGTCGTAATGGCGCGTTTCGGACAGGAAAAAGTTTGGATTGCTGTAATAGTGGTCGTCGACGATGTCGACGGGGGCGCTCGATACGGGGCAGTTCGAGATCAGCTTCATTTCGGGATAGCGCGCCTTGATGGCGTCGTGGAACAATTTGTAGCGTTCCTCATAGAGTGGTCCCGAGTTTTCGTTGCCGATCTCGATGTATTTGAGATTGAAGGAGGCGGGATGGCCCGCTGCGGCCCGCACCGTGCCCCATTTCGAGGTTGGCTCGCCGTTGGCGTATTCGATGGCGTCGAGGGCGTCTTGGATCCATTCATCGAGTTGGTCTTGCGGCACGATCTCGGGGTTGCGGCCCTGGCAGGTCATTCCACAGTTGATCACGAGTAGCGGCGCGGCATCGAGGTCTTCGCACATTTGGAGGAGTTCGTGGTAGCCGAGTCCGTTCGTTCCGCGATAGCCCCAGAGGTTCCAATGGCCTTTTCGATGTTCGATGGGGCCGATGGTGTTCTTCCAACGCAGGGCGGTTTCGAAGGTGAATCCCTCGACGAAGCAGCCGCCGGGAAAGCGAACGAACGATGGTTTCATGTCGGCGAGCATCTTGGCGAGATCGGCGCGTAAACCCTTTGATGAGTCGTCCGGCATGAGCGACACGCAGTCAATCCACAGCGCGCACGGTTTGTCCACCGCGAGGACCAGACGTGCCTGTGAATCGTCCGCGCGGCCAGTCAAAATGGTCTCGAATCGTTTCCAGTCCGTCCCAATGCCCGTTAGTGTGGCGTCGGCATGTACGCGTCCATCCGTGCCTTCGAGCGTGACCAGGACTGGCCCGGTGAACGTTGCATCCGATTTTGCGAACAGTGACAGATGGTATTGTGCATTTTTGCGGACGGGCACGCCCCAGTAGCCTTCGTTTAGTACGCCGGCTCGGTGCTGTTTGCTGGCCTTCGCAACGGCGATCTTGAGTGCCTGGGTCTGCGTCTTGTTGAGTAGCGCCTGATTGTCGAGCGTCATGACGGTATCGGTGCCCTGGATGGTTTTCCAGCCGGGGATCGGGTTGTCGTTATCAAACTTCATCTTCCATCCGTTTGGCGTGTGGAACTCGTTGTTTTTGACCGTACAGCGTTCTGGGGGGACCATGTCTTCGAAGGAGCGGTTGCGGAGCAGTTCCGCGTAGAGTCCGCCATCGGCGGCGTGATTGATGTCTTCGAAGAAGATGCCGTAGAGCGTCGGACTCATGGGACGCACCGGGGCGTTCAGGTCTACTACAATCTCAGCCGGGGCCGCCGCAATCGCGAGGAGACTCATTACAGTTACGATGCACGACATGATTGTTTCTCCCTATTCGATGACGGCGAGGGCCGTCTGTACATTGCCAAACGGGGGGCTGATTTGTACGCCAGCGACGCGGGTGCGTAGTTGGTCGATGGCCTCGCGGGCGATCTCGATGCCGACGCGGCGCTGGTCTTCTTTGCTTGTGAGGGCGGCCATGCGTTCCATGACTTCGTCTGGTACGATCACGCCCGGCACCTCGTTGCGCAGGAACTGTGCGTTTCGATAGCTTGCCAATGGCCATATGCCCGCGAGAACGGGCACGTTGAGATGGGCGACGCGGTCGAGAAAGCGGAAGAGCGCTTCCAAGTCGAAGACTGGCTGCGTAATGGCGAACTCGGCGCCGGCCTCGATCTTCTGGTGGAATCGCCGTATCTCGCGTTCGAGATCGAGTGCGGTGGGATCGGCCCCGACGCCGATCGCGGTATGTGTTTGCGGGTCGATGGGTTGTCCGCCGAGATCGATGCCCTGGTTGAGGCGTTTCTGTACGCCGCACAAGCCGGTCGAGTCCATGTCGAAGACGCCGCTCGCGAAGGGATAGTTGCCCAGCTTGGGCGGGTCGCCCGTCACGAACAGGATATTGTGGATCTCGCACGCGGCGCAGGCCAGCAAGTCTGCCTGCATGCCGATGAGATTTCGGTCGCGGCAGCAGAAGTGTAGGATGACCTCGATCTGGGACTCGCGTTGGATCTGCTGCGATGTGATAAGGGGCGAGAGGCGCGAACTCGCGCGGGGACCATCGGGGATGTTGACCGCGTCGACGCCGTGGTGATGAAGGGTTTTCGTTTTCTGGACGGTTTCGTGGAGGTCGTATCCGCGCGGTGGGATGATTTCGACCGACGTGACCCATTTCCCATTGGCGAGCCGCCACGCGAGCCGGGATTTGTGCTCGAATGGTGTGGCTTCCTTGATTTGTGTTTCGGGCGCCATGACGGTCGCTGCGACTTTGTAGAAATGGCGGGCCAGCGGTTTGATGCGTTGCGCGATTTCCTTGATGTGGGCGGGCGTTGTGCCGCAGCAGCCGCCGATGCCGTGGACGCCGAGATCGAGATAACGCTTGGCGTATCCGGCCAGGTAATCCGGCGTGCAGAAGAGGAGTTGGCGTCCGCTGACCTCTTTGGGCTTGCCGGCGTTTGGCTGAACGATGAGCGGTAGGCCGACGAGGCCGACGGCGTGCTCGATGGCGGTTAGGAGCGCGTCCGGCCCCATGCCGCAGTTCATGCCCCACGCGACGGGCATCGGTGTGTTTTTTGGCAACGGCGCGAACAGGCGGACCAGCGGTTCGCCCGATGCCGATTCGCAATCGTCGAAGACGCGATATGACAGTACGAACGGAAAGTTGGGCCATGTCTTCATGGCTTCTGCACAGTTCTCGGCAGATTCGCGCGTGGGCAGCGTCTCGAAAAACAGCGCGTCGACTCCTGCCTCGATCATGGCGCCGACCTGTTCTAGGAGGGCGCCGAGTACGTCGTCATGGGGCGATTCGCGCAAAATGGGGCCGACCGATCCCGCGACATAGACGGGACGGTCGGCTTTGCCGGCCACTTCGCAAGCCAGCGCCACTGCGGCGGCATTGATGGCCTGCGTTCGTTCGCCTAACCCAAATTTATTGAGCGTCAGCCGGTTTGCGCCGAACGAATTTGTCGTCAGGACATCCGCGCCCGCGTTGCAATAGGCCATGTGGATCGTCCGTATGATGTTCGGCTCCGACAGACACAATTCGTCGAAACACCGGTTGGTCAGGATGTCATGTTTGTAGATCTCGGTGCCCATGGCGCCGTCGAATATGAGAACGCCGTCGCACAGGGCTTGCTTGAAACCGTTACTTGAGTTCATTCTTTTCTCCCGCGTTGAAGAATGCGGTTATTTTACCATGCGACTGGCCGCCAAGTGGACATTCTATTTTTGGGCATGTCGCATCGGCCCCTTCGTGGGCGTTCGCGATTGACGTTTTCCATAAAAGGCTGTTACACTGTGCTTCGGTAGAGAGGTTCCTTGTCAAGGATGAAGGACGAATCTGTTGGATGTGCCTATTCCTTTTGATCCTTCATTTTTTGTCCTTTGCCTTCTCGCGGGTGGGATTCGAGTATGTCCGATAGGGTCGATGAGGCCAACGTGCGTTCGGAAGAGTTCGAGAAAATGGTTCTCGAACATCTGAACATGATGTATGCCGTGGCGTTGCGTTTGACGCGCAATGCCATGGACGCACAGGATCTGACCCAGAATGCCGTCGTCAAGGCCTTGCGTTTCCACGACCGGTTTCAGGACGGGACGTATATCAAGGCGTGGCTGTTGACCATCCTGCGCAACACGTTCATCAACGAGTACCGCAGTAGGGCTAGGCGGCTGGATTCGGTCGAACTGACCGGCGCGGAAGCGGCGCCATCCATCCAGCCGGGAGTAGCGGCCACCGCCGAGGATTCCGTCGAGGCCACGGCCAACCTGCTCGAACTCGTGGACGACGAGGTCAAGGCCGCGCTCGATTCCTTGCCGGAAGACTTCCGCATCGCCGTTATCATGGCCGACCTGCAAGACAAGTCGTACAAGGAAATCGCCGATGTGGTCGGCTGCCCCCTCGGAACCGTCATGTCGCGCCTATTCCGCGGACGCAAACTTTTGCGGGATCGCCTGAAGGGCTACGCCCGCGAATATCGGTTCTTGCCGGGCAAGAAATCGCGGAAATCTACCTCGCACCTTTCCGACGCGCGATAGTCCAGAATCCGATCGGACCGTTGAATTTTCACGAGCCATTTTCGTTTGCGGATATGGCTTGCAGGAAGGCCTCTTCGAGGCTTTGGTGGACGGGGCGGAGGTGGCGAATCTGGGTATGCTGCGCTTGGGCGATTTCGAAGAAAGCGTGGGTGTCCATCTTGAGCGGGGTTTCGACCAAGATGTTGCCGGAATGTTCGTCGCGCCAGGTGCAACCCGCCGCTTCGATCGCCGCGAGAAATGCCTCGCGGTTGTCGCGGACGCGCAGTTCGTAGAGTCCCTCGCGCTGTGCGGTGATCCGTTCGATCGCGTCGTCGACCGCCACCCGGCCGCGCGCCATGACGATGATGCGGTCGCAGACGTATTCGACATCGTGCAGCAGATGTGAGGATAGCAGCACGATGACTTTGCGTTTGAATGCGAGTTCGCGGACGAGGTCGAGCATCTCGATGCGTCCTTCGGGGTCGAGTCCGTTGGTCGGTTCGTCGAGGAGCAGGAGTTTGGGGTCGTGGATGAGCGCCTGGGCGAATTTGACGCGCTGGCACATACCGGTCGAGTAGGTTTCCATCTTGCGGTATCGGTTTTCGCCGAAGCCGACGTAATTGAGGACTTCGTGTGCGCGTTCCATCGCATCGACGCGCGACATGCCCGTCAGGCTCCCGCAGTGCGTCAGCAAGGAAACGGCGCTGACCTTGGGGCTGACGATGTCGCGTTCGGGCATGTAGCCGAGGCGCTGCCGGGCCTCGAGGGCATGTTTGGGCATCGACATCCCGAACAGGGCTACGGTGCCGTTGTTGGGGCGCAGGAATCCAAGCAGGGTCTTGAGCAACGTGCTCTTGCCTGCGCCGTTGGGTCCGAGCAGGCCGACGGCGTGTCCCGTCGAGCCGTCGGTAGCCACATCGAACGTCATCCCTTGCAGGACTTTCAAGTCGCCGTATGAAACGTGGACATCGTCGAGCGAAATAGACGTCATGCGCTTGTCGAATCCTTCAATTGCGTTGTGGTTGCGGTTGGGTGGGGTCGGCAATCGGCACTTCCATTTGGAGGACTTGTCCGTCGGCGATAGAGACCATGCCGTGGTATACTTGGTGCATGTTGCCGAGCATGACCTCGCCGATGTTGCTCACGAACAGGTCGAGCTGGTACTGGCCTTGGATAAGGTTGTCGATGCGGAAGTCTCCGCTGGATGTGATGGGGGCCATTCCCATGACGTATTGCCAGGGGCCGGCCTGGTCCTGGAACCAGGCCATCGGATTGGCGACGTTGAGCGAGATCGGGGGCGCCCCAGGTTGCTGGAGTATCGCGTAGCCCATGTAGCCACCGGGTGGAGCAGGGACGCATCGGCCTTCGAGTGCTGTATTGGTGGGTTCGCCGAAGTTGTAGACGGCGGGCTGGCCTTCCACGATTTCGATGTGTCCGTGCAACGGCGAGAAGAACCCCATGAGCGCGCCGCCGGCCGCGAGCGACATCGCTGTTCCGAGATAGACGCCGGTCGGCAGTTTATCGAACCGATAGCGGCCTTCGGAATCGGTTGCTGTAAGGTCGCTCACGCCGTTGCCGACAATTCCAACGAATGCGCCGGGTTCGAGGTATCCGTTGAATTGGACAGTCCCTTGTAGCGCGCTGCCATAGCCGAGTGCGACGGAAATGCCGGTGACTTGCTGGCTCTCGGCGAGCGTGATGGGGGTGCTCTGTCCTTGGGCGTAGCCTTCGAGCTTGGCTTGTATCTGGTAGGTGTCCGCCGTAAGGTTCGAGAACACGAAAGCGCCGTCGGCCCCGACTTGAATGCCGTTGTTCTGGCCTGCTCCACCGAATGCCATGCCTGGTAACATTGTGGTAGCGGGGTTCGTGGTTGAACCGGTCCAGACCAGAGCGCCTTGCGGACTCTTGCCGTCTGGAGTCGTTATGCGACCTTCGATTCGGCCGCCGGACTCGCGCAGATAGATCGTGATGTTGTCGATTTGCTGGCCCGGCGCGACGGAGACGATTTCGCGACCCGGCGTCAGGCCGGCCGAGCGCGCCTCGACGGTGTAGTCGCCGCCGCCGACCGTGATGCTGAACTTTCCCTGCGGATCACTAAAATTGCCGCTCGCCCTGCCGCCCTGCAGGATCATTGACAGACCGCCAGCGGCGTTCGTCAACGATGCTGTCACCGCATAGGACGCCGTGGGCGGTTTATCGGTCTCGCGTACGAGTACCGTGCCGGAAATCACCGACGACGACGGCATGACGATGTCGGTAGGTTCGTCCAGTTTGACTGCGGTGATGTTTTGCTGCTGGTAGCCTTCTTTACGTGCCGTGAGCATCAGAAAACCGTCGGGCACCTTGTCGAACCGGTACGCGCCATTGGAGTCCGTTTCGGTGTCGGACCCGCCGGCGCTCATATCGGTCTGTCCGATCATGGCCATCTCGATGCGTACGCCGGGCAGGGCCGCGTTGGTCGCGTCGGTGACGGTACCGTATACGGTGGATTTTCCGCTTGCGATGGGATTCAGTACAATCTCGATGTTGCGTATGTCGCTGAGGCCATCTGGGTAGATGGGCTGGCCCATCGCCGCGAATTTGAAGCCGTCCTTGCGTGCCATAATCTGGTATTCGCCAATTGGCAGACTCGGTAAGGAGAAAGAGCCGTCATCGGCGGAGGTCGCGTTTCGGAACACCTGGGGCGAATCCAAGGGCGAGAAGAACTTGCCGTACGAGGGAAGGCACATCACTTCCGCTTCGGGAACGGGCTTATTGTCGGTATCGACGACGCGTCCGTACGCACTGCTGCCCGAACTGACGTGCATGTCGATGCGTGCGGTCCGTTGCGTCGACGAGAGGAGAAAGGGCGCGCTTAGTTGGGGTGCGGCTTCTTTGGGCATGGCCATGACCCGCCATTCCTTGTTGAGCGGTACGCTGGAGATTTCGTAGTAACCGTTGGCGTCGGCCCGTCCGCTGGCCGGCGGCGCTTGCCGTATACCCGCGTCGGCAATCTGCGAGATCATGCTTGCGGATGAGCACAGCATCATGTCGGCGGACACGGGTTTCTTATCGCGCGTCATCACGTAGCCCCAAACCTGCCCCGCCGCGTCCACGGAGAAATCGATGCCCGTGAGTTCCTGTGTCTCGAATCGGATCGAGGCGTTGCGCATGGGAATGATCCCTGTGACCATATAGGGCGTTCCCTTGACATCCAGTTTGACTTGGTATTCGCCGGGCAACAGACCGGCGACCGTGTAACGTCCCTGCGCGTCCGTGCGCGCGGACGAATTGGTCTTTCCGAGTGCGGAAACTTGAACGCCCACCGCGCCGGTACTCGATCCTTTTTCCGTCACCTGGCCGGAGATGCTGGCCCCTCGCGATAGACTGAAGTCCGCGCGTGCGGTCTTGTCTTCGGACAATTCGACTTTCTGACGTCCCGACAGAAAGCCGTTGGGCGTAGCCTCGACGAAATAGGCGCCTTTGACTTGGATATGGAGTGTGTAGTTGCCTTCTTTGTCGGTGGATGTGTGTGCGTCTTTCGCCGGTTGTTCCACGTTTTGCATGACCGTCGCCATGCATGAGACGACCGCGCGATCGATGGGTTTGCCTGTTTTGGCTTCAGTCACGCGCCCTTCGAGAAGGCAGCGTCCTTCCGGAACCTGGTCGGCGGTATTGGCGGCTGGCGTCGCCGGTTTAGGCTGATTGCGGCGTGGCCTCGTGGTGGGTGAAGTCCAATTGCCGAGTTGAAGGTCGTCGGCGTTTTTTTGCGGTTTGGCTTGGTACGCGATGGTCGAAGTGGGCGGGGCCTCGGGCTTCCTCGGCGCAAACAGGAGCGCCAGG
>CAIYET010000516.1 GCA_903925285.1 Candidatus Hydrogenedentota bacterium | reverse complement strand
TGACGGCGAGATTGTCCGCCTGGAACCGGTCGAACAGTGGTTCTGGTTACGGGACGGGATGTTCGCTGGTTGGGAGTACAACCAAAATGCTGTCAGCGGGCGGCGGCGCGGTATTCCGATTGATCCGGACGATTTTCTGGTGCTGGAAACCATGGCGCTGAATCGGATGTGGTCGCTTTTGTACCTGCGGCGGGTGACCGGTCAGCGGGACTGGGATGCCTACCGCGATTTGTTCGGTATTCCGCCGGTTTTCCTGATCGGGCCGCCTAACGCGGTTGGTGAGAAGGAAAAGGAATACCAGGCTATTGCGGCGGATCTCTTCTCCAACGGGCGCGGATTTTTACCGAACGGCAGCGATATCAAGTTTGTGAATGGCGGCGGTGGGCGGCCGCCCTACCGTGAACTGCTGGAGTATATTGACCGGCAGATTACGCTGGTTGGAACGGGCGGATTGCTGACCATGCTGACGGAATCGGGATCGGGAACGCTCGCCGGTGGCGCGCACAGCGACACGTTTCAGCAGATCGCACGCGGGGACGCTTCGACTGTGAGCGGGGTGTTTCAGCGCGGGATCGACCTGCCGGTCTTGGAGGCGAATTTCCCTGGCCAACCGGTTTTGGCATTCTTTCAATTTGCGCCGACCACGTTGGGACAGGCCAGTGCAGTGGCTCAGGATGTGGCGGCGCTGGCGGCGGCCGGTTTCACGGTGGATCCGGCACAGGTGAGCGAGAAGACGGGGTATCGGGAGGCGGCGGTGGTGGCGGGGGTGCCGGCGGTTGTTTGAAAGTTGTGGTAGCGAGGGCGGCATCCGCAGGACTTTTCGCCATGGATTACAGTCAACGCCCTCGCGTCGATAGTGGCGCAAGGGCGATAGATGATGGTCTGTGAATCGCTTTTGCGACACGATTCTTATTCGATGCTCTTAGAGGGAGAATACCTCTTCAATCCACTGCTTCGTTGCTGGGTCTGACTTGGTGTATGGCCCGTGAACCGCTTTGAAGCATCCTTTTGATTCCTCGATCACTCTGTCTAGGTCTGTGGCGACCCAGTTAACGGTACAGATGACCTTATTCGTGTCCAAGATCACGCCTCGAACAATCCCTATGTGCATGATTCGAATCCCGGTCTGGGCTCTCCCGAGAAGACGTTTGATGGCGATTCTATCGCCAGGGGCAATCTGTGCTGCTTTCTCTGGTTGGTTGCCTTGTTCCCAACCAAGCATCCAGATTCCCTTTTCAACGAATGCCTCGTCCTGGTGGTCTGTGCCCTCCCAGGATGCTCCGACTACCCAGTACTTGTGTTCCATGTTCTTCCTCCTGTTTGTTGTTTTTGTGGTCGCGAAGGTCGCGTTTAGAGGCGTCCCTTCTTGGATGTTCTTGTCCAACGGGTTCATTTGGATTGCACTGCTTTGTTTGCGCTTCTTTCCTGCCGTGGTCTGGCAGAATCATGGGATGATGTTGTGGAAATCCTTCGCAAACGCACTTGCGAATTTGAGGCAATCCGCGGCAATCCTGTCAGAGGAACAGCGAACCCGTTGGGCAAGAGCCAAGTCATGTGCGGGCGACAAAACAACACTCGCAGTGGGGTCCGGCCAAGGATACTCAAGTCGGGGCCATGGCACTGTGGGATCGCGTCTTTCCTCACGATTCGCCACGTAAGGATGGGCAGTTTCGAGTTCGGAGACAAACTGGATCACGTTGGGACTGTTGCGAACCAATTGGACGCCAGCAGGATTACCGCGCAGAAGCAATGCAAACAGATTGGATGCCACCTGATGATTTCTGGGTACTGCATCTCCTCTTCTGGCGAATGCTGCTTTCGCGAGTTTCTC
>CAIYET010000515.1 GCA_903925285.1 Candidatus Hydrogenedentota bacterium | reverse complement strand
CGTTTTCAATCATGATGGCTGTTGGTTCGCACTCCCGTACAAGACGGAGCATTTCGGGAAACAAGTCCCTTTCATCGCCAGCGCCAAGCTGTTTTCCAGCGATTGAAAAAGGAGGGCATGGAACACCGCCCGCGAGAAGGGCAATCCCTTTGTGTTTCGCGGCCGAAAAGTACTTTACGTCCCCTTCGATAACGTTCCATGCCGGTCTGTTGTACTTGAGTGTTTTGCAGGCATCTGGCTCGATCTCCACCAGCGCCACGTGCTGGAACCCAGCCATTTCAAGCCCGAGCGCCTGTCCGCCCGCCCCCGCGCAAATCTCGATGGATTTCAGTTTTTTCATACTTGCGATAATACCACTTCACGCCATGTCATTCAACGGGCTGAGCCGCTCTTGTAGATGTCAAACTGCGCTATCCCTTATCGCTACAAGCACTTGCGTATTCTCAAAGGGCAAAAGGTGGACTCTTGACTATTTCGTGTAGGCCAACTCATTGAGTACACCCATTTCTTTCCGTCTTTCCACGGCATACGCGTGTTCTCGCGTGAGCATGTTGACACAAGAAGACGTCGTTTGCGCTGGCGGCGGCAGGCACTGTACGATGACGCCATGAAGCGAACGTTGGTGATTATTCCGGCGTACAACGAGGAAGCGACCATCGCGCAGGTTATCGAAGCAATCCGACGCGATGCGCCGGGCTATGACGTGTTGGTGGTGGACGATGGCTCGACGGATGAAACGTCGCGGATCGTGGAGGAGACGGGCGGCGTGGCGCTGGTCCGGCATCCGTTTAACCTCGGCATCGGCGGCACGATGCAGACGGGTTACAAATACGCGATGCGCCACGGATATGACATCGCAGTCCAGTGCGACGCGGACGGCCAGCATCCGCCGCATCGCATACCGGACTTGGTGCGATACGTCGAAGACGGCGCGGCGGACTTGCTGATCGGCTCGAGGTACGTCGCGGATACGGCCTATGCGCCGTCGATGACGCGGCGCATAGGCAAGTCGATCATGTCGCGGCTCGTGGACGCGTTGATCGGCGGGGGCATCACGGACACGACCAGCGGGTTCCGCGCTGCGAACCGGCGTGTCATGGCTTTGTTCGCGCGTGATTATCCCGACGATTATCCCGAGGCCGAGGCGCTGATCATGCTGCACAAGCGCTGCATGAAAACGGCGGAGATGCCGGTAGACATGCTGGCGCGGCAAGGCGGGCGGACGTCGATTCGTCCGCTTCACGCGGCGTATTACATGGTCAAGGTCGCCTTGGCCATCCTGATTCACATGCTGCGCAAGAGTCATATCGAGCCGCACAGTATGACAAAGGGAGATGTCTGACCCATGGACCTCGCGCTGCAATCGGGCTTCACCGCGCCGCATCGGATCGGCCTGCTCGCGCTGAGTCTCGCGCTGTTCGTGTTGGTCATCGAATTGGTGCGCCGACGCCAGTTCAAAGAACGCTATGCGCTGCTGTGGCTCGGTGCGTCGCTTTGCGGACTTGTCGTGGGCGCGTTTCCGGGAGTGATCGTCTGGATAGCGCGGATCGTCCACGTTCAATTTCTGACGGTTTTTTTCACGGCGGCGTTTTTGTTTTTGTTGTTTCT
>CAIYET010000514.1 GCA_903925285.1 Candidatus Hydrogenedentota bacterium | reverse complement strand
GTGGACTTTGTGGCCGGCGTGGACGCAAATGGGACTCCCCACCGGCGCGGACGCCTTGCGCGCGGCGCGCTGAGTGAATCCTATCCTCGTCCACTCCGACCACAAAGTCCACTATGTCCACACTTTCGAGATCCAACTGCCGTTTCTAGCGTGAGGGGACATTCCACTTCTCACGCCCAAGGCGACAGGGATTGTCCCCGGTCGGGGGTTCCCCTTCCCACTCTTCTCACCCTTCCGTGCAACCAGCCAGCTACTTATCCGCAGGCGATTGAGCGGGCTTCGCGTCTTCCGTCTTCGGGGCCGTCGGCACTTCGGCCACCTTCTCTTCCACAGGCGGCGGCGCCGCCTCAGCTTCTTCCGCCGGTGGCGGCGTCATCTCAGCCTTCCTTGGCGCAGGCGTCTCGGCAATTTTCGCTCGCGTTGGATTGGGTACGAACGCGGCGTAGTCCGAATCGAATTCAGCTTTCATTCGATGCTCGAGCGCGAGGTCGGTCAGCTTCTGGACGACATCTTCGGGAGCGCGTATATGCTTGCGTATCAGCACGGTCGTCTTGTCGGGCAACGAGACATTCGCGAACGAACGATCCAAGTCATCGAATCCCACGCGCTTCCCGCCGGATCGCATCGCGCCGCTTTGGCCGACCGAAATCACGATCTCGTCGCGACCACGTGCGAGTTTACGTTCGGCGCCCTTCAACAGGCTCTTCTTGGAGGTCCGCAAGTCGGCTGCAAACTCTTCGTCGAACTTGGCGAGGTACTCCGTTTCCGGTTGTGTTTCCTCGTTCACGATGGTCGTCGTGATGAAAACCATCAGGGTGCTGTTGTCAACATGCTTTTTGGGACTATTGAACAACCGCTTAAGGATTGGAATATCCGAAAGGATCGGGAGCGACTTCGATATACCTCGGTTATCCTTGCCCGCGCGCAATCCGCCGATGACGATCGTCTCGCCGTCGTTAACGCGGACTTGCGTCTCGGCCCGTTTTTCCGTTTTTTGGGGAACCGAGTTGTCCAGGCCGTTCGAGGTGACAGTTATCATCTTGAAGGTGCTGTCTTCGGCGCTAACATCGAGCAGGATGTTGTTCTCTTCCGTAATGCGCGGCATGACGTTGAGGATCGTACCTACCTCGATGAAATCGATGCGGTTGTACGATTGCGAAGCGCCATACCCATAGTAAGGATTCACCACCGGGGTGACCGTGCTGCCCGCCACGTTGCCCGCATTGCCGTAACCACCATTGTTGCTAGACATGTATGGCACGCGGCTCTCGTTCTTGAAGATGGCTTCCTCGCCGTCTTGCACCATGACCCGCGGCGCGGCGATGATGTGTGCTTCGTCGTGCGTGTCGAGGTAATTCAGAATCGCGCCCACGCGATTGCCTGTCAATTTCTCGATGATGGGCTTGCCATTCACGTCGGTGATGCCCGAATTGACGGGATGCGCCAACTGGCCGATGGTCAGTGGATTGGATTGGTTGGTGTAATCGGGCTTGGCGCCGCCGTTGATGTTAAACGCCGCCGGCGCGTTGCCCGTGGAATCCATGAAGGTCCACGAGATATTGAGATTGCGCTCCAGGTTGTTCGAGATCTCCGCCATGTACGCTTCGATCTGGACCTGGCGTCGTTTGATGTCCCACGACTGGATGAGCGTGTCGATCTCCGTCAGCCGTTCGGAAAGCGCCGTGACGGTCAACTGATGGACGTCGTCGTCCACCGTGATATCGCCCATCTCTTCGGGCACGAGGTTTTCGAGGCGATCCGAGACTGTTTCCGCATCGATGTAGTTGAGCACCCACGTGCGCGTGTCGAGTTTCCGATCCAGCGTCTCCACCAACTGCGTGACAATGTCCTGTCGAGCCGCAACATCGGTCACGATGAGCGTATTCGTATGCGGGTCCACCTGGGCCTTGCCCCGCGCGCTCAGGACGCTCTCGACGCTATCCGTGAGCGTGTCGACGTTAGCGTATTTGATTGCGAAGACCTTCGATTCGAGCGCCACGTCGAACCGGTCGACGGCGGCCGTCATCTGGTCGATAGCGTCCTGCGAATCGCGCACGAGGACGCGTGCCGTTCGCTGGTCGCTGACCAGCATTCCACTCGGCGACAGCAGCGTGTTCAGGATCGTCTCCATGTCCGCGACGTCCGCATGCTTGATCGTGAACTCCGCCTCGCACTGCGGTACATCGAGTTTCTCGACGGTTTCCTTCATCTTCGCGATGTTGGACTGCGTGTCCCACACATAGATATGCCCCGTACGGGGATCCGTCACGGCGCGCCCCTTCGGCGATATCAGGCTTCCGATCAGCGATTCCATGTAGTCGGCCGTGGCATGTTTCACGACGACTTCATACTCTTCGAGCGCACCGTACGTCTTGTCCAAGTACTCCAGCTTCGTCATGACAACCAAAAACTTGGTTTCTTTTTTGTATTCGTAATAAAGGTCGTGAAACTTGAGAACCTCGAGGGCATCGCGTGGTTTAGTCTCCGTGAGCCAAAACTGAAGATTGACCTTTTGGGCCTCGTCCGTGACAATTACGTTCCAATTGGTCGCCATCGACAGCGTTTCGAGGAACTCCTTTACGGCCACCGGCCCGCTGAGCGTCATCGGTTCGCCCACGTCAGGCACGTCGCCGTATTCGAGACTCATGTCGACCACCGGGTCGTAGTTGGGCGCGCCGATGGTGCGTACGACCGGTGCGGCATTACCTGTGCCGCCTTGCCCGTGGGCGCCAGTTTTTCCAGACTGAAGACCTCCCGGTTGAAGACTGCCGGGTTTGGCTTTTCCGCCACGGGCGCCGGGCGGGCCGCCCTGCTCCGATTGGCCGCCTTGCAGCACCTGAGTGCCTGCCCCAGCGGTCTTTTCAGCGTTTTTATCCGCTTTGGCGCCGCGGGCTGCGGCAGCGCCGGCTGCCGCTCCTGTTGCAGGCTGCTTCGTCCCTTGCTGTGCCGCTTTGAGGTTCTGTTGCAACTGCTGGCGCAATCGGTTCAATTCAGGCGTCGGCTGTGGTTGCGTCGCGGACTGCTGTGCGTAGGCCAGTCCCACAATTGCCAGCCCCAACGCGGCCAGACCGACCACAACGCCTCGCGTCATACCACCCGACGGGATCATACCGAGTTTTCGAACCCTTCTTCAGTCATTTGCCGCCACCAGTCATACTGCACCGCGCCGTATGACGCACACGCGCCACCGAACCATTCCTGCGCTCAAGATATACTACAACCGCCCCTGATATCAACAACGAATCACGGCGGCGCGGCGGAGACATGCCAGCGCTATTTACGCGGGATTTCGATCGTCAACTCCTGGCCTTCCCACATAAACGCCAACACGACGCCTGTCTTCCCGATCTGTTTGATAGTCAATTCATTTACCGTATCGCCGACTTTGACAAAACTGCCTTTCGGATCCTTGGCGTCCATCATCTTGACCTTCGCGCCAATCTGTTGTCGGCCAAAAGAGATATCCTTCGCCATCGCCTCCAGGTTAGGAGGCTGCTTGGGCGGCGGCGGCGGCGGCAATGGCGCGGCCACGAGTGACTCCCAAATGGCCGGCTTGCTGGAAATCGCCTGCTGCCACTTGTCGAAGTCCCATGGCGGTTTCTCGAACTTCACATCGATGGTTTTGATACTCTTCAGATGGTTTTCAAGAACTTGACGACGCTCGACCATGGGATTCGAGTACATACGGTAGGCGCCCAACGCCACAACGCCCGCCAGAATCAACGTCCCAATCAGTGTCATTGCGCGTTCCATGACTAGTCCACCACTTTCTTCAAAACCACGTTGTCCAAATATGCCGTCCCGCCGTCCTTAAAAAGAATCGTGGGCGCGCCAAGCTTCACCTTTTCCTTGTCGCCCCCGGTCGTGAAGGCCATCTTGTAGCGATAGCACTTCCCGTCACCCGGCACATCGATCACCCCCTCATACCGCGTTCCCTTCGCGTCGACCACGAGGAGCAAGACTGGGTTTGTCGCCGCCACTTCGACGGACAATTCGTACGTCGACTTGGGATCGAGTTCCTGTTCCATATACGCAGCCGCGTCCGGCTTGCCCGCCACAGCTTTCAGGCAGCTTCCACCGTTCGCAGCCAGTTCCCCAACAGTCGTGCTCGGCTGCAAATCGCACGAGTCCCCCTTCCACGCACCAACATCCGAACCATCCCAACTCGCGATGTGCTCCATCGCCTGAAGGTCACTCTTGGACGCCTCCTCCGGCGCACCTTCGGTATCTTCGGCACTTCCCGCGACGACCGTCCGCGTCACGCTGATGCTTGCCCCAACGAATTGCCCGTCGGGTGCGCGCGTAATATCGAGTCCGTCGATGCGCAACGACTGCGGACTGGCCTGCAGCCGGATTAGAAACAGGACAACGGAGTAAATATCCGCCTGCGGGATCTTGATGCTCAGTTGATACTCGCGGTAGCCATGCCCCGTATCGCGCAACGCCCCTTCGCGGAGCATGGGGATCTCGACCAATTTATTCGGCGAATCCGGCGGGCCATCGGGATTCTCCAGCGCCAGCCGGTAGATTTCCTGGCGCAGGCGATTGTGGATTTCCGGCCCGGTCCACGCGCTCGAATGTTGGGCCGCGACGCCCGCATAGGCCTTGCTCACGCTTACGCCGCGCGCGTCTTGCTCAGTATAATTGACGATGTCCTGGTCCAGCCGCGTGATCGTCCGGTCGAGATCCCGGACCCGTCCAACCGCACGCACGCCTGTGAACACGACCAAAGCCAGGCAGATCACCATCCCCGTGGCCGCCGCCAGCCGCCGTTCTCGTTCGGAAAGCCGTTCCCAGAATCTATTCATTGACAGGGTCCCCGTCCAAGATCTCGGCATCGGACACTTGCGTCTCCGCCCCCGGGAACGGAATGCTGATCTTGAAGTCCATGACCTCTTCGTTGCGTTCGACGATCTTCTGTTCGTACACCTGCTGCGCGCGAACGAAGTACGGGATCGTGCTCTTGCCGGCGGCACTCAGATCCTGCGACAACTTCTCGATGACCTGCAAGCTTCGTGCGCGGCCCCAGATCTCGATTTTCTCGCGGTGGGTGAACGAAAACCGCGTGAGGTTCATATCCGAACGCGGAAACAGTTCGCAAAGGTCCGCCAGCATTTCAATGGCGTTCCCGGTCCGCTCCACTTGATTCTGCAAGATCGTAAGCTGTCTTTGCTTCGAGATGATCCCACGCGCGCGCGGCGCCATCGTACTCGCACGCTTCGTCAAATCCTTGATATAGGCTTGGCGTACTTGCACCTCGTGCCAGTAGACGCCGCCCAGCGCCAACAACACAAGCGCCAACAACACGCCTACGAGAATGAACTGGCGCTTCGTTCCCGCACGCCGACGCGATTTCTTCAACGCTTCGGGCAACAACTGCACGCAGACCGCACCGCGCTCCTGCGCAAGAAGGGCCGCGCCAAGCGATACCAATGGAATCGAAGACAGATGCTCGCTTCCATACGCCACGAGCTCCTCGACAAATGGCGCAGGCCCGCATTCCTGGCCAATTTCGCCACTCAACGCTTCGCAATGCGACTCGACCCCGGTCCATTCCGAGCACAGGTACACCGATTCGACGTCTTCGCCTTCCTCCGCCTCGCGCCGGTACGCCGACAGCGACGCCCGAACTTCGACGCCCAATTCCTCGAAGACCTCCTGCTCGCCGCCTTCCCGCAGCAGCCAATCCTGTTGCGATGAAACGGCACGCCCGTAAGCAAGCGTGCCCTCTTTCAACACGAGCACCTCGAGGCCGCCCGATGCCAGATTGATTACCGCGCAACGCCCCGGCGCTTCCCCGCGCGCGGCCAACGCCGCCGACGCCAGGCACGCCGTGCTCAGATACACCTGTTCCGGATCAAGCTTGGCCGCCTGAAGAAGTTTGATATGCGCGTCCACAACGTCCCGATGCGCGAACACGACCAATACACGAGAGCCGCCATCGTTCGTCTTTCCGAGGATACACTGATCCGTAATCAGTTCCTCCGCAGGAAACGGCACGTACTCCTCGGCACTCAGGCGGATCATGCCCGCAATCTCCGACGCGTCCTGGCTCGGAAGCACGAGGATACGAGCCGTCATGTCATAGCGCGGCAACACCGAGTACACCTGATCGTCGGCTAATCGATACTTCGCAGCGAAAGCCTGCAAGGCCGCTTCGAGTGCCCCATCACGGCCCGACCACTCGCCGCGTTCTTGATCAAACGCGACGACCTCGACCCCCTTCGAGGACCGGTGAGCACGCAAGCGGGAGATGCCCCGTTCGTCGAACTGCAAAATACTGATATAATTCGTCTTACGACTCAAGAAACTCCTCCCGCCACTTGATGACCGTGGCGTTGGGCGGTTGCATAAAAACCGTTGCAACGCATGTCGCGCGCACTTTGCCCTGGCGAAGGGTCGCAACACCCCGAATTGTAAAGAATTGCGAGTCAACCTTGCAATACTGGATTACAGACTGCATGTCGTCCCCAGATATCTCGGCCTGTGTGGAGACCGTGCCCACATCGGAAAAATCCCGATCATCCGCCGTGAACAGTTCACCATCAGGCCCGGCCCGATACGAAACAACCGCCGCCACCACGCCGTCAGCCAGATCCGGAATCAACTCGAGAACCTCTGGAGTAGCCGTATTGACGTTAATCTTGCCGTCACCCCAACACGTGATCAAATCCTTCAAGCCCGGCGCGTCATCCTCGCCAAACCAGTTGTCGTCTTTGATGCCTTCGATGTTGCGCAGTTCCTCGATCGTCTGAAAACCCTGGCCCACTTCGTTCGTATCCGGATCGCCACCGCGCCACCGCATGATTTTCCGGATAGCCGACGGCGTCAATGCCTTAATCCCCGTCAAGAAGGTTTCGTCGACGCTATTGATGCAGATCAGGCTCTCCTCATCCCGAATCCGATACTCGCAAACATCGCGGTCCTCATCGTTCTTCTTGCCCGCACCCCCCTTCGCGAAATAGCCTCCCTCCGCCAGCAGATCCATGGGCCGCGCCCAGCGTTGAGCGTAACTCGTCCGTCCTGCCTGCAGATACAGCGCGTCGATGATAGCCTTGTTACGCAGTTCCGCGATGCCGCGCTCCACCGCCCCACGCGCGCGAAACATGGCCTTGTCATGGTCCAGCGTGTAGGTAGCCGCCTTCCGATCCATCATTGCACGCCGTCCGAAGCCAATCGCAATGAGCGACAAGATCGCCAGCACCCAAAGCACAGTGACTAACACAAAACCACAATTACCAATACCGGTGCGGTTCCGGGCGATCATTTCAGCCCTCCTACCGACCCAAGGCGTTCCTCATTGTACGGCGTCGTCGGACCTCGAAACGCCGTCCTAAACGAAAACGTCGCCTTGCCCGACTGCGAATTGGCGTCGCGGACCGTCAACGTTGCCCGAAGACCTTGCGGCAGACCCCAGCCCTGCCGGTTCTCTTTCATCTCGATCGGTTCCACCCATTCCGGCGGTTCGTCGGCCACGCGCTCAACCGGCGGCACCCAGTAATACGTGATCTCGAGTCCAAGCACATTGTCCTTCGCGGCCAAATCGAACGAGTGTTTCTTGCCCAGCTTCACACGCGTCTTGTCAAGTTCAGCCCCCTCGGCCGGCTGTAGCGGCAACGGCTTCTCGACGACCGCTTCCTGCCGCATAAGCGTATGCCCCGTACGGTTATAATGATAGCGGACCCAAAGCACACGCGCGTCCTCGCCCTTCTTGATGTCCATCGGCGGAGACACCGTGAAAAACTCCAACTCGTTATGCTTGCCCTCGAACAAATGTTCGCTGCCGCCAAGAATGCAACCCAGTTCGCGCGCGAGAATACTCATCGAGGTTCGCCCATCCTGGTACGACTGAAGATTGGCCTCGCCACGCCGCCAAGCCCGCAACGTCGACCCGAACGCCGTGTATACCGCCGTCATGACCAACGTCAAGATGGTCGTCGTAACCACCAATTCCGCCAACGTAAAACCCGCCCGCCTACCGGTGCGTTTCAAGTCGTTCATTCCCGGTTGCATCACGTCACAACGTTTCCCGTTCTTCCTTGGGTATAAACAGCTTCTCGGGGTTGGACAACGTCTCGGCCTTCGCATCGTAAGGTTGCCCTTGGCGCGTCCAGCTCACCGTGGCCTCGATCTTCGTCAAGTACTGCACATTCAGCTTGAACCGCGCGATAACCTCCTTCGGAAGATTCGGCGGAAACGGCGGGAGCGGAATCGTCACTTTCGACACCGTCCACTTCCAGCGAAAACGCGAATACTCGCCCGGAAACACTCCCGAATCCGTCGCCTGCGTCAGCAAAGGCTGCAACTCCACCTTCGCCATCACATTCTCCAGCAGAAACCGCGCTTGCGTGCAATCGCGAGCCTGTTCCCGCACCAGGATAGTCTGCCTCAATCCATTGTGTATAACGATCAAACTCATGCTCAACAGCGACAGCGCCATCAGCGCTTCAAAGAGAATATAGCCCAATACCCGATCCTTGCGGATCGAGGCCAACTCACGCGCCGCCCCATCCCGGCCCCCACGGCACTCCCAGTCTCGGCGCTTCATTTCGTCTCGACCTTCAATTCACCGAGCGCCCCGCGCAACTCGATCTTCATATGCTTGCCATTCTCTCTCGCCAGCGTAATCGACGCATGATCGCACGCGCCGCTCGGATAGAAGGCGATGTAAGACGCCTTTTGCTTGCGATCCTTCTTCGCGGTCAGTCGCTGGATCTCGATCCGTTTGGACAGCACCATACGATCGCCCTGCCGTTCCTCGACCGGTATGAATTTTTTATTCTTCTTGCCTCGCGACCACACAAGACTCATCAACCAGTACTCATTCGTTTTCGGCGAGAGATACAAGCGATATTCACGGCAGTCCGTGACCGCCCGCTCCTGCGCGTACTTGATCGTCGCGATCAGATCCCGCAACGTATGATCGCTCTCCACCGACTCGAAGGTACCCCGGAACACCGGTACAACCGCCGCCGACATGATCGAGATAATCACCAGAACAACGATCAACTCCATCAACGTGAAACCGGCGCGAGCGCGCCCCGCGCCCCGGCAACCCGTCATTCCCGCGAAGGCGGGCGCGGATCGTAAACGGTTACTCATTTCGGTTGCGACGCGTTCCCCGCGTTGTCGGCGGTTCCAGCGGTTTCGGCGGTTCCGGCGGCATCGGCGTTGTCCGAGTTGACGTCCGACGACGTCGTGACGTCATCCTCCGTTCCAGCACTGCCATCCGGTCCAGCCGAGCAAATGGTATAGCTCCCGCCCTGCATCTTATAGACGTAGTCGTTGCCCCACGGATCCTTGTTCAGTTCCTTGAGGTACTTGCGCTTGCCACCCGTAAGGTCTTGAAGCGAACTGGGAAACTTGTCGTTATGATCAAGCGCGTAGAGATCGATCGCCGTGCCATAGCTGGCAATATCGCCCTTGGCGGCTCTCTTGCGCGCCTCCTCGGCGCGGCCCGCGAACGTCAACGTGACCATCCCGGCCAAGATCCCGATGATCACCGTCACCAGAATCAATTCGATTAACGTAAATCCACCTTTGTCACTCATCACTCATCTCCTTGAATTATGAATTATGAATTATGAATGAGGATAACCCTTATTCATCCTTCATCCTTCATCCTTCATCCTTTCGACGCGTTATCCCACGTTTGAACTCAAAGTCAACATCGGCAACAACATCGCGATAACCAAAAATCCGATGACAATGCCCATGATCACGATCAGAATCGGCTCGAACAACGCCGCCATCGCTTTGACGGCCCGGTCGACCTCGGTGTCGTACGCGTCCGCGATACGCTTGGCCACCGCGCCCAAGCGCCCGCTTTCCTCGCCGATGGCAAACATATTGACCACCATCGGCGGAAAATGTTTCGCATGGCGCAGGCTGTCGCTGATGCTGTCCCCCTCCAACACACGCGCGTGAACCGCGTTCACTTCCTTGGCGATCGCCACATTGCTCAACGTATCCACCGTAATCTTGATCGCCGTCAGAACCGGCACCCCATTATCGAGCAACGTCCCCAATACCCGAGCAAACTTGGCCATTTCATATCGTTGGACCACCCCCTTCACCACCGGTATCCGCAGCAAGAGCGTATCCAGTCGCATACGCCCCACCTCCGTGCGCGTATACGAAACAAAAGCCGCGATCACCCCCGCAAGACCCAACAACACCGCCCACCAAAACTTGCCCATGAATTCGCACAGGCCCATCACCACCACCGTCGGCCACGGCAGCGTCGCGTTGAAATCCTTGAAAATCGTTACAAACTTCGGAAATACGAACGACACCAAAATAAAAATCGCCGTGCTGCCAATCACCAGAAGAAACGCCGGGTAGATCATCGCCGAAAACGCCTTGCCCCGCAACTCCTCTTCCTGTTCGCCGAACGACACGATGCGCCAAAGAACGTCCTCGAGCATCCCGCCCGTTTCCCCCGCATGGATCATGTTGCAGAACATCGGCGGAAAGATCTTCGGGTGCCGTTCCAGGGCCTCGGCAAACGACGCGCCCTTTTGGACATCGTCGCGAATCTCGCCAATCACCTTCGCGAGCTTCGCATTTTCCGTCTGCTCCACCAGAGTGCTCAGCGAACGAGTGATCGGCATACCCGATTCGGATAAATTCGCCAATTGACGAAAAAAAACGTTCCGATCCCGAAGTTTGACCCGCGTCAGAGCCTGCTTGAGCGTATCCTTGCTCTCTTCCCCTTCATAGGCCTCGATCGAAATCGGGAAATAGCCCATATCCCGAAGACGCGAGACCGCCGCCCGCTGGCTTTCCGCCTCGATAACCCCGGCCGTGGCCACGCCGGGACTGCGCTTCACTTCATACTTGAACTGAGGCATCGCCAGTCTCGATTGCATCCAGGACGTCGACGTCGGAGGTTACCCGCATCACTTCCTCGAGCGTGGTCCGGCCCAGGCACACCTGTTGCCAGCCCGACTCGCGCAACGTCCGCATACCCTGCTCGCGTCCTTTCCGTTTGATTTCCGTTGCGGGCGCACGGCGGTAGGTCATCTCCTTCACGTTTCCGCTAAAGGTCAAGATCTCGTAAATCGCGATCCGCCCCTTGTACCCGGTGTGACGGCACGCATCGCAACCCCGCCCGCGGCGGAACGTCGCCGTTTCAAGCCCCGTAAGCGTCACGCCGAACTCGCGCAACACCGACGCATCCGGCTCGTACGGTTCCGAGCACTTGACGCACACGCAACGCACCAACCGCTGCGCGATCGCCGCAATCATCGTGCTCGCAATCAGAAACGGCTCCACGCCCATATCGACAAGGCGCGTGACCGCCCCGGCCGCGTCGTTCGTATGCAGCGTGCTGAAAACCAAATGGCCCGTCAGACTCGACCGGATCGCCATCTCGGCCGTCTCGAAGTCGCGGATCTCGCCCACCATCATGATATCCGGGTCGTGGCGAAGCATCGAGCGAAGACCCAACGCAAAATCAAAACCGATCCGCGGCTGGACCTGCATCTGCGTGATACCCTTGAGCTGGTATTCGATCGGATCTTCGATCGTGATTACCTTCCGATCCACCTTGTTCAACTTGTTCAGCGACGCGTACAACGTGGTCGTCTTGCCGCTGCCGGTGGGACCCGTCACGAGAATGATCCCATGCGGCTTGGTCAGGAACGCATTGAATTGAAGCAAATCGTCCGGCAGAAAACCCAGTTGGTCGAGCGTCAAAAACATCGACGTCCGGCTCAAAATACGGATGTTGACCGTCTCCCCGAACACCGTCGGCAACACGCTCACGCGCAAGTCGTACTGGCCATCCCCAAGCGATACCGGGATCTTACCATCCTGCGGAAGCCGTTTCTCGGCGATGTTCATGTTCGCCATGATCTTGATCCGCGATACGATGGCCGACTGGAACCCACGGATCGTCGCCGGCGTCGGAACTTGATACAAGATACCGTCGATGCGATACCGGACCCGCAGTAAGTCCTCGAACGGCTCGATATGAATATCTGTCGCCTCCGAGTGGATGGCCTCCATAAGCACTTCATTGACGAACTTGATGATCGACGCGTCGATATTCTCGTCGCCCAAGTCCGAGCCCAATTGCTGCGTGTCAAGGCTCAACAGCGAAGCAACGCTGTCCTGCTCGCTCAAAATGCGCTCGACCGTGTCCGCGCCAAGACCATAAAGCGTCTTCGTCGCCCGCTCGATCTCCTCCGGCATCGTCACCACCGGTTCGATGCGGCGTTTGAGGACCAGCCGGATATCGTCAAGAAGCTGCGCGTTCAGCGGGTCTGAAACCGCCACCACCAACGCGCCGTTCTTCTCCGCAATCGGCACGAATCCGTAATGCGTCGCAAAACGAGCCGGAACGTTCTTCACAACCGTTTCCGGAATGTCCATCTTCGACGCAAGCACGAACGGAAGCTGGCAGTAGGCCGCCAAGCAACGGTATACGGCCTCGGACGTCGCATACCCAAGCAGCGGGATCACTTCAAGCAGACTCGTACCCGTACGCAAGGCTTCCGCCCGCGCCCGTTCCAGCTTCTCCTTGTCCAGGATACCGTCCGTCAGAAACTGCGTCTCAAGTGCTTTCCGAGCCAACACGTCATATACTCCACAAGCCCGACGCTATGGTATCACGCGCCAAACGCCAATTAGTAATTAGGAATTAGGAATTAGGAATTAGGAATTAAGAATTAAGAATTAAGAATTAGGGATCTTCCGTATTTAGCGTACTTCATCTTCACTTTCACACGAGATTATCGTTTTGATTCGGTTTCCCCGAAGGGGAAAAACATGAATAGCCGTGTGTGCAACCCACGGATACAAAACCGACATCCATCGACCCTGGAAGGGTCGCACTATGTCCATATCATCGTTAGTAAGGGT
>CAIYET010000513.1 GCA_903925285.1 Candidatus Hydrogenedentota bacterium | reverse complement strand
GTTGCGGATAAGCAGTATGAGAACATCGTATTCATCGACGCGCTCTCTACACCGCTTGGATCGGAGGCCTTTGAACAGTATGTAGACTTCTCCGCTATGGCGATGTACTACCAAGGGAGCAACAACGCGTCGTCGAGGGAAAGTACTGACAAAGCAAAGCGTGTATTGGATCAAGACTGGAAGAACCGTATCTACAACGGTCAGTTTGTCGTATACAGCTACGCACATCAAGAGGGCGAGAAACTTGGCAACGCGCAAGGCGTGGCAAGCGTCCTCCAGACCATAGTGACGACCAGATTCGCGTGTGTGTTCGATTTCGCCAAGGGCCTTACAGAAAACCAAATGAAGATAACTGCAATGAAGCAATCGGCAAAGTCCGGCATATCGCAGGCCACGAGCGGTGTTGTTGTCGGTGTCGAGAAGCACGTCCTTCCGACCGTGTGGAAGATTGATAGGTATTGGGAAAAGCCTACGACAGCGTCTATGCCCATCTCGAAAATCAAAGTCGAGGTAGACAAGCGAATCGAGGTCGCGTTTGCCCGCGACGGCCATATTTCCATAGGCGAGATCTATGACTTCCTTGAGGACACCTATGGCTTTGCGCCATGCAACCTCTCGTCGTTTATTGCCGGTTTCTTGTTGAAAGAGTACGGCAGTGAGTTGTTCCACTACGGCGATTCATCGGGCGGTCACGAGCAGATGACGCAGGACAAACTCGCGGAAATGCTTGGAAACTACATCGGCAAGTCTTCGAAGCCGACCTATATCGTGAAGATGACCGCCGACGAAATGGCATTCTATGAACTTACCGAGAAGGCTTGGAGTTTACCCGCAAATTCGTGTTCTTCCGCAGGACAGGCTGCCATAACCGTGTCAAAGAAAATGCGCGACCTAAACCTGCCGGTATGGTGCCTTGAAGAAGTGGACAAAGCCGCCATCTTTGACGTGGTTCAGAAGTACATTGAACTTGTTCAAAAGGAAGGCAACGAGGCTCATAAGAAAGCAGTTGAAATTGGCAGAATTGCGTCAGCAAGGCCGTCGGTCGCCGACAGCTTGTGCGCCTTGCTCACAAGCGAGAACTGCCAGAAAGGTATGCGCGAGTTTCTCCGGTCCTTTGATGGCGGGAAGGTTATGGAACTTGCAAAGGCTATCGGTGCTGAAAACAATGTGCTTGCCGATATTCGCCGCTTGTTCGTAGTGAAATACTCGTGCCTTTGGGATAAGCAGACAGGCGAGGACGAAGTCCGCAAACTCCTGACCGAGTACGGCGCGGTCAAGGAGAGCAATGCAATCTTGAACGCGTCAGCGCATTCCCTGACCGAGGCGTACAAAGAGTGGCGCGAACGTCTGAAGTTCATCGGCATCTCATGCGAGGCTCTGCGGGCAAAGTACCCCACCTTGACAAAAGTCCTCGATACGCTCCTGAGAATCTGTAAACAAGAGGATATCCTGCCCGAACAGTTGAAAGCGTTCCATACAGAGTTGGCGGCGCACAACGCGGAAATCAGGGAGTTGCTGAGTAACCACACACGTGCTTTTGCCGAGGTTTATGAGCCGTACCTTGAAGAACTGAGTGATAACGACATCGCCCATGTGAAGAGCACACTGCAAACAGGCTTGTTTGAGTTACCAAAGACTGACTGCAACTTCAAGGTAAAAGCAGCTGCCGAGGAGTTCCGCAAGAATCAGTTGAAATCGCAACTCTCAAGCTTGTGGAAAGACAAGACGGGAACCAAAAGCCCGCATGAGTGGTCGAGCCGTTACAGGACGCCTATCCTTTGCTGTGTATCCGAGGCTGAATACGTAAAAGCAAAGAGAGCATTTGAGACCCTCAACCGCAACGGCGGAACGGATTCCGAGATTAGAGCCGCTCTCGCATTCCTTGAATCCACCAAGCTGTTCGACGTCCTTACGGATGACGAGAAGCGGAGCGCGGCATTCAAGCGGGAGATTGTCGGCGAATACAGCACATTGCTTCCGAACCTCGATAAGGTCAGGGAGATGCTTGACCGCCTTTCCGTGGATACTTACGATTGGCGCGACAATCCAAGTGTCAAGAACAAGGTAAAGCAATTAGCCGAAGCCGAATACAACGCTGGCGGCAGCGACAAGGTTCTCGCGAAAATCGACAAGATGGATGATGCCCGGTTGAAGCAGTATCTCAAGCGACTCGTCAAAGACAACATTACAGTGGGCATTGAAATACTCGCGAATGAAGGCGAGAAATAGAATGCAAAGTGACTCGGTAAAGAAATACTTGACCTCTAGAGTCAAGACACCATATTTCCTGTTCATCAGCGACGGGCAGTATGCGACCGCAATAGACGAGTTGAGTGTCTTGGGACTTGATTTCGTGCGCATGAGCAGGTTCTGTAACAGCGAAGATAAAATGCCTGACATCGACGCACTCTTCACCCATATCCAGGCGGCAGATGTAAGTGAGGGGAAAAAGGTCGTTGTGACGGGGCTTGGCGAGTTTCTCGCGCTTCGTGGAAGCGATGAGGCAACACGCACCTTGTCACGGCTGAAGGACCTCAATGTCGGCGGGGCAAGAGTCGTGTTGCTTCTACGAGGGCTTGCCTCG
>CAIYET010000512.1 GCA_903925285.1 Candidatus Hydrogenedentota bacterium | reverse complement strand
TCCAGCGTTGTGGCGAGGGGGAACTCCAGCGTTGTGGCGTGGGAGAACTCCGTAGTGCGCGTTTTATCGGCGGCTATTAAGTTGCTGCTCCACGGCTTTTCAGTCGCTTTTCTTCCGGTCACAATCAACCTGAATATCGGCCGCAAGTCTGAGCATTGCCATATCCAAGTGATTAAGGATCTGGATTGGTTTGAGCGCAATGCCGTCGAGTCTGCTCCGTTCGTAACGGTCTACAAGCGGGTTTCTAAGGAGTTCAAGACGCAGGAGAACACCGCAAACGAGACAGCCTGGGTGGTTGGGACGACGGTTACACATCCGGCATGGAGTCCAGCGAAAGCTGAGTGCGGAGGCGGGAAGTTTCATGCGTGCTCGCGGCCTTATTTCTGTGACGAATTCAGATCAAACACTGGAGACCGCTACGTGGCAATCCAAGTGAAACTTGAAGACTTGTACGACTGGAAAGAAAATCCAGAATATCCACATAAGATCGGGTTCCGTGAGGGTGTTGTGCTCTACGAGTGCAACAAGCATGGCAAGAAGACCGAGGTTGCGGCTACGGCGTAACCTCAAATCCGCAAACCAAAGCGGGGCCTTGACCGGCTCCGTTTTTCTGTCACTATGGGGACATGGAGGGTAACACTATGGGGTGGACATTCACACGAGGCGCTTCCAAGGAAAAGATCATGGACGAGATCCTTGAACCTTGGGACACAACTGCAACGGAAGAAACCGCGAAGTCATGGTACGGAGCGAAGCCGGCCGGAACCAGGACGCAATCAATTGTGCTCGCGTATCGCTGCGTCGGCGATTCGCTCTGGTACGTTCGGGAGACGACGACAACCAAGCCCGATGGGACCGTGACGGTCGAGAAGTGGATCGGCTTGTCTTTGCTGGAGAAAGACGGCAGCTACGGATGGGGACATAAGGACATGGAAGAGTCGATGGGACCGTATGACGATACCTGCCCGGTTGAATTTCTCGACATGGCGCCGCAGCCCGAGGGCGAGTTTTGCGGGAGATGGCGCGAAGCGATACGCCGCAAGTCGGGAAAGATTGCCGTGCAACAGTCTCTATTCGCTCCGCAGACTTTAACCGGGATGGAGCCGACCGCAGCGGAGCAGTAGGGGTATTGCTCTCTATGGGGAAGTAGGAGACTATCAGTTATCGGCAACAGCCGATGGAGGAATGGGGATGATTTTTCCAACACTGCACATGAACGGAACGAGCAAGCAACAATTGCTCGATGACTATTGCGACATGGGCCATGCGCTCAATGCCGCAATGGAGAAGATGATCGAGAACGGTCCCAATGGCAGGGACTACTACCCTCAAGGCGACCAAGCCTTTGCTCAGGCCCGGAAAGAGCACATGGACCGCATCGCAAAGATTCACGCCGTTAAGGCTGAGATCGACCAGATTGCAGAGCACATTGCGGACGCGTTTGAGGCCGAACAGCAGTCCGAACGAGCAGTAGGACACGCTCAAATGCTTGGAGTAATTGACTCTGTAATCGCCACACTTCAGTCAGGTCAAATGGGGAATGCGTAATGGCAGTGGAGGCATCAACTAGGCACGTCTCGGTGGACACAGCAATTCTCCTTGCGCTAATATGCGCGTAGAGAGTCGCATCTCAAAGAACGAGGCCCCGCCCTGGCAGGCGGGGTTTTCTATTCTGCTTGTTTGATATTGAATCGGAAGATCGGTTTACCGCTATGGCTTTCCGCTGTAGCAGCATCCCGGTGAAATCGACCAAGAGCCGCGAGAGCTGATGTAGTTTTCTCTCCGTATGCTTTGCTGCAAGATGGACATGCATCGGGGATCTTTGCGGTTTCAATGTTGATTGAAACCTCCGAACCACATTCGTCGCAAATAATGGTCACTATGATGATGTCTTTGCGCTCTGCTGTCACGACACGGTACGCTGTCATTCTCTTATCCGCCTTGTTCATTGTCGAACGGGCATCGAGATCGCGCAACAACAATCGAACTCATCCACCCGCTTCCTGACCAACACTGCCGCCTCAATAATCATTTCAGTACCAATGCGCCGTGAGGAAATGGCCGAGCATTACGCGAAGGGTTGGATATTCCCCGGAGGCCGGAACGGCGACAAAACCGGCTGGGACGAAGACGGCGGGTACGCTCTTAAACAGCGTTGGCTGTAGACCGATAACCGGCG
>CAIYET010000511.1 GCA_903925285.1 Candidatus Hydrogenedentota bacterium | reverse complement strand
GTACAGTTCCGTCCCGAATCCCGCAGGGTACACCTTTACGCTAATCTGGTACGCCATGCGCGCACACAACAACTCGATCACGTTCGCTGGGGCCCGTCCATGGAGGTCGTCTTCCATACAGGCCCAGAATCGATTCGGAAGGTCCGCGGCCAAAACGGCTAATCCCGGTATGGGAACATCCGTAGGGACATCTTTGCCAAAATACCCTTGGTGTAACGAAGCACGGATCAGATCGTGCTCGGTGAACGCGGCCCGAATCAGTTCGGTTACATTGCGAATCGGTGTCATGCGGAACCGGTCGCGTCCGCGGCGAATGGCCTCGTCGATGACCGATTTCTCCTCCGGGGTCAGCACGGCAAGAGAATCGTCCGCCGCCGGATCTGGGAACACGACCTCTTCCACATCCGCTGACGCCGCGGCCGCGCGCAGTTTGCCCACCAGGCTGCGCACCATGCGAACACCGCCTCCTAGCGAGGCGATGTGGCCTGTCATGGCAATACCGTGTGGAACAGGCGCTTCGATCATGGCTGAAAGGCATGTAATGAAGACCGCCACATCGGCGGAAAAACCGCTAACGGCCACGCCGCGATCTTGCGCGGAAGCGGCGCCCAGATTGGTAGCGCATACCTCAAACATCCGGGGCTGAATGCCCAGAGAACAGGCGATGCGGTGAACGAGCGGGATTACTGTTTCTTCAGTATGGCATACGGTTGCGTCCTCAAAATGCACCGGGCCGCGGACGATCAATTGGGACGAACCGTTCATCTCACGCGCGGTGGCCGACAGATCGGTAATCACGGCTACCGCTTCCTCGCCGCGGCCCAGCGTGAGGAGCGTGAGCGCGTGTCCCGGTTTTGGCACAATCGCATCCATCAGAGCGCTGTTCAGACGCTTTGCCATTCGATAGCTATCCTTCCGGAGCCTGACCCCGCGAAGACGGATACCACTACTTCTCCTTCGAGCAGGACGGTCCTACGCGTAGGTTCCTCTCGCGCATCTTCCGTGTCCGCGGCAAGCCGCAATGGTTCTTCGGCGAAAGCGTACGCTGAAAGCAGGTCCTGTTTCGTCAAAGTGGTTTCCCAAATGATGCGGCCGGAAGCAGTGGAAAGTTCGTACGTGCCGGGGACCACGCCGCGGAAGAAGCCTGTTCGGTCTTCCTTTGACAGACGCATGATTTGGGACGGTTCGTCGTTGCGCCGCAGCAAGAACTCGATGCGGAGTTCGGTTGCCGGTTCCCACGCGAGATCGCGTTTCACGCTGTCCCACGCCTCGGCGATTTCCGGCAGAACCGCAAGTTCATCCAAGAGGTCTTCTGTCGCGTCCGTATCGTCGATGGCCGTCATTTCCGCTTCGTCTATATCACGCCTGTGGGCAATAAGAACGATATTCATGAAGGCCAGGAACTGCGCGTACCCTCTTCTGTATCGCTCCTCTTGGCCGAGAGCGATGATGGTCCGGAATGCCCGGCGAAGGCTTGCGGCGATGTCCACGCGTTGTTCCAACGCCTCAAACAGGATCGGGATGAAATATAGGTCATGGGACATAGCGGGGTCTCCTCAGTCGGGCGGGACCGTCTTGGCCAGCTACATTCATCGCGGCCTTGAGCACGCCAGCTTGGGCCGCGATATCGCGAAAGGCTTCTACCTGGCGTAAGAGCTCCGCCGCGTTCCGCCACAAGTCGGGAATTACTATTCTCTTTGTCTTTTTGTTTTTGTACCACTGGCTTCCAAAGAAGTGACTGGCAACGGTCGGGGTCAAACCAAACTCATTTGCGATATCTCTATCGGTGCGCTCGTGGGTCACCAGATTCGGGACCGCGATGTGTACAAGCCGTTCGATCTTTTCAAACCCTAGTTTTTGGATCCCAGGACGCTGTAGGTCAGCAGACAGTGCCTTTTCGCGGGCGAGGAACGCGACAAAGCTGGGACGCATCTTTCGGTCGGCTTCAACATCGGGGGCCGGAAATCCACTGCATCGGCCGACCTCACGCTGCGTGTCGATCGGCACGAATCTTGGAATAGCCAATTTCTCATTAATAATGTTCTGAATTCGCTCGCGTTCTCCAAGCCGATCAGGGTCCGGATTGTCCACGTGTTTATCGAGCCAGGCGCGCCGTTGTTTGAGGTATTTTGGCATGAAAACTGTAATTGTCCCCCGGCCATCAAGGCACCAATTGTACCTCGATACAAACGGATTTCTTTTACGCAACGCTTCAAGATAGGACATATGAAAGTGATAGTTAACTAGTTTCTGAAACTGCACCGCGACGACATGATCTTGCGCCAACGTGCCCGAGGCAACGCGAAACTCTTCATTGGATTCGAGGCCGTTTAACAGTGCATCATAATACAGTCTGCAATCCGCCTTGCTAACAGAATCAGTCTCCTCATCACTCGCTTTTTGGAGAACATCTTCGCCGTCAATCCCAGGCAGCGCCGTAAACTTGTCCAGCGTCATGTCACGCGCGAGATCCCAGAGGAGCGTCGGCCCTCGACGAACCTTTTCCGCCCGGTCTCGCCACATTGCCACGAGATAGTCCGGCAAAAGCACGTATCCCTGTCCTTCAAAAAGAAAGAGTTTTCTGTAACAGACAAGTTCCTCCTTTGCCTCGACGCTGCTGTCGTGAACAATCAAGGAAATAAGATCATAAACACTATGATGACGGAACCAGCGTTCACTTGGTTTGATGGTCACGTTCATACCTCGACCCTCCGGCGCATTTCAGCTAACTTCTCGGCTATTAGACGTTTCAGCGCATCCTCAGCAAGGCACGCCGTTCTTGAAATCCATCGCTGCCCCCGACCTTCTTGCAGCAACGCATTGAGCGTACCGATGCACGCTTGGTTGTGCCGGGCCATGCCCATGACATGGGAAGACGGCTCCGGGCTGAATAGCAACATAGGGTAGGCCAAGACGCGGTTACCCTCTGCCTCTAATTGAAGCGCTACTTCAAACCCCTTCGGCTCGGGCAAAGAATTCCTAAACAACACGAATTCCCTCGCCGCCGTGATTTGCCACCCTGACACGACATGTAGATTGACGGATTCCACCTCGATGCCGTTCGCGGTCCGGTCCTCACTGCCCGGCAACCGGCATACGCGAACGAAGTCTTCCCCAGAGACCGGAAGATCACGGCAATCGATGCTGTCCCATGTCCGCAGGATTGTCCGGAATTGCCATGGAGCCTGTACGACATCCCACGTCTTGATAAGGGATAACAGATATTGGGGCGATTCCACCTTGCATATGCATTGGTTTGCGGCAGCGACGCGTGCAATGTGTTCCACATGGGCGATCTGTGCCTCGATATCCGCATTGGGCATGATGGCGGCAATTCTCTTGAGCGCCTCGCCGGCTTTCGGGTAAAGGAACAAGCGGACAAGCAAGTGTGCCAGCCGCAATAAGCTCGGTATGCTCCCTTCCCTGTCCGGGAGGGAGGCACACAATGCCACACGCCGCGCCAATTCCGCGGACACGTCCTTGCTGACGGCGGCCATTTCCGCCTCGAACGCCAGCGCTAAGTCTTCGCGTCCTTCTGCCCGCAGCGCATTTACCCATTCGGCGCAACCGCTCGTATCGCCTGCGGCGAGTCGGGCCTGCAGTCCGTGAACGCTTGCGTCGATTCGTTGTTTCCGGTGCTGTTGTACCGCTTTACGGTACGTACCCACGCTGACACCTGCGCCGCAGCGAAAGGCGGCGATAGTCGGTTCTCCCACTGGAACCAACTGGTTCTCCTCCACGGCACAACGAATGGCAGAGCCGTTGTCGTAAATGAGGGCGAGCGGCGCCTCAAGGTCGCCGGTAAGCATGATGGCGAATACGCCCAGGGGGGCCGCCAGCTCCGATTCAATGGACATGGGATTAGGCCGCCAAAGAAAAGCCCGCCTGTCACGATGCCCGATGGTAAGGAGGCGGCCATCGTCCAGTTCGTGCAAGGCATAGAACTCACCGCGGTGCGCAGGATGCTCCGTTATGCGATAGGACGTTGCGTCGATGCTGGTGAGCGACCCGTCGTGCGCCGGAAACAACACGGAACTGCCGGAGGACCAGTGGACGCCGCTTACCCAAGAAAACGGTTTCGGGGGTGGAGGCGCCTTGATGGTCCGCGGCGGCGTCTGGAACCCATAGCCCCACAAAAGAACGCTCCCCGTTATTGTGAGTCCCATTCGCATCGTTCCGACGGACATAAACGCGCAAATAGGGTCGGAACTTCGCACGACATGCGGGGAGGAAGAGGGGGGGTGCCAGATAAGGCAACGAGAGGTTGTGTCTGATACGATCAGACGTTCTTGATCAAGCCAATCAATGGCGAGAACCGGTGCGCCCTGGTCCAACACCTGCGATAGCTCGTAGTGGAATGCATCCGTGCGTTCCAAAAGAAAGATCTTGCCCCTTTTTGTCCCGCCTGCAATGCGGCTTTCCGTCGGGTCTACAGCTATCATATAGACGCTGTCCCCCTCCGCAAGGCCGTCGACAAGTGTGCGACCGGCAAGAGACCGTATGCCGGGTGTAACGCCGGCCAAGCCCATTACGGGCAAGTCGCAATCCTTCGTATTCGAGTCCGACATGACCAAGGTACCCATTTACAGACCCTGCCGGTGGTGAGCGATTCGGAGCCCAAGGGACGTTGCTGGAGGTGGATAATCCCCCAAACTGCTATGCCCGCTGCCACCATAACTGTTGATAGACCGAATTCCCGCGACTTCATCCGCCAAACTGGGCGCAGTCGGCGCACCCGGATGGCCGGACTGCGTGGGGGCCGCGGACCTGGAACCAGCGCTCGTCGTCCCCGGGGTTGCTTTTCGCGGTTTGCCGAGTGGCCATTGTTTCTGATTAGCCTGGTTGATGGCGGTTGTCATTCTTTCGATCAGGACGATGGCCTTTTCCCGCTGCATGGCCAGACGGCGGTAAGCGTCTTGGGCGGCCGCTTCGCCCCGGGATAGCTCTTGTCGAGGCGCTTGCGTGTGCAGTGATGACTCAGCGCCGCGGATTTGGCCGAGATTGTCCAAAGTACGGCTCATTGCCGAATCAAAAAATGGCACGTATTCCTGCATGATTACCAGAAAACGTTCTACCCGTTCTGCTTTTTCTTCTTTTTGAGCCATGAGGGTCTCGGCGTCTACGCATTCCGACTTTCCTTCGTTGTCCACAGGCGGCAAATACGCGACGGCATGTTCGAGTTCGGCGGCGGCACGCTCAGCTTGCGCGCGGTCCGCATCGAAATGGGCGAGGCGGTCCTCGTTCGTGACTGGGTCGTTATCTATGAAAATACTCATTCTCTCATCCTCCGCTTGTCCGGATGTTCTGGAGATCTTGTTCAATGGCTTTGCTTTCTTCGATCGATTCCGTCGCTCGTTGCAACAGGTCCTGGAGGTAATCCACTTCTTGGAGCGCCGCCTCCTTGCTCTCCCGGATCTTGTCGATGGTTTCCTTCGTGTCCAGCGGGGCGGTGACCTCCGTGATGTGGCCGAGGTTGCTCTCGGAAGTCTCTTTCCGCTCCGCCATTTCGGACTTAAATGACTCGCCCTCGTCGTGTTCACGTGCGAGTTCAGCATCGTCTTGGTCAAAGACTTCTTCGGTGACTTTTTCTGCCTCGTCCACGGACTCCTGGATGGCGTCCGCGCCTTCAGCCGTTCCACCGTCCAAATCCAACCCTTCGAGCAACTGGCGGACCTTGGTAAGGTCTTTCGCCTTCTTTTCGAGCTTTTCGTGAAGCTCGTGCATCGTGTCGGCCCGGCGGTCTTTTGTTTCCGTCAAGCCTTGTCGGCTCGGTTTAGATCTGTCGCGCATCACAATACCTCCTTGGTTTTATTCTTGGTTCCATATCTTCTCGATGATGTCCAGACACTGCTGGGTATCCGGTTCACACTTGGTCTCGAAATGCTGCCGGATCTTTTCCCGCCGTGGAGCCAAATCATCCGTGTACAGTCTCCGCGACAACAAATCCTGCAGCGCAAAACGGGTATCAGCGAATATCGTGTTGAGTTCCTCGTACAGACGTCCGGCCTGGGTCTGAATAGATCCTCCCTGCGGTATGAGATCCGCAACTTTTTCTGACCGTAGTTTTATTAGACGTTCCAAAATGTTCCGCCTCTTGGAGTCCAGCTTTTGAAATTGCTCTTCCAGACCAACCAACCAAAACAGCTCGATGCGTGCCCTGGAGTCGCGGAACCACGGCTCATCCGCCATACACTGCGTCACCTCTGGCCATCCCCACGGCGATGACAAGTCGATCCGCTCGTGAAATTTGGTCATTTGAATTAGCTGCGGGTTGTGGTAGCCCTCGGTAATGAAATAGACCTGGCCAGGAGGAAGCCTAGCCACCTGCTCGAAATCCAAGTCGTTGAACAACATGGCGCCGCCAATACGCTGACGATCAGGCGTGTCCACTGTATGGCCTACCATCTTGGTCGCCGTCATTTTCAGGATATCCGGCGAGATATTGGCCGGGCTCTGGTCCGCGAGGATGGTTCCGACCTTCAATTTGCGGAATTCTCTCAGGACACGGGATACTGCTTTAGATGAAACTGCTGCTGGGTTCATGCTTCCTCCGATGGCGTTGTCTTGGTTTCCGCGCCGGCAATTAAATGCGCCTCGTCGATGATGATGACGAGGCGCACGGGCCGATCAATTCTGGGTTCAGCGGAGATGTATTCGCGGATCATTTTTAGTAGAAAGAGAATGAACTTTGCCTTTTCGTTCTCGGGCAGGGCATCAAGTGCGATAATGGTGTAAGAGTTAAGGAGTTCTTTTATATCAGGGCAATTGATGCCGGACTCGAAAATGCGGCCCAGAGAGCCCCGGCACATGGGGCGCAGCCGGACGTCTGCGGCGGCTCGGACGTTGCCGGCCACGTCGCCTTCGTACCCCTTGCGTTCGAGGACCGGGAAGAAGCGCTCGATTAGGTCGCTCATGCGAGGGGGCTTCGCCGGATCGGTAAAATCCCGATACAATTCGTATAGCGATTCTTGGAGAACGCTTTCCATCGCGGGAAACGTCTCAACGCTGCCGCGGCAACACGCCATGAATTCCTCGACATGCTGGTCCAGAGGAACCCAGGGAAATCGATCAACTGGATTGAGGGCCATGGGCGATACGTCATCGCGGCCCGGAGTGTAAACGTGGGTATCTTCCGCGAAACGCCGAATCTGCGGGTCCGAATGGTTCTTGGCCAGTTTGACCCCCAGTTCTTCCCCCGCGATTGGCGCTATGAAGATAAAAGGAATTCCTTTCTGATGGCATTGAAAGGCAATATTGACAAGGCCGACAGTCTTGCCGAAGCCGGGCATCATCAAACTGCATACGCCTTTACAGACGTCGGTTATCTTGAAGCCGCGGGGCGGCCCGAGAATGTCTGTTTTTCCTACACTGAATTCGTGGCCCACCATGATCAACTCCGTCTCGGGATGTTCGGGCGGATCCGTGCTTTTCCGGGGGCCGCGGAGAGAGGTGGTGGCTGATGAACCGACAGGCAGTGTAATAAGCCCTGATAGTTCCTCGGGGGAGGCCATTTGCGCGGTCGGCAAAAGCGGCTCGTAGAGACGGGGCTCTTGGGAAGCGCATGCAGTAAGGACGGTCGGTACCGTGGAAACCCGGCCTTCTGCGCAGGAACGCAAGGCCCTTTCGAAGGACTCCTCGCCGCGCCTAAGCACGACAAGGTCATACGTCCCCTCACGGAACGCGCATTCCGCCACGGTTGCCGCCATCTGCCGGACGCTACATTCGTCCACTCCCAAAGTCCGGCATTGAAACAACACCTGTGGACCGGACAAGTCCTGCCGGCGACGCTGCATGTTTCGCATGACTTCGTCCACCAAAGGTTCGCGTTTCTGCTGCAACCTGATCGGACGGTTACTCCCCTGTATTTTTATTCCGTCAACGACCTCGTACTTCTGGAAATCCGTCGTATCCGCCTCATAGCCGCGATTGGATTCGAGAAGCTCCGCACAATAGCGTGCCATCCCCTGGCGTGTTTTGCCGGCATCGTAAGGCTCTACGCAAAAGTGGATAAGAAGGGGCCCTTCAAACGCATACGTCAAACGATCTACCTCGAGGTAGTCATTGCCCTCGTTCGGGACAAAGGGGCGGTCTTCATAGAGCACCGAAGGCACTCGCCAGTTTTCATGGGCGGCAACCGTCGGTGTGACGGCCTGGCCGAACCGGACCACGTCGCAAGAGAACTGGAATGCGGGCAGCGATAGGTCCGGCGCGGCACAGGGATGCAGACCATAGAACATCCTCACAATGCCCCGCTCAACGAGATGCTGTATTGCCGTCGCGGTTTCGGCATCATTGGCATCGGTGCGAACGAACAGACGTAATCGGCTATGGCCTGATCCAGACGTCGGCGGGAGATAAGAGAGCAAGGACACGGCACCTGCGCCTGACTGCAGCGCGGCCGTGCAACGACGCAATACGCGAAAATCGTGTGCAACGCTTCCAAGGATATCGCCATCGCACAGTGCGCTAAACGACGAGTCGTTTTTCGCGGGAACCATCCTGGCTTCAAACCAAAGACTCATATTCTTCATAGGAGTTCCTTTAGAACAAGTGGGACAAAAGGCCAAACAGTTTCTCGAAAAGCAAATCGAAAAGGATAATGATGATCAAAATTACGGACCAGCCCGTCTTCATAAGAAGGATCCCGTCGAGACCGAGTGCTAAGGGAATGCCCAGCAACAGCCACATTTTGCGCCATTTTGCGCGGCAGGGTTTAGGCTCAGTGCGAGGTATCAATGGTACTGAGTATGGGAAAGCAGTCCATTCGGACTGCAACGGGCGTTTCACACCAAGCTCGCAACCGTCCAGATTGATGTCGACATTCGTCTGGTGTTTGTTGGCATATTCAATAGTCTTGCCGATAATTTCAGGAAGGTCCGCAGCGGTTTTAGTGTTACTGATTTTTGCGATCACCTTGGGTCTGCCCGACGCATCCGGAGGAGAAATGTGAAACGAGCTCACGGGGGCAGGGGCGTTCCATGACTGAATGGGGCCAACCAGACTCGTGCTTTTCAGATCACGCAGGATGTCATCAACATTGTTGTAGGGTGCCATTAAGTTCGCTCCAGGCATTTGGCCACCATGCGGGCGTACTTTTCCGGTACGCCCTTCAACGGCGGCGCGATGCGGTTGAGGCAATTGCGTTTCAGCTCATCGCGCCTTTCTTCAAAAGGGCGCCGACAATCAGGGTCGAACAGCTCGAAAGCCAAGCAGCCAAGGCTGAAAATGTCCGATCCCGGATCAGCATCGCGGCAATGTCCCGACAAAAGATCGGGGTCCATGTACTCCGGCGTACCGGCATCAAACGGGAGAGAAAGGAAGGGCAGACGGGAACGCAACGGCAGGGTGAACCGCGCCAAACCGAAGTCAGCCAACTTCACGCAATCCGGCAAGGTGAAGACGAAATTTTCTGGCTTCGAATCGCCATGAACCACTCCATGTTTGTGCATATGCGAGAAGCCCTGGCAAATTTGCCTGAACAACGCCTTGCCTTGCCGAAGACGTGTTTCGTGGTCGTACCTGTAGCGTACGATCCAGTCTCGCAACGTGCCATAACAGGCACGCTCCACTACCAACACCAACGGACATTCCACGAGATCGCCTTCCTCGAACAGGTCATACATCTGAAGAATGTTTGCGTGGCCGCCTATCGTATGGTATGCATATGCCTCACGGAGCAGCAACGCACCAGCTTGGCCTGGATCACAGCCGCTACCTCCGGCCACCTTTAAGGCGACGTCCCGCTTCAACAGTTGGTCTTGTGCCGAAAACACGCGCCCATGGGCCCCCGTCCCGATGAGATTTTCCAGAGCATACCGACCGTTATGCAGCCTAGTTCCCGGACCAATCTCCGCGACACTCGGCTTGGCGAAACCCGAAAGAAAAAAACCATGTCCAGTCATGACTACCCTCCGTACTTCTTCTGAATCCACATATCCATAAGTTCAACGAGCCAGGCAAGATCTGGCTCGCAAGGATCAAGTTTCCGTGCTTGTTGGTAATACGCACGCGCCTCGATAATCTCCTGTCTCTGATGAGCCGCCCGGCCCGATTTTAGGACCTCAAGGTACTGCCGGAAACGGTTCGCCAGCCCTGGATACACAACCGGACGAAGTGGATGGTTGGGGTACGTATGATCTGCGTCCGCCGCCAAGTTCATGAGTTCCGTCAGGCTGCGATTGCCCTGCCCACTGCCGATGTCCCTATAAATCTTCTCCGCTTGTTTCTCGGCCTGCTCAATTTCAGCCGAGAGCACTTTCACTTCCAAATGGCCGGGATCAAGAACGAGGATCTCGCGGCACAGAACTGCGGCTCGGTGTAAGGTTCGTGAATCGCGCGCTTGACATGCCATCGTCCACAAGCCGTCTACAGGAACGGGGCTTGGGGACCCCGACGGTTTGACATCGGACAGCGCAGACATCGGCGCGTATCCGGATACGAACTCCAGGTCCCGTAGAATTTCACTCACTCGGTCATATCGCGACATCAAAACATCTCCTGGCCACGGGCCACGAGCATCGTGGGTTCATCATTCAGATCCATCGTGCTCATCGTTCATGTAGGATTTATCCTACGTTGCTGGGACCGGCATCGCGCGCGGCTTTTTGCTTCTTTTCCGATTGGAGTTTGCGCAATTGCGCATCGATCTGCGCCAAACGACGCTGAAGCCTGGTCTTCTCTTTCAAAAGATTGAATATTGCCCCTTGTTCGCTCTTGCCGTTATCGGGGCGTGCGTAACGAAGACGCAGAATCAGCAGGGGTACCCTGCGTAATGCATCTGCGATGGCCCTCTGCCGGATGGCGATGTCCTTGATGCGCATGAGAAATCGCATCGTCGTGAAAAGCAGTTTGGGGGGCATGCACATTTCGTACGCGCGGATGTAGTCGTAGGCCGTGGTGCGATCAAATCCGACGTGATCTTCCAGGAAAACCTCAAAACTCTCGCCTATCAAGCGACAGCGTTCCCGCGCTCTTACCAATTCTCGGCCGATACTCAGAATGGCCTCGCCGCTGGTCCGGCGCAGACCGTGAATACGAACGACTATGTCTCCCAACGGCTCGTCGATCGCTTCCAGCGAAAGCAGGAAGCCTTTGGCTACTGCGAGCGCGCGAAGCCGGGCGTGCTGCACTCGAAACACCTCGCCGTGTGAGCGGCCCGGCTCCGCCTTCGTCGTATTGCCCTCGCGGAGCGGGCAAGTATGCTGAACGTGGTGCGCCAACTCGTGCACCAGCGTCGAACGAATCCCGTAGTCGCTCATCCCCGCGTCGTTGACGAAGATGCTCCGCGTGGGTATGTTGTAGTAGCCGAGACGGCGTTTGGCTGTGCGCCCTGTCAATTGGATGCGAACCGCGGGACACACGCACCCGTGCGCGCTCTCATACTGAAGGAGAAGCGCCTGCCCATAGGCTTGGGCGTCGGTCCTCATATTCCAATTTGACGTTTGGTCCGTACCCAGGTTGTTTGTAGGTGTCATCTGCGGCTCTCCTTGTTCTTGCAGCCTATGGTTTCGAGTGGGCATGAATACGGGATTTCATCCGACGTTTGAGAAAGATGATGCCGCCAACAAGAAATCAGGCAGCACGCGCCCGAAAGATTGCGACTTCACCAATGCGCCTACCTGTGCCGTCTCTTTCGCGATCATAGGCGTTTCAGGGTTAGGATGGCTTACAATGTCGATCGATACCTCTCCCGCTGGGGCAGCGGCCAAACCGTCCGCCAACGTCGGTTTCGTGGAGATTGCTTTTACCTGCGGTGGTCTTGCCCACAAGGTGGCATGTGACTTGATGATGTCTTTATCTGCGGGGATGTTCTGTGCTTTGCGGAACCACTGACATGCGGTATCCAGAGCCATCTGACGGTCCGAGAAAAAATCGACCTTTACCGGGCTACGCCGGAAAAGGCCATTCTCCTGTTGTTTACGTTCCAAGACAACAGCGGCGAAAACCGTGCTGTTGGCGAACCCTCGTACCGCCCTTCTGCTGGCACCGTAAAACCGGCCATCGAGTCCCTTCGCTTTCCAGCCAGAATACGGAATGCCCGCTATCAGAGATGCTTGCTGTCCTTTGTTTATTCTCCGGCCTTTCTTCGTAGTTGCTTTTAATCCGATACGCATGATTGACCTCGTCTTTCTGCCAGAACCCAATGTTCGGGCCATTTACACATCGAATCATCGCTAAGTTTTTCTGGAGACACGAGCGGAGTTTCCTGGCAAGAAATGCAACTATAAGCCTTTGTATATCAATAGTTTATAAAATGAATGCGGCGATTTTTCCAAAAACAGTTGAAATCTGCGTATTCGCTCGAGTACCCTTGGAAAACACGTGGCAGAGTTGCCGGAACACGCCCTGATCAAATGGGCATGTTCATTGCTTCCAGAGGAAGTTATTCGAGACGCGTTCCAGTAAGAAAAGGAGGAACGTTGATGGCGCCGAAACCGACTGACGGCAAAAAATCCCAAAAAAGTCGCGGGCGGAAGGGACTCGGAGAGAAAACTCTAATACAATACTGCCGCTTATGGCTCCTCGAAAACGAATGCTCTGCGTATCTAGGCCCTATGGAGAATATCATTCGCATCGGTTTTCCCGAGTGGTCGACAATGCCGGATAACACGCGTACGGAATTATTGCAGTGCGCTGATCATGGTGCCGCACGGCATGACGGAGCTCTTAAGTCACTAAAATCCGCAGACTTTCTGGATGCTCTCTGGCTTGACGTGTCTACCCGAAATGACAATATCCTTGGTAGGCCATGGGTCGTCTTTCTGAAAGAACCACCTCAACATTCCGATAAGATTCTCCGAGACGTGTATAGTGCCTTGATGGAAATCCGGAAGAAAGCGGGAGGAAACCGGAGGCGACGTGAACTTTACTATTTGCTTGTCCTACGGTGGCTACGTTCTCATGTCAACGTTACTAACTTACTGCGCATTCGCGTTGCGGCCTTGGCAATAGCCCAACGCGAAAGAAACATATTCCCGGATTCCCGTACAGCAAGCTGGGACAAATCTTCTGTAAACCTAGACCCAAAGTCATCACCATTTTTAAGAGATTTGCCAAGTGCTCCGAGAGAAGCTCTTAGTCAGGTTCTTGAGGGCGTTTCCTCAACACGCGATAATCTGAACTACCTTCGCAATAAACATTACGAGTTTCTTCCCTTCATTCTCTCGGGCCAGAATATTGAAGACATTGGACGGGAACAGCACGCCAAACAACTTGAAACCTTTATCTCCGGATCCCCGGAACGTCCCTTCTTTTCCATAGTAGGAAGTCATGGAACAGGAAAGACAACCTTCGTGCGTGCATATCTCAAGGCGCAAGCAGCGAAGGGACGTCTATTTCCGTGTTTCTTTGTTGACTGGCGGAAGGGGCAACGATGCCGGCCGCAGCGAATCCTTGAGCATCTCATGATTGAGGCTAACCCTTCCCATGTTCTAGACCTTGGGGCGCATCTTCCCATGGATGAACACGAATCCGCAGAGCAATTCTGGCGAGCAGTCGCCTGTTTTTCGGGAGAACGACCGGCCAAACGAATTGTGATATTTCTTGATGCCCAAGATGAAACCGAAAACAACCCCTATAAGCAGCTTTCACTAACGCAGATTCTTCTGCGAGCAAGAGAGGATGACGACCTACCACCCGGCGTGCGCTTCATCTTATCTTGCCGGCCTTCAGAGGGGTTTAGGAAGTTGGTCGACACGTATGACATCGACTTCGACGTTGACCAACTGCAATCAGACCTCGTGGTCAAATACTTCGATACAGGGCTTCGGTCTTTGGGTATTAGCGCGCCCGACGCCACTGTTCAAGAGCTAGTGCACCGATGCCAGCAAAGCTTTTCATACGCGGACCTTCTGACTCGCCGCATTATTGAGCACGGCGGATTGACCAATAGTCTCCACGAGTTGCCGACAAAACCGGAAGACATGTTGAAAACAGAGTGGCAGCGTTTTCAAAACGGCCCTTTGAGTGAAGAGGACACTCGAACTCTCTTGAGTGTTCTCCTGGCCCATCTCGGTACGCCTTCGCTCAGCGATCTGCACAACATGGCGGGGTTATCTGCAGACAAGCTCCTGCGATTCTTTCAGATTCACGGACATCACTTTGACATCGAAACCGGCGAAAGCCCTACTCTGGGACCCGGTTCGCGCATCCGTCGATTCCACTATACGGAACTCGCGCAAAATATTGAGGACCATGAACTTTGGCCAGATGACTTAGTGAACGCACACATCCGCATCGTGGAAAGTTATCAGAAGCGTCATCCAGGGCGAGCATGGTGCAACGTACCGGGTGACAAGTATTTTTTCGGGAACTTGGCGTATCACCTCGCCGAAGCGGGCAGGCTTCCGGAACTGAAAGACCTCTTGCTCGATTACCGCTGGCTTCAGGCCAAACTTAAAGCTACGGATGTCCAAGCACTGCTGAACGACTTCAGCGTGGGCGCTTGCACTGGCGATGCTGATGTCCGCCTCGTTGAACGCTCGATACGATTGTCGGCCCATGTGCTTGTTGGTGATCCGGACCAGCTCTGTGCGCAGATGTATGGCCGCCTCCTGCCCATCAAGGCGCCCATAGCGCAAACACTTCGGGATTCCGTGCTTAAGAACGCGATATCGCCATGGTTACGCCCAGTAACTTGCAGTCTCCGATCTCCCGCAGATCGTCTCGTAAGCAAAATCGACATAGGCCTTTTCGCCTCCGATATGACAGTTGTTTCTGGTGGTCCATACCTTGCTTTTTGTTCCGGCCACGAATGCAGTGTATGGGACTATTCACGATTCACGGCTATTGCGAATCTAAGCACCGAAGGATTCTGGGGGGCCTTGTCCGCAACTTCCGACGGAAACGTTCTGATACTCAGCGACCTTGACGGCACAATCAGCATCTGGGACTGGAAACACCGCAAACAGATTAAGACGGTTCCCTTTAGAGACCCTCTTTACCTCGCATTGGCTGTCTCGACACAACGAGGAGAGATCTTCGCACCAACATCCCACTCTCTTGAAGTCTTTGACCTTGAAACAGGCGCGCATCTCCGATGCTTGAATGATACGCTTGCGATAGAACAACTCGCTATGGCTCGTGATGGAAGGACTCTTGTCGCCGTTTGTAAAGGTTCTCAGGTTGTGGCAATAGACGCCCACTCGGGAGTAGTACTCGAAATGATCGCTCGAGATAATGCGTTACTAACAGCGATGGCAATTGCTCCCGACGATCAGTTGGCGGTTTTCGCTTGGCAGAACGGTGAGCTCACATTGTGGAATGTCCGAACAAGAAAACTAATTGGAACGTTAGGTCCAAATGCATTTTCTATTCATGCACTTACATTCTCGGACGATGGGTCTCATATCATTTCGGGCGACACTAGTGGCAACCTTACAGTATGGGGCACCGCATCGGGGCGGCGAATCGAGTCCTTTAAGAGCCATTGGGCGAATGTTCATTTATTAGCCATAATCCCAAGTTCACAACATTGCCTTAGTGCTGGCTATGATGGCGTCGTTGCATTATGGAATATGGAGCAGGAGCCTGATGCTCAGGTGCTCACCCAGAAACACAGCGAAAGCATCCTTGCGGTTGGCGTAACAGCCGACGGTGACTGTGTCACATCAGCGTCCTCAGAGGGCGTTCTGAAAGGATGGTCTTTGCGTACTGGCAGAGCATTCGTTCATGTAGACGCAACATGTGTGTGCGACCAGTGTGCAGCCATTACTCCAGATGGCCGCTATCTCACCTATAACGTTCGAGACAATCTTGCATTACTTGAACTGTGGGACAGGGAGACAAATAATATTGTACAGAGGTTCGCAAATTGTCCTGTCGAGAATATGGTAGACATCCCAGAGGAAAACCGCCGTGTAGATTCCTGGGTTTCGAAGCCTTTGCAGGTAACTCACCGATGCGTTGACGGTGATTGTGTTACAAGGAGAAGGTACATTCCTTATCTTGACACTATTCCCCTTTCGGCGCACATCTATCGGGCAATTAGAGAAGGCCAAAGAGCCGAGTATAGCGCCGAATTCGTCGCGGTTCGTAATAAAGTAGAAACCCCTCCCGGTCTGCTTGACGAGCGTTTAGTTGCAGTTGTCCCAAACGCGAAGCGTGTGGCGTTTCAAAAGCTCGGCATTTTGAAAGTCTGGGATCTTTCTGAATCGATTGAGGTCTGCTCGCTTTCTATTGGTCCCGCAGCGGGTGGACCATTGGCCATTTCGACGGACGGTAACATTGTCGTCCGGGCAAACTGCTTGGTTGAAGGCAAAAAGAGCGTCTTTGCTGTTTTCAATATTGCAGAACAGTTGCGAATGATGACCCCGGTCATTCATGATGAAGACGTGACATGATTGACGATTGAGCCTATGTTACGCCATGTCGTCTCAATTGCCGGGAACACGTTAAAGGTATGGACGCTCTTGACTGGTGACGTTGTGGCAACGTTTTCAGGCGAGGCCCCTCTAACATGCTGCGCCGTATCGCCTGATGGCACAACGATTGTTGCCGGCGAATGCTCGGGTCAAGTTCACATCCTTAAACTTGCGCCGTGATTTCTTTTGGCGTGTACTGTTTCAAAGTGGCTTGCTACATATACCATTTGCCTATCTCAACAACGTTTGGCGCGGC
>CAIYET010000510.1 GCA_903925285.1 Candidatus Hydrogenedentota bacterium | reverse complement strand
GACTGGTTGAGCAGGTCCTCCAGACCGATTCGGTTACGTATCGTTCTTTGAGAGGGGGCAAGCCGTGCACCCCCAAACACAGCCCCTAGTGCCTACGAGAGCGAAATGGATAGCCCGCTTTCCAGAAAAGATGTCCGCGATAGTGGCGAATCAGCTCCTTGACGTTGTAGTAGAAATTGACGTCCAGCGTGTTGTCATGTACCTCGTTTCCAATGGCAATCGCCGAAGCAAGTCCCGACACGATATGTTGCGTGAGCTTGCTGTCACTTGGGAGAAATTGCTCATCAAGGGAGTCCATGATGACGGCCTTGGGGTGCTCTTCATTCCAAAAGTCGGCGAGAGAGCCGCTGAAGGACTTGAGCCCTTCGACGAACGGCTTTTCCCCGCTCAGCACTTGTTCCCAGCCCTGACTGCGCAGGACAAATTTGCACATGGGGTCGGCATGAAATGTGACGCGGGGTGCCGAAATGAGCTCGACACCATGGGCGTTGTCGAGTATCCTCTTCAGCGCGTCCTTGTCGGCGATCTTGAAGATTCGCAGGTCGGCGGGGGACGTTGTGGCGCCCGTCGCTGGAGGCAGCCCTGCCACGATGCTTTCAATGTCTGCCGTAGCGGCCTCGGTCAGTTTTATCTCGGCGCAAAAGGTGAGTTTGGGATCCTGCGCTTGGCTTTCCTGTTCGCCGTGTTCGATGCGGAACTCACCGTGCGTCGGCCCGGGCAATACCTGCACGGGCTGTGACGGATCACAGGGGCGGCGTTTCCAGAACATGAGCAAAGTGGCGCGTTCCTTGCCTTTCCCGTGAATGTCCGCGACAAGTGCGTTCCATTGATTGGGAGGGGCTTGGACAATCACGTTCGTCCACACCGTTGAATCGGCGGGAGCATTGACAGGAAAGAGATTAAGCCATAACCGTATGTTGTCCCTCTCGGGACGGCATGTGAAACTCAACTGAAGAGGTTCTTTGGCTTTGAGCCATTTGAGCACTTGAGCGGGTATCGCGGCTGAGACGATAACGTCGTTATTACCGCGCACCGCGAACATGGGCGATGCCACATGAGCGACTTTGGAGCTTTTGGGTTCGGCATTGCCGTTCCACAGGAGTGTGGCATCTTCCATCGTGACGGCCAGGCCCCCTGCCGTCATTTGAGACGGAGAAATCTTTGAGGCCAGTCCTCTCAGGTACAGGCCTCTGATATCCGCAGCCTTTGGCAGATTGAGAATATTGTCAAGGTCCTTGATCCCGTCCTTCACGATATAGAGGCGCATTTCCAGGACGGCCTTCGCATCGAGGGTGGTTTCCAGCGGGCCGGATAAACCGTAGGTAACGGGCATGCACTGCGCCGCCTTCGCGGTTGGAGTCAATGAAGGCGCGGCCACGAGCAAGAGCGCGATGATTGCGGCCATTGCTTTCTTGGGCATACGGCATGCCACGCCGCCCTGCAAAAGCATGGAAAGCCTCGCTTTGAACGCGGCGGCGGTCCCGGCGGCCATGCCAAACGCGGGCACCGGCGTTTGCCGTCGTGTCTCGGAACTTACAATCCTGAAGAGGACTTCGGCGTACTGGTTGCCGCTTTCGGGCAGCGCCCACAACACCCACGCGTCGCAGGCGAGTTCGGCGTACAGGTGCAGACGGCGGCGTACGAGAATCAACACCGGGTTCCACCACCACAGGCAAGCTGCGGCCAGTTCCAACCAGCCTACCCACAGGTCCAGGCGTTTCAGGTGGGCCAACTCGTGCGCGAGGATTCCGTTCCATTCGTCGCGCCGAATCGAGTTCAACAGGTCGCATGAAACCAGGATCTTCGAGCGCCACGGATTCCACACCAAGGCCGAAGCGAGTCCGGATACTACCATGACTGTGGGGCGGCGTACGCCGAAAGCCCCGGCCAACGCGTTCGAGCATTGCTGCAACCAATCTGGGGCAGGCTGGGCTTGTTCGAGCAGAGACCGGAAGCGGCGAATCCGCGAGACGTGCAGGGCAAGCGTGAAGAAGGATCCTGTGAACCAAACGACAGCCAGTAGTAGCGGCACATATCGCCAGGACGTCGACGTGGGCGCTTGCACGGGCGGCACGGAAGTGGGCGCATCATGCGTTACGGCTGGCGTGGCCTGCAGCGGATCTTGGGCTTGTTCGGTGGCGATGAAAGCTTCGGGCGCGCTGGGCAGCATTTCCTGAAGCGACGAGGGCCACGGCATAACGGGTGGTAGCAAAAGCTTGATCAGCACCACGAGCCACAATGCGTGACAGACAGCGGGACGAAATCGTCCCAATCGACACGCAACAACCACAACAAGCGCCAACACCGCGACCAAGGATACGTGAAGAACAAGAACGGTCAACATTGTCGTCTCCTTCAATGGTTGAGTCGAGTCTTCTTGCCGACGCGCGCGCGCGCGGCCTCATCCAGCAACCGCCGGAACTCGGCGAGTTCGTCCGCGCTAAACGGCTGCTTGTCTACAAGGGCCATCACCAGCGGCATGGTTGTGCCGTCGCAAACCTTGTGCGCCAACTCGAGCAGCCGGTCCGACAGAAATCGCTCGCGCGTTATGGCCGCGCGAAAAACGTGGGCAAGCCCCGTCTTGTTGGATTTTACGGAGCCTTTGGTTTCAAGGCGTCCCAACAACGTTTGAATGGTCGTGTACGCCCACCGATTCTTTCCCGCGCCAAGCCGCTCACTCACTTCGCGCACCGTGGCAGGTCCCTCTTTCCACAGCGTCTGCAAGACTTCCATTTCGGCGTCGCTCACGTCGCCCGATTTCCGCACCATATCAGCCTCCTCGATTCTCCTACATCGTGTAGGACGCTTGAAGTCTACTACATTTCGTCGGAGATGTCAAGCCGAATTTACCGCCATCCCCGAACTGTTCGATGCGCTCGAACTTAAGTGAAACATTGTGGCTCATCCGGATTTAGCGTACTTTTTAAGAGAGCTTCCACTTTTTGGGAAAGTAGTCGCCTCAACTGAATTTCCCTGAAGGGGAGGAACATGAATAGCCGTGGGTGACAACCCACGGACACAAATGCTTAACCACCGACCCTGTAAGGGTCGCACAAGGAGCACGATGTCGACCTTTATTAACGATGATATGGACATAGTACGACCCTTCCAGGGTCGATGGATGTCGGTTTTGTATCCGTGGGTTGACACCCACGGCAATTCATGTTCCTCCCCTTCGGGGAAACCG
>CAIYET010000509.1 GCA_903925285.1 Candidatus Hydrogenedentota bacterium | reverse complement strand
GTTACCCTGGGGTTTGGGGTTTGGGGGTGGGGGTTTTGGGGTTTGCCAAGCCCCGTCCATGAACCACAATCCGCTTCATCCTTCCCCCCGGTGGCCTTTCGTACTACGATCCGTCGAAATCTCGTTTTCCTGCGAAGGTCTTTGCTCGAACAAAGAATCTCCACGCGTTTGGACGGCCTTCCCCAAACCCCAAACCCCAAACCCCAAACCCCTTCCGCGCGCACTGGCGGTTTCACTTTGCTCGAGGTATTGGTTGCTCTGGCGATTCTGGCCACGGGCATCATGGGCGCGATGCAACTGTTTCCGGCCTCGTTGCAGCAGACGCATGTCGCCGCCGAGCGCACGGCGGCGGCGAACCTCGCCAATTCCGAATTGACGCGCCTGCGCTCGCTCGATGTGCATCGCGAATTCATTTCGTGGCTCGATAAGAATACCCTCGAATCGCTGGCCTCCACCGAACGCGCATACTCGCTGTACGATGGGTGGTTCACGACCGTGCAACAGACCGGCAGTTCGTCGGATACATACCGGGTCACCTTCTCTGTGCAGATGATGGACGGGCGACGAGAAACATTTGTGACGTACGTGACGCGACGATAAACGATTTTAGATTTTGGATTTTGGATTGCGGGTTTTGGAGCACGACGTGAAGATTGGCGAAGAGAAAGACGGCAAGCGTGGCGCAGACTTCAGTCTGCGTAGTACCTACACGAATGCTCCAGCCAATCCGCAATCCGCAATCGGCAATCCAAAATCCAAAATCCAAAATCCAAAATCCGGTTTCACCTTGGCCGAGTTACTGGTTGCGATGGCGTTGTTTGCCGTGCTGATGTCCAGCGTCGTGCTGCTGTTCGTGGGCAGCATCCGATCCGCGAAAACCGGTTATCAGCAGATCGACGCATTCGATAAGGCCCGTAGCGCGCTGACGGTCGTCCAGAACGACCTCGTATCGGGTTTCACCTCGCACCAGAGCGCCGACCTGCACAGTTTCTATGGAACGCCTATTGGCATGACGTTTGTCGGTCTTGTTTCGTCTTCGACGGGTTCGGGCAACTTCAATGTCGCCCGGATCACCTACGTCGTCTACAACAAGGTCATAAACAAGGGTATTCTGATTGACGACACGGGCGATGCATACCCGTACCGGTTTCCCGAAGCCCTGGAAAACCAGATAGTGGGCGCCGACGGCACGCCGATCTCGTTGCCCGGCCCAGATGGCACCATGAAACCGATGGTCGACCAATTGGACGCCTATCCGTATCCCTTGTTGCGGTATGTCGAAGTCGGCGCCACGGACCTCAACACGTTTCCGATCCCGTGGGGTGCGTCGTTCACGTCGGGCAGTATGGCCATGACCTACCGTGCCGCGCTCAACCAACTCTGCGATTTCGACTCGGAAGCGAAGCAACTGACGGAGGAGCAGCGCGAGCGGGTTTGGATGGCCACGTGCGAGATGTGGATTCGGATGCTGGCTGGTGGCGACGACACCGTGCCGATCAACTACTGGAAGAACCCGAACCTACACCCTGACCTCGTAAACCCCGTTGTGGATCCCACGGGTTACGTTGTGAATCCCCTGGATTACATGGTGGCCGACAATATCCTATCGACGTATCCTCCCAACAGCGTGACGGCGAACTATTCTCCCGGCGGTAGATATGTTGGCGATACATATATGGAGCCTCTTGTCGCCGATTCCAGCAGGAATCGCCAAGAACGGCCTTTCTGTGCAATGGGATTTTTCGATTACGACATGGACAGCTCGTTTACCGACAAATTGGATCCCATCGGCAACGGAAAAAAGATTGCCAACGCTTGGTGGAACGATCCCCGGTCGAACGCCGTACACGCCGCGCTTGCGAATGGCGCTACGTTCCAATGGGACTGTTTTAGCAAGCCCGACTTCGGCGCGGCGATATGGGATCCTCGGCTGCCGCAAGCTGTAACGATGAGTTTCTGGCTGATGTTCGAGAGTCCGTATCCGGGCGCGCCGGACTTCAAGCGACATTTCAGTTTGCAGATCAACATTCCCGCCGCCTATGAGCGGTCGGGGGAGTAGGCGTAAATGCGGATTGCGGATTGGCGATTGGGGTTTGGGGTTTGGGGTTTGGGGTTTGGGGTGCGCATTCCGGTGCGAGTCGCACAGGCTGAAACCTGTGCCGCGTTTGTCGGCCTTCGTTTCACGAATCTTCACGTCGCAATCCTCAATCCGAATACCCCAAACCCCAAACCCCAAACCTCTTGTGGACTTTCCCGGAGAAAGTCATGGCTCAAACAAAGAATCTCCACGCGTTTGGATAGCGGCGTGTTTCCACAAGATCCCGGCGTTCTTCCCCAAACCCCAAACCCCAAACCCCAAACCCCTCCCCAAACCGCGGCGCGGCGTTGATCGTCGCAATGGCGGTGCTGACCATTCTGCTGGCCATCGCGCTAACCTTTTTCACGGTAAGCCGCGTCGAACTCAAGACCTCGACCAACGTCGCAAACACCGTGCGCGCAGAACTCCTCGCCGACGCCGGCACCTCGATCGCCATTGGATTCCTGAACCACGACCAGCTCATCCATCCGTCTTACACATCGCTCGATCACGCTTGGCGCGCCTATTTCAACGGCGCATGGATTCAAGGCAAGGACTGGGCTTTCAAAGACCCCAGCACGCGAACCGTCGCCAGCGGTCTTCATCTCGATAACGGCGCCTTGCCGAACAATATCGACTTCTTGCGCGACGGCATGCGCGACAACCTATACACGCCGCGCCACGAGGGCGCCACACCCGTCCTCAAGCTGAAGGATTACGTTTCTCAGAACTCCTATGTAATCGATAACGTCGGCGGATCGCCGCCCGCCAATCAAGTTCACCAATGGGCCGACATCGACAACGACGGCGACGGCCTGAAGGATTCGGTGTGGATCCCGCTCGTGGCGGACACGTTCGTGGGCGCGGCGATCGACCGCTACGATCCCGACCCTGCCATCACATCCGACGTTGCGAGAAATATTCTCGATCAGGGCATGCTCGGCACGATCTCGAATGGGGCCGGGGCGCCACTCGCAGGCACTCCGAACATTATCGTGCCGGGCGATGGCGCGGACAACGACCTGGACGACGGACTCGACATGCCCGTGGACACGGGCGCCTGGGACAAACTGGACAAGATCTTCACCCTTAAGCCCGACGACGCTCGTGTTCAGAAACAGGAACAAGCGGCGTCATTCTTCCGTTCCGTCGGCGTGGACGAGGCGAACGAGAATACCGTGTTCCTTTATTGGGGCGGAAACGACAGCCGCGATAACGACGGCGACGGCAACATAGACGACGCGGCCGAGCAACGCTGGTTCCTGACGGCCCCCATCTACGCCCCCCCCTCGCGGGGCGCCACCACATCGTATCTAAGCCTGAACAACGTGAATCTCCCCAGAGATCCGGGCAGTACCTTTTACAGCACCTACAGCATCACTTGCGGCCCTGGGCAAGGATGGGTGGACGTCCTCGACAACGACTACGACCTCATCACCAATAACCACATGGACTACTGGACGCCCTATCCGGCGCCCGACAGCGCCGCTTACGAGAGTAAGAACCAGCGCATGTATCGATACGCCATACAGGGCGACGCGGAAATCTACATGTATCTGGTAAACCTGCCGCCCACGGGGAACCTGGGAGCGGACCTAATAACCCTGGAGAATTGGGACCCCGACTGGCGCACCAGGCCAATTTACCAGCCGCCAATGTCGACGGACCCCGCCGATGGAGGCTCCCCTGTTATCCGCGACAGCGATGGCGCCGACATCTACATGGACGGCGCGCTGGCCGAATACTTCCGCACGATCAATGAATGGACCGATGTTGCCAAGAATATGCGCAACATCCTTGGCGAGAAAATGATCGGTAAAGCCGTGCCCAATCTCTGGCCCGACTTCGAGTTCGACAAGCTGCGCGGCGCACAAGAAATCGCGCCGAAGTACCTGCGCGGATCCGGTACGGCCACGGTGCTATTTCGCGTCAAATCCACCGGCGAACCCGTGTGCGAAATCGTCGGCCGCACCGCGATCCTCGTCAACGACGAATCGGCCAAGGTCAATCTCAACGCCAGCGGCGGATTCAGCTTCGACACGCAAATCTTCAATGAAAATTCCACAAACTCGACGGCCGTCGATTTCGCGACGAAGACCGACTATTGGTGTCCCGCATTTTCATCCGGCGTCAACACCTTCGAATACAGCACGCTCTTCTTGCCCGACACCGGTGTGGCCACGGCGCACAAGATGTGGAACCTGACGATGGGCGCCCCCAACGGTTCGCTGAATATCAAAAAGCCTTCGGACCGTCCGGACGAACCCTACACGGATTTCTTGGCCGACGAATACATCCCGGATGCCGTCTTGCCGGGCTACGGATTCGTGGACGACGACGGCAACGCGCTCGCCCTGGCCATGGACGGCCTCGACAACAACGGAAACGGCCTCGTCGACGAAGGTATCAACGACGGGTCGAATCTGACGCCGGAACAGGTGGCGGCTGCCGTGCAGTTCGGCGAAAACCGGGGCTCGGCGCAGGGGTTCTTCGATAGCAACGACCCGAGAACACCCGAAACAAAGGCGCAATTCGTCTATTGGAAATATCTCGGCTATCTCGAAGGCATCGACGAACCGGGCGAATTCCAGCGGCGGCGCCCCCTGCGCAACTTGGTCGCCGAAGGACGCATGCCCAAGTCCGACGGCAGTTATGAAACCGCCAGCGTCGACGGCAGCGGCGCCATCGGGGCCTTCGGCCAACTCGGCGACCACGTCCTGAAGACGCGCGACGAGACCGAACGCGTTCTTCGCAACGAATTGTTCACGACCCCATCGACTCAAGATGCGTTCTACGAGAATCTTAAAAACTACGTCACGCTGCACTCGACCGATGGCAACAACCGTTCCCTGCAAGCGCAACAGACCGGCAATGCCCTGTCCGAACCTGAGCCAATCGCAAGCTTCGGCGAGCGCCCCCATGGCCTCAAGCTCGACTACAACTACGCTACCGCCGAGCAAATCGCGCAAGTCCTGCGCGACGACTGGGGAATGGCATCCCCCGTCTCCTCGTACGGCACACGCCCCACGCCGCCCTTTAACGGCGTGCCGCTCGTTCCACAGCTCGTGTTCTCGCGCGGCTTGCAGCAGGAAGGCGTGAACGTCTCGATGTTTGGCCCCGACGCGACTGGCACTTTGAAGTACATGAGTCCTGGATTCGTGCTTACGGACCCTAGCGGTGCGATCGCGATCCCACCGGCGTACAAGGCCGACCCGTACCTGCGCGCGCTCCAACTGGGCACGAACGTGCGAGATGCCCGCGACATCGGCTATGGTCGAACGACTGCCACCATGGAAGCCGACGACCTCTGGTGGGACAACCTGCAAGTGCAATACTACACAGACAATCCTCCTACTCCAGATGGATCGACCCCGCCCGAATACGTCTACGGGGACGCCGCGCAGAACAAACCCGACATGGGCGACCACCGCAAGATTACCTACTCCGTCGCCGGAAACGAAGGCATCCGCATCACCGAAATGATGGTACGACCAGTACGCCGCGTCGAAGCCGAAATGGACAGGGACGACCTCTTTCCAAATTCAAGCTTCCGACCGCGATATCTGTTTGACGTTTCCACCGTCACGCTGGGATTCGACATGACGCGGATGGACATGCAGGAGAGAATTGCACAACTTAACCTAATAGAGCCCCTTCGTTACGATCCCCCTCCACTGAATCTCCCTCCAAACTTCTATTGGCCTCTTCCGTCGGTTCCTTCGACTGTTTCCACCGATCCATGGCCAGAGAATCCCTGCAATGGTTTCTATCCGAATACCGCCTCAGGGTGGCTCGGTTCAGGTACGACCAGGTCAACTCAATCGCGGTTCGTAGAGGTTCAAGATGGCCATAAGCCGGGCGCGCCCCCGCCCACGGAACATTGGCCGAACATTATGGAGTTCACGTTCGGTCCGAGCATTGGATTGCCGCCGGGCCGCTATTACCTGAAGATCAATACGACCGATTATCGCGGACGGCCGACTGTGAATGGCCGCAGAGATCAATCCCTTGTTCCACCCAATCCGTCCGTGCCATGGTACAGTGGCAATAAAGATCAGATCCGTGTCGCGACTAAGTACTGCTCCAATTCGGGAAAAACCATAGCCACAGATTGGCGGCATTTGGAGTCCTATGCGCTCGACCCCGCCAACCCCTCCAACACCAGACACATCAGAGACATCACCATCGGCAGCACGTCCATCACCGAGGATGTGGCATATGGCTTCGGTAATTGTAACCCTGGCGACGACTTCTATACCACCGGTGCTTGGACACAGTACTGGACGCACTACTGGCGGGGGCCGAACGATTATTATCCGGATGGAAAGGTCGGGCCTGTGCTGGAAGCGCAGTCATTGGCCAAGGCCGACTTGAATAAAGACGGTATGATCTCCTTCGATGAGGCAAGAGCTGTGATCCCATTCTTGCGTCAAGAGCTATTTGATTCTTACGAAAATAACTTCACTGCCAACTTGCAACAGTCGGAATTAATTCCCATCTCTAATCCGGCGGGAAACACCTATGGGATCGCTACCGGTTGGATGTTCGTGCCATCGCTGGACGACGAGGTCTCGCCGCCGCCTGTGTCGCTCTTCACTTTTCCGCTTCCGCTTCCGCCCACGATTCCGCCCAAGCTACTGCGCGATGGCTATGGGCAGGACACGGCGTTTACGGTTATGATTCCCCCTTATGCGAGTAGTCCGAACGACCAAGTTTATCTGCACGTGGCGGTGTGCATGGGCGGGGCCGATCCCGTAGCGTATTCGGATCCGCAGGATCCGCCTCGTGAGGAGATCACCCACAGCGGGAACTTTGACCCGCTCCCCTTCCTCAACGTCGCGGATATTTTCGCGGTGTGGGATAATACTACGTACTACCGGAAAGGCGTCGATTGGAAGCTATTCGTGGACTCTTCCGGGAACTCTTTTGTGGAGTGGCCGTTAACGGGCAGCCCACCACCCCTCAACGGAAAGTACTGGGTCCAATGGACTTATACGCCTGCGCGACTCTGCATCAACTCGTTCGAGTTTAGCCAGGAGCCGGATCATGAGTGGGTCGAGATCGAGAACACGACGGGGCACGATGTTGACATTTCCGGTTGGGAATTGGCGGTAGGCGGCGTGGACCCCAAGACGGGCGACGTGGTGACGGAAGATCGGGTATTCATGCGCGTGCCCAACGATCCGGACTATCGCGTCATACTCCCCGCAGCTACGTCAGATGGTGTCGGCGTCGCGAACGCGCTGTCGCCCCGGATGATCCTGGCGGTCAACAAGTACGACTACGTCGGCTATGCGCCATATGGGCCTTCCGATCGCAGCAATCTTCTGTTCCGCAACGGCATCGGCATGGAAGGCGGCCCGTTTTTCGACGACAACGGTGCAATTATCTACGACTTCAACGGCGTGACGGTGCCGCCCTTCTCCGTCGAGCCGTACGACAAATTTGGCAATCGCATCTCGCCGATGCCCATCCCAGGGGACCCTTCTTTCGAGGCGGACGATACTTTCCCATTGTTTCGTAGGCGTGCGAACGACTTGCCGGT
>CAIYET010000508.1 GCA_903925285.1 Candidatus Hydrogenedentota bacterium | reverse complement strand
GTCGCTACCGCCCGAAAAGCCTCCGCACGCCTCGCCCGCATCATCCGCAAATGGCTCAAGTTGACGATCGACGAGCCCAAGTAAGGGAGTCGGGATTCAAGACGTTCAATGCCTTGAATTCACAGCGGAGCATCGAAATCGTCACTGGCCCAGATGGCTCCCGAGTGCAAGCCCGCAACGCGTCCACCCATCGGAAGCAGGTGCGCAATGGGCCGCTGGTCCTCGCTCAGAACAACGTGGAGTCCCGAAACAACACGTTGCACAAGCTCCTTGAAGTGGGCCGCCGCCTCGTTCAGCTCGACGGTTTCCGTCTGCATTTTCTTCTCCTATGAATCAAGACCAAGTCATGATGCCACGGATGGACCTTCCATGTAAAGCGCGCGAGGCGGTGCAAGGGTAGAAGAAACACTTTGCGACCGAGTCCGCCAACAATTTTCTCTCCCAAGCCGCATGGATTTCCGCATCGCCGCCGAGGTGAAATAACCCGCTCTACGACCATGTGCGGATCGCGGTGGTGCAGGGTAATCAGGGATCCCAGGTCTTCTACGAAAACCACAAAGCCATCAAGGAGCAGGTGATCACGGGTATGCATCTGATTTCGATCTTGCTGGGGCGCAAATTACGGGACGACGGAGACATACGGGACGGCGCAGTTCGAGATCATCAACCGGCAAGAGGAGACGGTAATCATCGCAGCCTCTTCTCCTGGATCAGTCCCTCTATCCATTCCTGGAAGTCCCTCGTATCCGAGACATCCATCTTGTGTCTGACGTTCTCCGCAGGAATTCCAAGAACAGAAAGCTCGCCTTTGAGATCTTCGTCTTCCCTCATGGTCAGGAATGCCACTACAGCCCCCAGACTGGCAATTCTTTCACGGTTTATCTCATAAAAGACGACGCCTGTGCGTCTCCCATTGTGCGTGGCCTCTGCGGAGTACCGATCACCTAAAGCCTTGTCCTGCATTGCCATCATGATATCAATCAATACAAGATCCCACATACCGTCCGCGCCAAGTGTCTCCTCCTGATGGTTCAGATGAAATTCGCCGCCCGAGATAGTGTGGGCTCGAATGACAGTGTGCCCCGCGTGTTCCAGTCTTGAGACAAACGGCATCAAGAATGTACGGTCGTTATCGATCCAGAGAATACAGGCCACTACCGATCCTCCTTGCATTCATCATTTGGAACTTGCGGCATTGGAATGGTTTTGGTTGTGCGCACTGCGGCCTCAATCCGGTGGATAGAATCTTCGATCATCTCCACCAAGGCCGCATCGTCTTTCCAGAGGAGCATTGCCTCTCGGAGATCAGGAAGGGCTGACGCCGCCAACGTCTTCATGGCACCAAGTTGCTCGACTGCGTTCGGCGCCAAGTCGTGCACTTTTAGGTCCCGACGACATGACAACACTCTTGCACCTGCAAGAGCTTCCATTCTTTCAGCATGAGTTAAGTTGGGGGCGTTCTCAATAGCCTTTTGAATAAGACTCGCACTGGCTTCCAGTTGCGCCGTGATACCTGTGTCCGTCGCTTCGTTGACGGTTTGCACGGATTCCTTTGTCTCACGCTTGAGTTCTTTCTTTTCCATGGCCATCTCTTCAAGCTTATCCTTGACGTATGCCTTGAGGGCAATCGTAAAGATCACGCCGACAATACCCGATAGCCCCAAGATGGAAATGAATACCGTGATTGCCCACCGCCAAGTTAGCACTGCTCCGTCGATTCTCTTGATGGCCTCCTGAGCCAGCGAAGTGTTGAGCTGCGAGATATTGATCTCTTGGCTTATGTCCCGCTGCGCTTGTGTAGCCAGCTTGATCGCGTCCTTGGCCTGCTCAACGATTTGCTCAGACCGTCTTTCCGCGTTCGCCGCTTTCTCGGCGGCGTCTGCCGCCTGTTTTGTTGCGCGCTCGCACTCTTCTATTGCGACATTCAGTTTGTTTTTAGGTGGAGGCACCTGCTGAGCTTCGGCAACTTGCAGCGCGACCAAGACGCCCACGACAACCGCATAGAGCAAGAGCCTAAGACTTGGCTTCAGTGCGGGGAAGCCGATCCGAATGTCCCGGTTATTTGCGTCCATCCGTATCTCCTCAATCGAGCAGTGTGTTTATCCAAGCCAGGAAGTCCTTGGTATCGGCGACCGCCATTTTGTGCCGGAAGTTCTCGGGGGGAAGACCAAGGGCTTCAACTTCTTCATCGAGCTCTTCATCCTCTCGCATTGTTAAGAAAGCCGCAATAGCCCCAAGTTCATCTATTCTCTGCTCGTTGTACTTATAGAACACCACACCGGTGCATCTGCCTTTCTTTGTGATCTCTGCTGAGTAGCGGTCGCCCAAGGCCTTCTCTTGCCTTATCGGCATCATGAGGTCAATAAGAATAAGATTCCACGAAGTGTGCTCGGGAAGCTTCTCCTCCGGCCGCGCCAGACACCACTCAGCTTCCGCGACTGTGTAGGCTCGAATGACTGTGTGCCCCGCGCCTTCGAGTCGCGAAATAAAAGGCAGCAGGTAAGTCCGATCATTGTCCATCCAAAGAATGTTAGCCATTAGTCCTTTCCTTTCTGTCTTGCTTTGCCCTAGGTGGAACAACAACGAACACTGAATGAGGCCCATTCACCTCCAGATAGATATCGCCGCCCGCGCGTAGCATGCATTGTCTGGCAGCCCAGCATCCGAGCCCAAGCCCAAGCTCGTCGTCCTGCCACGCCTCTGGATGACGCCAGAATTTTCGGAAGACATTCCCCACGTCTTCCGGGTCAATAGGCGGACCCACGCTCCAGACCTTGAAGCAGTAGCACTGCCGCTTTTCCTCCCAGGAACACCCGACTCTGATGTCTTTGTCCGGGTCTCCGTACTTCAGGGCGTTCTCCAGCAACGCGTAGAAGATGAACAAGAAATCAAGCATCGCCATGTAGATTGGTGGGCTTTCCCCTAATCCAATGTCGATGGTCCGATACATGGACTGCGAAGATCTCCTCATCGCGTCGGCCAGTTTATTGAGCTCTGTCTCCACATTTATCGCGATCGCTGTTCGCTTCGGGCGCCTACGTCCCTGTTCCCCCGCAAATATGCCCGCCATCCCCGTGAACATGAGACTCCCGTGCTGGGCTACCAAGACTCCGACGTCAATCTGGCTGGCGAGTTCGGTGGATTTCGCAGGCGCCATAGTGTCGCGAACATTTGTCAGGATCCCACTGAGCATCCAAAGGGGGCCATGAAGCTGGTGGTTTAGACTCATGAGCGTCTCCTCCCGTAGCTGAATCTGCTCTGCGAGCTTCTCCTTTTGGCCCTCAAGCTCCTGCGACCTGTGCCGCCACATTTCAAGAGCCACCAACTCCCCGTACTCTATTCCCATCGCGGTAGCCACTTCGCGGATTTGGGCACTGTATGACTTTACAGAATGATAGTCAGTATTCGCCTTCTGGAGCCTGGGGGCAGAGCCCACCAAGAGAAATGCGATCATCAGTCCGCCTTCCTTGACAGGAAACACGAGACAGTGTGCGTCGGCTGATATCCCCTCCTTGGCCGTCTGCGCGAAGAAGATGGTGGCGTCCTCTTCATTCCGAAAAGGGCCCGCTTTGGCGAGTGCCTTTTCGATCTCCTCCTTGCTTGGCAGGCCCCGTGACCCAGAGCCACGTCCCACTTCTTCAATTCCGGATACTGGGTCTCCCACAATGTCCTGCCGCTGCCTGAGAATAAGGCACCAATCGACGGGCAGCCAATCGAACACGTGCCCAGCAATGGCTGGCATAATCCCCCAGTATTCTTCCGGGGACGCGGCGTCTATGAGCGCCTTGTGGATCTCTGCAATCTTCTTCTCCCTCTTGGCTCGGCCTTTTTCCTCCTTCGCCAGCGCGACCTTCTGTTGGATATAGAAACGAAAAAGCCCTGCCAAGTCTCGCGCGATGTCCCGGCAGCGCTGCTTTAGATCATTGAACTTCGCTTCGTCGAGTACTGGCACCTTTTCGTAGAGCGGCTGCAGTTCCTTATGAAATGGCAGGAGGTCCGGGTTCATCTCGAGTGCCTTCTTCATCACGTCAGGCTGTCTTAGCCGCCAAAAACCGGTATCCCCGGGCTCTCGACATTGTCCACCAAGAACCACTCCAATAAAAGTCTTGGATTGTTCTTCGTAGATCGGCACCACGAAGTCCTTAAGATACAGGGATCTACACCAATATTCCTCTCCTGAATAAGAGCTATCGGCCAAAACCTTCTTCTCAGCTGTATCGAAAGCCCAGAGATCGGATTCCGCGCACCGCCCCTTAAGGAGAGGATTCTTGCGCACAAACTGACAGGCCTCACTGGCCTCCTCTTTGGGCGCAGAAATCATTACCTTTCGCGTACCCAGTGACGAGGTCTCATCCAGGTCTGCAACGTTAAGCATGATGCCGATTGAAAAGTTGCACTCACGTTTAACGCCCTGCACGACATGCATGAGCAGATCCCGCGGCGCGATACCTGTGATTTCTTCAGGCGTTAATGACTTCACTTCACTGTCGATATCAGCACCCATACCACTAGCTCCCGTGTTTCACAGTCTGCCCCAAATTAGGTTCCATTCCACACGATCTCGCAGTCAAACTTACACCACCGCGGCGGCGATATTGCTTGGTGCGCCTTCGCCCGCATTGTTGACGCCGATGACACGCGGGGCATGGCGGCGGTCAGATGTTGGCGACGCGCGTGGCCTGATCGGACCAGGGGCCTGCCTGGCTGGCGCGTACGGCGCGTACGCGGAACCAGTATTGTTTTGCCGCGTTCGAGTCCTTGAATCTCCATTTCGCTGGCGGTGACGGTGGCGCTGCCAACCATTTGCGTAAGCGGCGCGTCGCTGAACCACTGGATTTCGTAGACCGCCGATCGCATTATAGGCATGGTCGCATTGCTGGCCAGTTCGTCAGGTTTACGCGAGATTCGTTCAGCCATGCCTTCATCCTCAGTGTATTACGTGTTTGGTGCTGCGCGACTGGTACGCTATTACATCGGTCCACACGAACGCATTATGAACACTGCGAAAGAGAAATGCAAGCAAAATCTTTCCAAGAGAATTGGGATTTTCGCCTCTTCCCTTTGCGTCACGCAAAGGTGCAAAGACGCAAAGAACTTGACTCGCGTTCAGTCCAACATAGTTCTTGCGTTCTGATGGTGCATCTACGAAGGAAACGCGCATCCATATCCGCTATGGACGGCATTATGGTGACTTTTGGCATAAGTAGCTGGAATACAATGCATTAGGCCAAGGATGTTTTGGGGGAAACGGCCTTGTGGATGCCTTCTACCGGAGGTTCTTGATCTTCCACCGGAGATTCATGGCTGGCCTGTTGCGCCTCCGGCGTTGACGGTTTGGTAGACGGCAACGATTTGGGCTGCGATGGATCGCGGGGTGTGGCTGGCCAACATGGTTTTGCGCGCATTGTGGCCGAGGCGCGCGCGCAGTTTAGCGTCTTGCAGTAAACGAGTCAGCGCATGCCCGAAGGCGTCGGCATCGTTATTGGGGACAAGCAAACCGTTCTCTTCGTGGATGATGGGCGTAGCGGCGCTTCGACAGGCCACAACGGCTTTTCCGGACGCCATCGCGTTCAGGAGTTTGATCGGATATCCGCTCCACGACACGCGCGGACATGCCACGACGCAATCGTGCGCGAGCACGTCTCCGAGTGCGGCGAAATCGGGCGTGTAGAGCATTTCCGCGCCGGGATAGCGTCCGCGTTGCGCCGAGGCGATCACGAGTCGGGCGTCGGGAATTGCGTGGCGCACACGGGTCATCGCGCGCAGGAGCATCGGCAGGTTTTGGTATCGGTCGAGATTGCCGGTATAGACGACGGGGGGCAGCGTCTCGATTTCCGCTTCTGAAGAAAACGCATTCGTATCGACGGCGGGCGGGATCACGGTGACGCGGCCCGCGTCGCATCCGTGGGCGATCAAGTATTGCGCGAGGCGTTCATGCGGTGCGATGACATGATCCGCGCGGTGCGGAAAGGTCCGGTCGAGCCACGCGCCCAGCATGCGGCCGCCGTGTAGGAAATACGGCAACTCGTCCGCCATGGCGTTGTGCGCGTGATACACGACCGGACACGACCGCGCCGCCAGCGACACGATCAGCGCCTCGTAATTGTGCGCATGCACCAGATCGATGCGGTAGCGGCGAATGACGGCGCGCAACGTCCGATACAGCGCAATGTCGAGGAATGGTTTCATCAATGACGGACCCGCCGCGACGCGTCGCGTGCCCGGTACCGGCGCGGCGCGATGAATGGTCAGGCCGCTATCGTCGGGTCCAACGCCGTAGCCGTAGACGACGACGTGGACCTCATGGCCAAGTGCCTCGATGGCCAGCGCGGTGTCTTTGAGCAACACCTGCGACCCTTGCGGCGCGGGATATGGGCACGCGCCAACCATCGCGATGCGCAGACTCATTCGAAGTACCCCAATGCGCGCAGGCGCTCTTCGACCGTCCGGGCCTGCTCGTGCGAATACGTTTCGGGCACGCTGTCGAACGGCGCGTCGCCATGGACGGGCGCATCGATCAGCGATACGCCGTCCATTTCGGGACACGGCGTGCCAAGGACGGCCAGTACCGTCGGCCCGACGTCTTCGATATGCGCGGCGCCGACGGACGTCGGGATCGACAGAAACAGGACGCCTTCGGGGCGATGGTTGCCGTTCATGCCGCGCTCCTTGCCGCCGAGGTATTCGCCGGGCGCGAGACGCCGGAACGATGGGCCGCCTCGCGCACGCAGACACGAGTGCGAGTAACCGTCTTCGAGCGCAAGTTCGAGCAGAATATCGGGCGCATGGCCGACATGCGGCCCATGATACACCGTGGCGCGCCGCCATGCCTTCCGAACGACGGGCCACGATTCGAGTCGCGCGCACAGTTCGTCGCAAAATGCGTCGTACGATTTCAGCGGAACCTGTCCCATCGGTTCACGGCCTTCGAGGTTGATCCGAATCGAGGGGAAGTAGTTCAACTCCTCGGACCACGCGCGCGTGCGCATCCAGTCGATCCCCGCAAAACGCGAACCGCTTTCCGCCTTGGCGCTGAGTCCTGGGAACCGTCGAAACAATGCGCCGCGCCAGCGCTCCGGCGCGAGCGCCAACGCGGTCTTTTTCGCGAGCGAGCGTTCCGGGCCGCCAAACGCGAGCTCGCCCTGTTCCTCGAGCCAGTTGTTGAGATGAACCACGCCGGTCCCCGCGCCGCCAAAGCCGTGATCGGACACGACGCCCACGACCCTATCGCCGCCGACCTCGATCAGCGCGCCCACGGCGGCATCGAGGCGTTCGTACACGCGCCGGATGGCGTCTTCGTGCCCAGGACGATGCCGTGGCGATTGCGCGTCATGAAACATCCAGAAATGATGGGCCACCGTATCCGATTCGCCAAACACGACCATGAAGAAGTCCCACGGTTCGCGGCGCAGCAACGCACACGCGATACGTTCCTTCGTTTCGATGCCTTTCAACAAACTCGGTAGCGTGCGATCATGCCAGCCCGGCCCGATATCCGTTTCCTGAATGTCCGCGAACGGCCACTCGCGCACCTCCGGATATAACGACGGCGGAAACACAAACGAGCGGTCGATCCCCGTGCAGACGGGCGAATCGAATCCCGAAACCATGAACCCGTTGACCTGTTCAGGCGGATACGTCCCGGGCACGCCGAGCACGCCAACGCGCCGACCCGTGGCAGACAGAACGTTCCACAACGCGGGCGCTTGGCGGTCGGCGCGGTTCACGAAACGGATCGCGTATTGGCCTTCGACCATCTCCGTAAAATCGAAGATGCCATGCCGTCCGGGATTGACGCCGGTCACGCACGAGGTCCAAGCAGGCAACGTCGCTGGCGGCATTGTGCTGGTTAGACGCAAGTAGGTTCCCCGATCGCGTATACGTGCCAAGTTCGGCAAACGGCCCTCCGCCATCCAACGCTCGGCGAGCGTAGGCTCCATGCCGTCCAGCCCAATGAGAAGCATGCGATGCACGTTTGTTTCCGTGCTCGTGCTCGTGCTCGTGCTCGTAAACGTAATCGAAGAACCTGAAAATTCACTCGATTACGATTACGAGCACGAGCACGAGCACGAGCACGGAAACAAACGTGCATCGCATGCTTCTCATTGGGCTGGACGGCATGGAGCCTACGCTCGCCGAGCG
>CAIYET010000507.1 GCA_903925285.1 Candidatus Hydrogenedentota bacterium | reverse complement strand
AGAGCAAGGGACCAGTCAAGATCGAACGCGGCACAGTTCTAACCGTCCGTCTGCGCATTCACGACATGACCGTATGTCCCCTTGAGGACACAATCCTCTGGGAGGGCGGAATCGGAAATGCAACATTCACCGCCACGCCCAAAACTACGGCCACACCTGGAGTCAAGGCAGGGCACGCAGATATTTACGCCAACGGCTTTCGTATCGCGTCGGTGTCATTCACTGTGCAAACTGGATTGGAATCGACTGCGGCGACACCTGTGCCGGCGGTTGAGAAGCGCCTCGGGACCGCCTTCGCATCGTATGCGAGTGCGGATCAAGAGGCTGTGCTGGTCCGTGTTCAGGGGTTGCGCAAGGCCCTTCCAGGTTTGAGCATCTTCTTTGCACGAAAGGACCTTAAGTCCGGCGACAAGTGGCAAGAGGAACTGGCCCGAGAAATCGCCACGCGAGACGTGATGTACCTGTTCTGGTCAAGAGCGGCCAGCGAGTCGGAATGGGTGGAATGGGAATGGCGCAAGGCGCTCACGACACGCGGAATCGATTTCATTGACCCCTTTCCGCTGGTCTCTCCCGAAATCGCGCCGCCGCCAAAGGAACTGGGTTGCGCACTGCATTTCGGCGACTGGGAATTGGCATATCTCCGAACAACAGAGGCACATTGACCGCACGCAACGTGAACAACAGGCTGCTGCCTACATCGCTTCGCGCCGAGGCAGAGCCTGGACGTTCTGCACCAAAGGAAGCGAAACCAATAACGAGGAGTAGCGAATGATCAAGCATTTCACCGTGCAAGGTCTAAACCGAACCCTGGATCATGACCTCGCCTTCAACCCGGACCTGAACATCGTAACGGGTAAGAACGGCAGCGGCAAGACGACGCTGCTGAAGCTCATATGGTACATGTTGAGCCCAAACGTCGAGAGGACCGTTCCAGAGATCGTCTTCACATCCGCCAAACTGCAAACTGACTCATTCACGTTGGAAATAGACCGAAAGACGACGAAAGCTCGCGAGCGCGTGGTTGTCCAGTACACGGTTCCAGACAAGAAACCGCACGTGACTGAACTGTGGTCTGACGAGTTCAGACAGCCGTGGGGCATTGAGAAGATCGAGGAAGTCAATCGCCTGATGATGCAAGTGCCCACGGGGTCTGTCTTCTTCCCCACATTCCGGAGAATCGAGGGTGGTTTCTCCCTGGAGTCGGATGGCCGCTTGCGCGGCTTTGAGCACCGTGCAGGAATGCCCATCGGGGAGGCAATGGCCGGATACTCGAATATGATGACGGTTCGCCAGCACAAATTCGTGGCGTCTATCTCTACCGCCGACGTAGAAGACCTGCTCACAAGGCAATACGCCGAGGTGTCCGAAAAGACTAACGCACTACACACCGAGCTTTCTCAGTTCATATCGACGACGATCACAGGCGACCGCCGCCCCCGACAGAAGCGCCAATACACGACACCACGGACTGGCGAGGTGTCCGCAGTGCAGATTCTCACTTCGATCAAGGCAAAAGTCGTGGATATCGAAGAGTGTCGCCAGCAACTTATGAAGCCGTTCTCGGTTCTCGCATCACTGATAGCAGAGATATTCAAGGACAAGGGGATTCGAGTTACACCGCACCTTGCCTTTGGCGAAACCAAGGAGGCAATCCGCGCGGCGATTTTGTCCGCGGGGGAGAAGCAGATGCTCAGTTTCATGTGCTACAACGGCTTCAACAGAGGTATCCCGATATTCATCGATGAACCCGAGCTCAGTCTTCACATCGACTGGCAGCGACTCTTGTTCCCGACATTGTTGAGTCAAGGGACGGGAAACCAGTTCATCGTTTCAACGCACTCGCCGTTCATCTACTCAAAGTACCCGGAAAAGGAGCTCGTGCTTGCTCTCGACAAGGGAGGTCAGTGATGACACTGACGGTGCTTTCCGTGGACGAGATAGTCGCGACTCTGCGAAACACCGCGTTGCCGACCATCCTTGTTGAGGGTCGTGACGACATGACGGCATACAGGTGGATTGAGGACAAATTGGGTGCGCAGGCCGCGAATATCCTGCCATGCGGGAGCCGTGACAACCTCTTCGCTGTGTTTGCGCGACGTGTTGAATTCGGTCATCTCAAGTGCGCGTTTCTCGCAGATCGCGACATGTGGCTTTTTGACCATCGATGCTCCCAATACGGCGATGTCGTGTTCACTTCAGGTTACAGCATTGAAAACGACCTCCTCACGGGATCACACATACACGACTTACTGTCACGAAATGAGCGGGATACATTCGAAGTCATTGCGGGTTGCCTCGCTGAGTGGTTTGCCTTTGAGGT
>CAIYET010000506.1 GCA_903925285.1 Candidatus Hydrogenedentota bacterium | reverse complement strand
CCCAAGCCCAAATATCGCCTTGCTGAAGCCGACACAAAATGTTGTGCTCGACTTCCCTGTCGAAATCGTCATCGCCTGATACGCAGGCATTGCCTTCAACAGGGATATGGTCGGGTTCTGCGAGGACTCGAATTGCCGCTTCCTCGCGGCTGACGGGTCGGATGTTCATTGGTAATTCACCTCTTTGAAACGATTTGGCCCGGCAGGGGCATTGAATGGTCCTGCCGGGCCTTGGTTGGCGTGAACGGTTTAGGCGGCAACAACGACCTGTTGCTGTTGCACTGTCTCTGCGGTATCCATGATCAGCTTGACGCAGTTACAGACACGGTCGAGGACCTCGATGCAGGCCCTTACGGGGTCCCGCTTCGACTCCTCTGCGTAACGCTGAATGTACGCGTATGCCCCGCCCAAGTCCGCGTCATGGCTCATGCCAAGACATTCGAGCAGCACGGCGCCGCCGAGTTCGGCGACGATTTCTTTGTGTGCACGATCAGTCTTTTGCTGGGTATTCGCCAGTCGATGGTCGGCGGCGTGGACCATTTCATGCGCCCAGGTAGACAAGTTTTCCACTCCGAGCATTACTGCCTGGCCGGAAACGTTGCCGTACTGAAAGTACCCCAGTGGCGTGGTTTCGCTGCCGGTGTATGTGCCGACGGTGAGTCCCCAGGCTTTGGCCACTTCCAAGAACGGAAGCTCCTGCACCCAGGAATCGTACCGGTCATCGGACGCCGGCAACGGCTCGCCTTCAGTGTCTTCGACCGCGAACACGGGAATGCCGCGAAAGCCGAACAGCACGCGCCGCACGACTTCTTCGCCCTTGACGTTCTTGTCCTTGATGGTCTTGGCGCAGGGCGCCAGGATCCAGACGGCTTTGCTGCCCTTCTTGACCTTGCGCTTCACTTCGTCCCATTGACGGAAGCCCCTGGCGTCCGTGGTGCCGCATAGCGCCGCGATGAGTTGGTTGTGCCAGGACCATTTCCGGCACGGGACATCATCCTTTCGATGGATGAAAATGGGGGCAAGCGCCTGCGGGAGCGTATCCGGGTGTTGGAACGCTTCCACGATGCGTTGCCCTACTTCTTCTGCGTGTCCGTAGAATTTCATGTTGATTTACCTCCTTTGTGTTTGAGGCCCGACAGGCCATGGATGTCCTGTCGGGCCGATTGCATGGTGTGAACAGATGTGCGAACCGCGGTACGGGCGTACGTTGGCGCGTTGGAACGGCCGTTCGGCGCTGGACAACTGCGGTTTAGTTCACGGTTGTCGCGAAATACTGCGAGGATTGAGGCGGGAAAGATCAGGCGGGGATGGTGACGGGGCGTACGGATTCTTTGGGTGTGCGCTCGTAGAATCGAGTGCTGCGTGGGCTATCGCAGCGGAGAAACAGGTGGGTTGTGTTTTTGAAGTTGCCGAAGCCCATGTGGTCCAGATTGGGAAAATCGTGGAGGCGGGGCAGATTCAGTTCCGGCACGGTGTTGCAGCCGCCGTCAATGATGTCCTTGCCTTCGGCCAGGAGACCTTCAACGTATTCCTTGTCCGAGATGACTGGCTCGGGTTCTTCGCCTTCGCCAAGGTCGTAAGCCCGGTGAATGGCATCATCTAAGGACCAGAGTTGGCGAAATCCTCCGAGTTCCATATGTTGTCCTGGACACTCGCGCGGCGTTTGGTCCATCTTCTCGGCGACCACCAAGGCTTCATCCTTGGTCAGATTGCCGAAATCGAGTTTGATCGTCGCGCCGCATTTCTTGCATTGCGTTCGAATAACCATAACGTTGTTCCTTTCTTTGATTTGGGTTGTTATGCATT
>CAIYET010000505.1 GCA_903925285.1 Candidatus Hydrogenedentota bacterium | reverse complement strand
TCCCTTCGCGGGAGTGTGGATTGAAACTCCACGAATACACAAAACAAAACAAGTCTTAAGAGTCACTCCCTTCGCGGGAGTGTGGATTGAAACATTAGTTCAGAGGTACGTCGCCTTCCGCCCCTTCCCCTCATCCGGCCCGAAATCCAGCACTTTCGGCAGCGTCACGTCCAATCGTTCGGAACCTGAATCGCTCAGCTACCGCTCGTCAGCGTCCTGATGAACTTGGCAGGGTCGATACCGAGGGCGTTGGCGACTTGGATGAACTCGACGACATCCAATCGTCTTTCCCCTTGTTCGTACTTGCAGACAAAGGACTGCGGGCGGGACAGGCGTTCGGCGACCTCCACTTGGGTCAATCCGGCTTTCTTTCTTGTCTCAACCAATAGGGATCGAAAGCGCTCATAGTCCGCTGTGAATATGGATTTCGTCACGGTCTGTACCGCCTTTGGCCCGACGGTACTTATAGGCGGGGCTTTAGCCATATCCCAAAACGGGATATTATTTGACTTCCGGCTTTGGGCGTCGCTATATTGCCAGTACGACAGTTGGATGGAGGAAACGCCACGAATCGAAGGACAAGAACATCTCGTAATTCAGGCGCAAAATGAGAAGCAGGGCCGAACGAAGCCCCTTATGCGGAAGGGAATATGCGTTAGGGCGGTTTTAGAGCGACTCAAGGTTGACAGCCCATCCGATGCTGTCTTGGTATAGTGAAATGAATTAGGGACGGAATAAGGGTCAAGAAACTCGTATACTCGATGGGAGGAGAAAGCAATGAAGCACCACTTTCGGTTTGCTGTTGTGTTGGCGGTCTTTCTTGCCTTGGGTTCTCAGGGCGTTTCTCTTGCTCAGACTCCGGCGGGTGCTGACGACGCCAAGGCTTATGATCCGATTCAAACGCTTCTTTGCCTCAACTATGCCATGGAGTCGCTCTGCAAGGTCATATCATACAATGACATTGTCATCCTGGACCAAGAATATACCAACATCATCAACAATATTAATGCAAGTAAAATCAAAGATGATGAGATTGTAAGTATTTTCACACATCTCATGGATCGCCTTACTGCGCAGAAAATACAAGACAAACAAAAGACCCTCGTTGAACAGAACTACGAACGTCAAGTGTCCAACGCGCTTTATGATGCCATTTCAGGGGCAACATCCGGTACGTCCGTTATTGCGATAAATCCGTTCAGTCTTGCGAGCTCCGCCATATATGGCGTTGGCAGCAGCTACTTCAACTACAGAAAGAACCTAGAGCAATATAAACAGCAGCGTCAAGAATCAGAATGGTCAATTGACCAGCAAATAATGAATGACCTGAATGGCATACGAAAAGAGTTCTTCGAGATAACAGTCCGATTGACCAACAAGTATAAGTGGCCCGACGAGTATCGTCTCGCTGAGAATCAGGTTAATGACTATGTTGAAGCTCTGAAAGACAGCGACTCTGAGAGACGATTCAGGAAACTAGAGCGCATGCAGGGAGATTTTCGAGCCTTCCCTCCGTTCTGGTATTACTTTGGTCTCGCTGCTCAGGAAAACAAAGATGAAGCCAAAGCTTTGGAGTGTTACGCGAAGTTTGACGAAACGAACAAAGGTATCTTTCGAAAGGACCCATTCCTTGCTGCCGTCAACATTAATCGCCTAGCCATGCTGGGCAACAATGCGACAGCGGCTCAGGTGCATCAGGGGCTTGAAGTCATATTAAAGAACTCTCAAAAGAGCGAATGGAATAATGTTCTTTTTGCGGCTATGCAATATGCGACGCTGAAGGAATACAAGACTGCTGACGACCTTCTTCTCCAGAACATCGATGAAATGCATGATGTCTCGCTACACAAACGCATACGTGCCGAACTCATGCTGGAGAGCAAGTCAACAGACGATTACGCGAAGATAACCAAGGACATGGTAAACAACGCGAATGTTCATATTCAGGACATCCTCTACTTGTATGGAAAGACAAACGATACGCAATTACTCAGACAGGTGGAGAAGCAGATTCTGAGCATAACTTTATCGCTTCAATCACATCTTCTTGCCACCCACGACTTCGTGTTATCCGTACCAGTGAGATTATGTTATGCCGATATCGATGTGGTTATAAGTAATGACGGCAAGAGTATTCCATCCTCAACGGTGAGCGTAGACCCGAAGACTGAAATGTGCCTCTTTACGTTTGCGAATGTGCTTGATGTTGCAAAATATGTTCAACAAACTACGGAGATTGAGGTGACATTCGGCCTTATGCACAAGTCGTATCCAATCACGGTGACCTTTGCGCTGCAAATGGTTTCCCAAACAAAGCAGTCCGGCACTGTAAGTAAGTGGCTTGGCTCCAAGGAAACATATGATGATAAGTCCGTTGTCCCGAAGCTTGTGAAGGTTGTGATTGGAAATAAAGAATACCGCGTTGATGATTCCGGATTAGTCTTGTGAGAAATAGAAGAGAGCATTGGTTGAAGCAATCACAAGAGGTGCACTGATGAGTAGGCCACGTTTCGTTGTCGTTGTTGTGTCAACGTTGTGCTTTCATCTCATTTGTCTTGTGCGACCGGCCTACGGTTTCACTGGAGACAAACACACAAAGCTCGTATTTCAAGTGCTTGGAATTACTGATACAGCATCCCAACAGAAGTTGAAGGACTATCTGGATAAATTCAATGCAAATGGTATAGACGATGCGAAGGCACTCCAAGGTGATGAGCTTAAGAAGAAGCTTCAGGAAAACGCGCCTGAAATTGCAGGAAGACTCCCAGATGACTTTTCCTCATTGTTGCACCGGTGGTTCTTCCACTGGGGCTACAATGCCGTTGACCCGGCAAGAGCCAAGGGTGCTGAACCGTTCCGTAAGAAATTCGACAAGAAACTGGATGATATGCTGGCAAAAGGGATTTTTACCGCTGATGAAATAGCCAAGCTGCGCCTTGCGATTTACGACATTGTCAAGACAGAGTGGATAAATAGAAATCAGTGGATGCATTCACAAACTCAAAGTGAATTCGGTCTTCCTCACGAGATGTCTACGGGTTTAGCAACAATCGTTTATGAAATACACATCTTGGCTGATTTTGTTTCGCCCGACGAAACGGCACAGGACCAAGTGGAGGCACTTGGAAACCTTAGTGTGCATGTAGGGGACGAACTTCTTAATGTTGGATTGGAGAATCTATTTCAGAGGACGAGCAAGAGCAATGACATTCAGAAACTAAAGCAGCAAATGAAGGCCGTACTTCAAGATCCAATTATAAAGGGAGTAGACGAAGAGCTAAGAAAGGAGGATTCTAGTTTCCAGGATATATTCGCCGCTTGCGGAAGTATCGGAACCAAAGGACCAGACCCCCGGAGAGCTATGAGGATTCTGATTCTTCTGAAGAACAACCTTCCGCAACTACTCTTAGAAGTATACGGAGACCGTCCGTTTAAGGAAAAGGGCATTGTAATCACTGGCGGAAGTGGTTTCGGCTTGGGAACCATTACGTCTTTCTTCAAGTAGGAAGGTCAGGCCCGGGATTTGTGGGAAATGATGGGCCAGATTTTGCACTCTGCGTCAATACTGCAAAAAAAGGACGGCCCACCCAAGCTGTCCTTTTCTTCATTGCCGCGCTCTACCCCCGGCTCAGCATCCTTACCGCCGTGAGATACGCGTCCATCGCCATATCGGCAAACCAAACTCCAGCCAAGGCAACCAGAACCATTGGATTGCAGCCAGTGTTAGCAGCGCGCCCGCGTTTTGGCGGTTTCGAGCGATTGATGAACAGCGGTTCTCCCTGTTTGGACAAGGTCCAAGTCCGGCCACATTTCCAGCAGGTCCAGGATGTTCCCAGTGTGGCGTTTTGCGGGTAATGCTGCCTTCTGCCACATGTACATCTTCCGGCAAGATGCGTCATTACGAGTGTCCTCCTTTCCAATCATCATCAAGGCAATGGGCGGAGCCCCATATCGAGACGCCGCCCGTCAAGTCACTCAATAGTTCACGCCACAACATGTCAGAGCCTGTTCAACAAATCCTTCAGCCAATTGAACAACTTCGGTCTGAACACCGAGCAGTCATCGGCGGTATTGAGCACAGAACACAGTCCCGGCACCATTTCAAGCCGTTGGACGCTGCCATCCTGCCGACACCGTTGCATCATCCGTTTCCCGCAACGAAGCTCATCCCGCGCATAAAACGAGTAACGGCACCGTTTGCATTGGCCCATTGCGCATACCTCCTTTCCAAGCCTCCTATGACACCGAGCCTTTGTCGTCGCCCAGTTCTTTCACCACGCCCACAAGTTGCCCCATGAACTTGGCCTCAGCCGGTTCAACCGATTTCTTCGGCGGGGTCCAGGGAATCAGGTTATCAGCGGGATCGCGATAGAGGTCGTTGTTGACGATGTGCGCGATAGTGGCCGCATGCCATTTGCCGCCTTTCTTGCTGGGGACGCCTAGATCATTCAACCGGCAGGCAATGTCATACAGACTCAGTCCATCCTTGCGGCACTGGAAGATGTGCTTTAACACCTTCTGTTCACCCTCATGCGGAACAAGCTGCTTTCCTTCCCGCTGAAAACCAAAGGGAAGGTGGTTGTATAACTGCCGGTTCCGTTTCTTGTGGCTGAGCGCCGCCGATGTACGTTCTGCGATCAGCGTACGCTCGAATTCTGCGAACGCGGCCAAGAGTGTCAACATGATCTTTCCCATGGCTGATTGGGTGTCGATATTCGTGCCGCCCATGTCGCAAAGGTGAAGCGTTACACCCTTGGTGTCCCATGCGGTTGTCTGCTTCAGAGCATCCTCTGTGCTGCGAAAGAGACGATCAAGCTTCATGGCCACAACATGAGACGCGCGACCGTCTTTCAGCAGGTTAAGCATGCGCATGCCACCGGGACGGGACGCAAGAGCCTTTCCTGCTGACACACCCTCCTCTCTGATAACCGTAACGATGTTCAGGCCCATTGCGGCGCAGTAGGATGTGAGTCTTTCGACTTGGGCGTCGATGGAAACGCCGTGCTGCGCTTGCTCCAATGTCGATACCCGAGCGTAACAAACTGTGTCTTGCATCAGAATTCCTCCAATATGGCATCATTTGGTTCAATACCACCGTGGTAGCATGGTCGTGCGTTTACCGCCGAAGCTGAATGTTTTGAACATCTTGTAACCGCTACTTTTCCAGCCTATCTGGCCTACACCCCGTTTCCGTACGTGGTACCACCGTTGACACGCGAATTTGCTCCGTTCCTGTCGTCGCCTTGTCCGCCGTTTCCAAGATCAGCGAAACACAACTACATGCGCGGTCCAAAACGCCGATACAGGCCGATACAGGAGCTTTGCCGGAGACTTCCGCATAACGTTGAATGTACGCATACGCGCCGCCAAGGTCTGCCTCATGCGGGAAACCCAGACACTCCAACAGAACCGCAGAACCCAGTTCGGCAACGATTTCCAACAAGGGACGCGCATCAGTCAGTTTGGAAATCCGTTCATCGGCGGCGTGTACAAGCTCATGCGCCCAAGTGCCGAGGTTTTCAGTTCCGAGCATAATCGCCTTGCGTCCCGTCCCGAACTGAAAATACCCGAGAGCACCCTTGCCTTCGCCAGAATATGTGCCGACATGGACACCCCATGATTCAGCCACTTCCAACAGAGGCAGATTCCGAACCCACTCGTCATACCGCTCATTACCGGGAAGCGACTTGCCTTCAGTATCCTCCACGGCAAACACCGGAATGCCCTTGAAGCCGTAGAGGACGTTCTTCTTGGCCTCGTCGCCATTCTCGTCTTTCTCCTTGACGGACCCCATGCACGGGGCCAGAATCCAAATCGCCTTGCTTCCCTTCTTGAGCTTCCGTCCAACTGCATCCCACTGGCGAAAACCACGAGCATCTGATGTGCCGGACAATGCAACGAGCAATTGGTTATGCCACGACCATTTTCGACAGGGAGCATCGTCCTTGCGCCCGATGAAAACTGGAGCGAGAGCCTTGGGCAGATTCCCCGG
>CAIYET010000504.1 GCA_903925285.1 Candidatus Hydrogenedentota bacterium | reverse complement strand
CTGGGTGAGTTCTTTGAACTTGCGGTAATTGTCGATCTGCCGTTTCACCTCTTTGACGCGTTCCGGGGGCACGTATTCGGTGTGGCCTTTTCCAAGATGGGTGTAGCTTAGCTGGCCGTACTGTCCTCCCCAGCTTCGGGTTTGGGTGGACAGGGAACCCGGGCGCATGTCGCCCAAGTCCGCCAATGCCTTCTTGATCTTTTCGATCCGGCGCGCCATCTGCACGGCCTTATCCATCGGGACGCTCTCCTTTCGCGGTGCTTGTAACATTATGCCACTTCAAATGTATCATTATAATGATACAGATTGCCCGCGGCGATGTCAAGCTCGAAAGGAGGGTCTCCCGGATGCGGCTATGGTGCGAGTGGTGGCGATGGTGCGCGCCGTTGCGCGGCGCGTGTGCGCGGTACAGGACATTTCTATGGATGGGGGTGGTGCTCGTGGGGTTCTGCGTGCGCGAGGACCTGTGGGGCGTCACGAGTTTCGTGCGAGCCCTGGGGCTGGAGGCTGTGTGCTACGACCGGCTCCTGGACTTCTTTCACAGCCCGGCGCTGGACGTGCAGGTGCTTACGCGCCTGTGGGCGGCGCTCGTGGTCAACCTCCATCCGGGTCTGGTGCGCTGCAACGGACGGCTGGTCCTGGTGGGCGACGGACTCAAGGTGGGCAAGGCCGGCAAGAAAATGCCGGGCGTCAAGCGCTTGCATCAGCAGTCCGAGTCCAACACCAAACCGGAGTACATTCTGGGCCATTCGTGCCAGGCGGTGGGCATTCTGGCCCAGCATCTATCCAGCGTAGTTGCCATTCCGCTCGCAGCCCGCATTCACGAAGGCGTCGTCTTCTCCAATCGCGACCAGCGCACGCTCTTGGACAAAATGGTGCTGCTCCTGGACGCATTGGCCCTCGATGCCCTCTCCTATTACTTCGTGGCCGACGCCTACTACGCTTCGCGCAAAATAGCCCTGCCGCTGTTGCACTTGGGACAGCATCTGGTCACCCGCGTACGCAACAACGCCGTCGGCTACTTTCCCGCCCCGGCCCCCGAACGCCGCAAACGCGGACGCCCCAAACGCTACGGGCAGAAGATTGGCCTCAAGACCCTGTTCGACAACCCCAGCATCATGCAAACGCTCGAAAGCCCCGTCTACGGCGAATCGGGCATTCAACTCGGCGTCTGGACCGCCGACCTCTTGTGGAGGCCCGTAGGCATCCTCGTGCGTTTTGTGGCCGTGCTCCATCCCACCCGCGGACGACTCATCCTCATGACCACCGACTTGCACATGGCGCCCATCGACGTCATCCGCCTCTATGGCTACCGCTTCAAGATCGAAGTGAGCTTCAAGAGCGCCCTGCGCGTCGTCGGCGCGTTTGTCTACCACTTCTGGATGGCCGCGATGACCCCCATCACTCGAAAAGGCCGCAACCAGTACCTTCACCGAAAATCGTCCGAGTATCGCGACGCCGTACGCAGGAAACTCGACGCCTACCACCGATTCATCCAACTCGGACTCATTGCCCAAGGCATCATGCTCGCTTTGGCCACCACGGTTCCCCATCTCGTATGGGCGTCCTTCGGCTCCTGGTTGCGAACCATACGACCCGGCATTTGCCCCTCCGAAGCCGTCGTCGCCATCGCCTTGCGAAACGCCCTGCCCCATTTTCTCGCCGATAGCTCACCAGCGCCCGACATTGCGAAATTCATCCAAGAACGGCTCGACCTATCCAAAAACCAAGCGCAGAGGCTCGCCGCATGAACGCTCCCTCGTGATATACGCCCCCTGAACAAGGCACTCATGAGTAAGTTATCCGACTCAGTTATCCGACTCACTCCGCCTTCGCCATCATCCTCAACCCGAGCAACGGAAGGCTTGTCTATTGGGTTGCCTCTTTCCAGACGCGCTCAAGATCATTCTGGTGTGCATGGATCAATGCGCGGATGATGCCGCTCTTGCTGGCCTGCCAATGACCCGCGCGGCGCAGGTTGAGCACCG
>CAIYET010000503.1 GCA_903925285.1 Candidatus Hydrogenedentota bacterium | reverse complement strand
CTCACGTCGACCGATGCGGGATGCCCTGCGGCCCGTGTGATGGTCAGTTCTGATACCGTGACGCTCCCATAAGTTCGACGTAGTGGCGATCTTGTCGATATTCGGCAGAGTTGAAAACGCATACTTGAAGGAGGAAAGACATCAATGGCGGCATATGTGATCAAATCGTGGAAAGCGAGTCCCGTGCCAATAGATGAAACCGGGGCGCATGTTAAGATCGTGGGTCGTGCGGGCGGGCTGTTTTCGTGGCTCCTTGCGCAACTGGGCATCGACCCGACGGTATCCATCACGGTCCTGACGAACAAGGTCCTGTATGAACAGGGATCCCTTTCAGGGAGCATCAAGCGGGTCGTTCCGATGTCTAAGATGAGTTCGACGTTCTACGGCTACACGAAGCCCTGGAAAGAGGCGGTGGTAATCGGCATCGTGTGCGGCATGCTAACGTTTTGGATGTTCGGCCTTGGCGCAATCTTGGGGCTTGTGTATTACTATCTCAACAAGACGCTCACGTTGGGCATCGTCGAAGTCGGCGGCATCGTGAGCAGCATTGATTTCAAACGATCCGTCATCGAAGGCCAGCGGATAGATGAACCCGAAGCCCGCGCTGTATGCGACATCATCGAGTCGTTAGTGGACAAGCATCAGGGGCGGGCTTCGGAAGCGGACTAATTTCTGAGGTAAACAGAAATTGGAGCATCGGAATTCTACAAAAGGAGGAGCTAGGAAATGAGTAAGCTGAAGCGGTTCAAGGGAGTGTGTCATTGTGTCATCCCGGTACTTGTCCTGCTGGCGACGGGGCTTGTGGTTGCCCAAGAGAAGAAATCTGACGAATTCTCAGAACTGCGTAAAGCCGCCGAACAGGGAGTCGTCAAAGCCCAGTCCGAGCTGGGTATGCGCTGCCTTGTCGGGAAAGGTATCCCGAAGGACATTCCGGAAGCGGTGAAATGGCTTCGCAAAGCCGCGGACCAAGGAGACGCCAACGCCCAATGCAACATGGGATCTTATTATTCTGGCGAGCATGGTGTGCCCAGGGACGACGTGGAAGCGGCGAAATGGGTTCGCAAAGCCGCTGACCAGGGAGACGCCGGCGGCCAATACGATCTGGGATTGCATTACCGCAACGGACATGGGGTGCCGAAGGACGATGTGCAAGCATACATGTGGCTGAATCTTGCGAGCAAAACAATGGAACTGGCAAGGATAACCCGCGCCGATATCGCCTCAAAGATGACCCCTCAACAGATTGCCGAAGCCAAGAAACTTTCGCAGGACTGGAAACCGATCGTTAACAAGAACTCTAAGAGCGCAAGACCGCAGGCGTCTCAGAACTTGCCAAAAACACCAGCCGCTCTCTCTGAGTCCGCAGCACCTGTTGCCTCGCAGCGTATGGCACGCCCATCTATAAGCGATGCGTTTGCTGAGGCCGATCAGCATTTTATGTACAGCGGACAGCCGATTCATCCGGGCATGGTGAGCGAGTTTCTTGTGCCGATCTCGGACAGGGGCGAGCCGCTTACTGTATCTGTGGACGTGGTTGCCGGAACTGGCTCAAACAAATACTGTGGGACTGGAGAAAAAGACGAGAAGGGCTACGTACGATACAAGAACTTTCCTGACAAGGTCACTGATGGCTACCGATGGTTTGGAAGACTGTCCGACGGCAGCCACGTCGTCTATGCCTATCACGATGACGGCAACCGAATGTATCCCAGCAACCTCCTCTTCATCAAATTTTCCAAAAGCAAAGGCATTAAGCCAGAGGGCCAATCGTACGACCGTCTGTTGATGACGGCGGTACGTTATGCGCCCTTCGATGCGCGCTCGACGGTGAAAGTGACGCCGGACGCGGTGGTGATTTCCTGCGCGGGAAAGGCGCCGATCACGCTCAAAGTACCCGATGAGAAGGCATTTTCAGGATCCGGTGACGATATTCGCGACGGGCTTATCGAAATCGACAAATCCTTTACATACAAAGGAAAACCGATTCACCCCGGCACCATCCACGAGTTCGAAGGATATCTTTCGGATAGCGGCGACCCGCTATCGGTCTCCATCGATCTCGCTGCCGCGGCCGGGAGTAACAAGTACTTTGACGGTGACGTAGAGCAGGGCAGGCCGGGCTTCTATTCGGTTAAGGACAAATCGAGTGTTGGATTTAGAGGGCAGGGCTATTTCGGCTACCATTGGTTGGGCAAACTTTCCGATGGAACGCACGTAGTCAGCGAGTACTCGAATGGGGGTGGCACTGGGGTGTTTGAGTATCTCTATTTCCTACAATTTGCCGATGGCCGTGGTTACAAACCGGATGGAACGCCCTATAATCGGTT
>CAIYET010000502.1 GCA_903925285.1 Candidatus Hydrogenedentota bacterium | reverse complement strand
TCCACGCCATGCAGGTCGCGCGCGTTTTGTTCCCATTGCGCGACGATGGCCCGCTCGTCGCCGGGAAGCGATTCGAGGCCTCGCGCGATCATGCCGGACCGCTGATGGGGCAGAACCCATCGCGCGCGTTCGGGCAGACCTTCGCGTTTGTATCGGTCCTGCCACGCGAGCATGATGCGCGTGTGGGGATTGGCCTCGCGCGGACACAGAATATTGCAGGCCATGCAGCCCGTGCAGCGCTCGACGGCTTCCGACCAGCCGTTCTCGATCAGCGCTTTGAAATCGGCGCGTGCCCGTTCGATAGGCCACTCGAACACCGGGCACTTGTGGAAACAGATGCCGCAGCCGTTGCAGCGCTCCTCGAGAAAACGGGACGCAAATGGAAATGCTGCCTGACCCATGCGCTACCCTCGCAGCCGATATCAATAACAATGGTATACGTGAGTTGGCTGCGAGTTTCAACTTGGAACGGGAAAGAAAAAAGTTGGACTTCAGCATTCGGAATGTCTTGGTTTGCGGCGCTTGGCCCGGATTTGTGAGAATGTCTGCCAGTCGCCAACGAGGAGGTCATCGAATGTCCGTCGATTTGTCACCCGAACTTATGCAGAAACTGCTGTCCGCCGACAGCCCCACCATTTCCAACGCCATCGAGCTTTTCAAAGTCCGGCCGCGCCGCGAAGGATTCATGGGACCGCAAATCGTTTGCCGGTTTCCCGGCATGGGCCGCGTGGTCGGTTTCGCGACGACCTGCACAATTGTGGAAAACGACGAGCAGTTTCCACCGGATCCCGTCGAGCGGTTCAAATGGGTCGAGTCTATTGCAAAATCGCCAAAGCCGTGCGTATGCGTCGTGAAAGACACGTGTCATCGCAAGGGTTGGTACTCGCATTGGGGTGAGATCATGGGTACACAGGTACAGGTTCTGGGCGCCTCGGCCATTATCACCGACGGCGCGGTGCGCGACCTCGAAGCGCTCGATGCGATCGGGATGAAGACCTGGAGCGAATACGTGGTCGTGTCGCATGGCGACATCACCGTGGGCGTAGCGGATATCCCCATCGAGGTGGGCGGACTGGTTGTGAGTCCCGGCGACTTGCTGCATGCGGACTGCAACGGCGTTGTGAAAATCCCACTCGAGATCCTCGATGAATTGCCGAAGGCCATCGACGAGGTGCTCGGCAACGAATCGAAGGTGCTCAAACATCTGCGCACAAACGGCTACGATCTCGAAGCCCACCGCCGCGAGATTCAGCACTAAAATAGTCGGTTTCGCAGTTATACTAGTACTTCCTTCTTGGAATCGACGAGGCTTTTTCCGGAGAACCTGGATGAATAAGCGGGAAGATGACCTGGCGCGTTTCAAGAAGATGGAGGGGTTGCTTGCTTGCCCGATATGCGCCGAACCTTTGCGTATTCTTTATGAGCAGACGTGGGTCTTAATGTGCGGGCAGCGTCACACGTTCGACATAGCGCGGGAAGGATATGTCAATCTTCTAACGACACACCGGCGAAGCGCCTCGGGGTATGGCCAAGTAGAACTTGTCGCGCGTAGAAGAATGCTTCAAGGCGGTCTCTTTGCACCCCTCGTGCAACATATTGCCCAGAGAATTCGCGAAGACACAAAAGGGTCCTCGAGCCGGCCTCTGCGCGTCGTGGATGTTGGTACAGGCGAAGGGACCGTCTTCTCGGCCATTTTATCCGAACTGACGCCGCCGCTCTCGGAAGTCGAGGGGTGCGGGACGGACATATCCGTGGCCGGAATACGTTTGGCCAGCAAACTATACACGGCTAGTAATTTGCTGTGGGTGGTAAGCAACGCTCTTCGCCGTCTCCCTTTTCGGGATCATTCCGCCCAGGTACTGTTGTCAATCCTTGCACCGATGAGTTGGGAAGAAGCGTCTCGGATTTTGGCGCCCGGTGGTTGGGCTGCCGTCGTGACGCCCGGCGAGCATCACCTATGCGAATTGCGCGACGCAATCTTCGAACACGACCGCAAACCGCGCCCGGAAAAGCCGCGTGCCCATGACGTTGCGTCCCCGTTGGCTCTCGGCGGTACGTACCGAATAACACACACAATGCCAGTCCCATCCGATGTTGCGGAGGATCTTATCCATATGTCGCCGTTGTTCTGGAAAGCATCGCGACAGAGGCTTGACCAGTTGCGCATGCAGCCACTTAACTCCATAACAGTTGACTTTGAGATTGACTGGTTATCGAGAAAGTAGTTTTGGCTCATCCAGATTTAGCGTGTTTTTATAAGAGAGTTTCCTTTCTTTGAGAAAGTTGTCGCCTCAACTGAATTTCCCCGAAGGGGAGGAACATGAATAGCCGTGGGTGACAACCCACGGGCACAAATGCTTAACCACCGACCCTGGAAGGGTCGCACAAGGAACGCGATTTCGACCTTTATTAACGATGATA
>CAIYET010000501.1 GCA_903925285.1 Candidatus Hydrogenedentota bacterium | reverse complement strand
GTCGTCGTGCCGCACCGGGACGGCGTACGGACGTTCAAAGACGAGACCTTCGACAAGGCCGAAGCGCTCGGCCAGAACCTCGCCATCAAAACCGTCAACGCCCTGCGCGGCATCGAGGTCTGGAAGGACGAGAACCCGCGCGTATCCGTCGCCGCGAAGACCATCTACGCGCCCATATCCGGCCTATTCCGGTACTTCATGATCCTTGGCCTCATCCATCCCGGCATCTACTGGCCTTGCGATGCCCGTACCGAAGTCGACGTGGTACGCATCGGCAACGTCGAGATGCTGACCGTCCCCGGCGAACTCTATCCCGAAATCGCCGACGGCGGCATCGAGAATCCGCAAGGCGCTGATTTCTATCCACTCGCGCCCGTCGAGACGCCGCCGTTGCGCAAAGAGGTCATGAACGGGAAAATGCGGATGATTATCGGGCTTGCCAACGACGAAGTCGGCTATATCATCCCCAGAAGCCAATTCGACGCCAAACCGCCGCACGCCTACGAACCCGACGGCCAATATGGCGAAGAAAACTCCGGTGGATCCGGCGTCGCGCCGGTGGTACACCACGAAGCCATGGCGTTGCTCCAGCGCATGCACGAGGCATTGCAGAAGGCGAAGTAGTTGGCATTTCTTGACTGGTTCAAGCATAGGTGTCACAATTCGAGCAGGATGTCTGGAGACTGCAATTCAGAGGAGGCCGTCATGAGCGCCATTCATGGGCTTACAGCGTTTATCGAGCGCGAAGGCGAATGGTGCGTCGCGTTATGCCCCGAAGAGGTCAAAGAACGTCTGCATACCGAAGTCTACATCACACCAATCGAGGTGCGCTTTGGCTAAGCTGCGCATGGTTGTGGCGGGCGCGCATCCCGACGATCCGGAAAGCGGTTGCGGTGGCGCCATCGCACTTTACACCGGCGCGGGACACGAGGTCGTCAACCTCTACCTGACGCGCGGCGAAGCGGGCATCCCCGGCAAGAGCCATGAAGAGGCCGCTCGCATCCGGTCCGCCGAGGCCGCCGAGGCATGCCGCATTCTGGGCGCGCGTCCGGTGTTCGCGACGCAGATCGACGGCGCGACGGAGGTCACCGCGCGCGCGTACGACGAGATCCACGGGATGCTCGAAGAACTTGCACCGGACATCGTGTTGACGCATTGGCCCATCGACACGCACCGCGACCATCGGGCGATGTCGCTGCTGGTATACGAGGCTTGGCTTCGGCTCGAACGGCGCTTTGAATTACACTATTTCGAGGTCGAGGCCGGCGACCAGACGCAGCATTTCCCCGTGACCCATTACGTGGATATCACGAAGGTCGAATCGCGCAAACGCGACGCCTGCATGGCCCACAAGAGCCAATTGCCCGAAGGCGGATTCTATGAACTACACCAACAGATGCACCGGTTTCGCGGGCGCGAGGCGGGCATGAAAGCCGCCGAAGCTTACGTGCGGCACTGCCAGAACTCCGGAGGCATCGGCTGAGGAGCGATATGCGTTTAATTTCGATATTCGTTTGTGTCATCGCGCTGGCGGGAGCCATGGGATGGGCCGCGGGTGTCGAACCCGTGCGTCAAGATGCGCAGGACGTCGTCGCGCCCGATACGGCGGCGTTGCTCCGAGAACTTCGCGACCTCCGGGCCGATGTGTTGCGCTTGCAGCAAACCGTCGACTCGCTGGTCGAAGGCGAACTGGCGCAACTCCGCATCGAGAACGAACGTTTGCGTAAGGAGGTCGGCGATCTGTCCGGCATGACCGGCCAGACGTTGCCGCCGGTACCCATGCCGGACCGCGCCTTACTCGAAGGACTCTACGCATCGAAGAAGGCCAAGGACGCAAAGGAAAAAGCGGAGCCGCCGTCTGAAACGGTCCCGGACGCCGATAACGCGAATCCTGTCGCCGAACCGCAGCAGTCCTCCGAAAAAAACGCGAACGATATACAAGAGAAGCCGGCCAAAGTCCCCGCCAAGCCGCAGCCCTTCAAGTTCGAGATAGTCGATGAATGGGGCCGCACGCCCGAAGAAGTGGCCTCCAACAACCACAAGGCGGCATCGCTCAAAGGCATCATCGGCGTAGTGCCGACGGATAGTTCGGATGAAGACCTGAGCAACCTCGGACGCTCGTTGCACGAACAGTATGCCGCGTTCGACAACGTCAACATCGAGGTGTTCGACAATATCGAGGCTGCCCGGGCCTATAAAGGCAAATATATTGCGCCCCCGAAGCACCGCGTGCTCAGTATCTCGAAGCACAAAGCCTCGAACCGCGATGTCGTCCTGCTCATCCGCGACGATACGGCCGTCGCGGTCCCCCTCGCGGCGGCGGCCACCCCTCAATAGGTTTGGGGTCTGGGGTTTGGGGTATAGAGATCGTGTTGACTCCAAACCCCAAACCCCATACCCCAACCCCCAGATGATTTGGACGACCGGTCCTCGTTTCCAAACCAGTCCGCCTATCTGATATCATTCCCTCTCCTATTTCCTCGAACGGCAGGACGAAAAACGTATGCGGAAGAAATACAAACTGGCGAACGGCTATCTTGTGGAAACGCAAGACGACGATGCGAGCATCGTCTTCTTCGCAGCGCCCGACGACGACGAGAAGCGTCATCTGATCGAAGATCTCAACATCGATCAGCACACCTTGTCTTCCGCGCTCGATCCCGACGAACTGTCGCGCCTCGAATTCGAACCGGACCACGCGGCCCTTATCATGAAGCGGCCCCGCAACTACTCTGCGGAAGAGCAGTTTCTGTTCCGGGTCACCTCGATGGGCCTGTTCCTGTTTCAGGACCGCTTGATCGTGGTCGCGGCGGAGGACGACACGGTATTCGCAGGCAAACCGCTCGTGGCGATGCACACGCCTCTCGATGTCGTCTTGCGGCTCCTGTACCGTCATATCTTCCATTTTCTCGAGCATCTGCGCGTCATCAACATGGTGACGGACGAACTCGAGGACAAGATCAACGCCTCGATGGAAAACCGGTTCCTGATCAATCTGTTCACGCTCGAAAAGAGCTTGGTCTACTACCTGAACGCCATCCATACCAACAGCGTGCTTATCTCGAAACTGAGAATGAACGCCGCGAAGTTGGGCATGAGTATCGAACAGATCGAGTTTCTCGACGATATCGGCGTCGAGAACGACCAGTGTTACCGCCTGTCCGAGATTTACTCGAACGTGTTGTCGGGTCTGATGGACGCGCGCGTTTCGATCGTCAGCAACAATCTCAACGTCATCATGAAAACCCTGACGATCGTCACGATCGGGGTTATGGTGCCGACATTGGTGGTCAGCGCATTTTCCATGAATGTGACGCTCCCGCTCCTGAAGAACGACGACCCCTGGACGTTTTGGATCATCATCGGTTTGGCTGCTGCTTCGGGATTGGGCGTCACCCTGTTTTGGCGTTTCAAGAAGATATTCTGAGAAAAGGAGAGAATCATGCGTAACGGGTATCGAGTACTGGCGGTTGTGTTGTTGGCGGCAGTATGCCTCTCGATGAGCGCTGTCGCGGACGAATGGATTAACCTATTCGACAAGGAGTCCCTTTTCGGCTGGACCCAGATCGGCCAGGGTAACTGGAACGTCGCGGACGGGAACCTCGTTTGCGATACGGGCGCGGGCGGCTGGCTCGCTTCGACCTGTCAATTCGCAGACTTCGAACTCGTCGTGAAGATGCGCGTCGAGGCGGACGGTTCTGCGGGACTGGCGTTCCGCGCGGGACTCGAAGGCCATCCGAGCGAGAATGGATCGAACTGGCTGACCATCGCCGAACCAAAGGGCAGCACGCCGGACTGGCATGAAATCAAAGTCACGGCCAACGGTACGAATGTCGTCGCGACGGTCGACGGCAAGGAAACCAGCGTATTGGGCGGCGGGCGCGCGCGTGGCTATATCGGCATTCTCTACTACCGCGAAGGCAAGGTGACGGTCGAGAGCGCGAAGTTGCGTCCGCTCAACATGAAACCGATTTTCAATGGCAAGGATCTGGAAGGCTGGAACGTCATTCCGGGACACAAGTCCGAGTTTTCCGTTATCGACGGCGCGCTGAATATCAAGAACGGCAACGGACAGATCGAGACCGCTGGGACCTATAAGGATTTCTTCTTTCAAGCCGACGTTTTCTCGAACGGCGACCACCTGAATAGCGGCATCTTCTACCGCGGCCCCGTCGGCATCTTCTGGAAGGGTTATGAGGCGCAGGTCCGTAACCAGTGGGAAGGCGAGGACCGCACGAAACCCGTCGATTTCGGCACGGGCGGCAACTATGGCAATCAGCCCGCGCGCAAAGTCGTATCGAGCGACCGCGAATGGTTTACCTACACGATCGTGTGCGAGAGCAACCATACGTCCCTGTGGCTCAACGGCTACTTGACGAGCGATTTCGTCGATGTGCGTCCACGCTCTTTGCAAAATCAAGGCAAGGACGGGTATGTACCGGGACCAGGTACGATTCATCTTCAAGGCCACGATCCGACGACGGACTTGTCGTTCAAGAACATCGTGCTTCAAGAGTATCCTGCAAAATAATATTCACAAACGAGCAAGAGGAGGTTCATCATGCGTAAGTCGAGTGCGTGCGCGATTGCAGTGGCGTTCCTGGCGGTTGGCTTTTCAGCGTGGGCGGCGGGCGAAGGCTGGAAGCCGCTGTTCAACGGCAAGGACTTGAGTGGCTGGCAAAACGCCCGCCAACCCAGCGCCGAGAACAAGTGGAAGGTCGAGGACGGCACGATGACGAATGCCCTCCATGGCAACGATGTCGCTACCGTCGATACCTTCAAGGATTTTGAGTTGAAGCTCCAATACAAAACCGTCAAGGGCGGCAACAGCGGCGTGTACCTCCGTGGCCGCGTCGAGATCCAGGTGCTCGATAGTTTCGCGAAGAAACGCGTCGGCAAGGGCGACGACGGTGCGATCTACGACCAGTTCCCGCCCAAGGTCAACGCCTCGAAGCCGGTCGGCAAATGGAATTCGCTCAATGTCACTTACAAAGGCGACAAGGTCACCGCAAAGCTCAACGGCAAGGTTATTCACGACAATCAACAGGTCGTGAAGGTGACCGGCGGCGCGCTGTCCGGCGAAGTAAACGCGGCAGGCCCGCTCATGCTGCAAGGCGATCATGGCAAGGTCTGGTATCGCAAGATCATGATTCGCCCGATCAAGTAAGAGACCGCGAAAAAACAACTTGACAAGCGCCGCTTACAGGAATTCAGAATACACCGGTGCCGCCATTCTAAATTCTGACTTCTGAATTCCTGCGTGTGGACAATCGTTTCCTCAACAACGGGAGAGGACATATCATGCTGCGATTCCTGGTAATTTTCATGGCGATGGCGTTCACGGCGTTTGCGCAAGAGGCTGAGTTGCTCAAGGGTGCGGATGCGCCGGCGAACGGCATGTGGGTCGAGCAATTGGACTTGTCCAAGATGTCGCAAGGTTACGGGACCAGCCAGGCGGCCCGCTCGATTGTCGGCAAACCGATCACGCTCAAAGGCGTGGTCTATCCGCACGGCGTTGGCACGCACGCCGACGGCGCGATGGTCATTGACCTGAAAGGCGCGGCAGAACGCTTCATAGCCATGGTCGGCGTCGACGACGAAACTGCGGGCAAAGGCTCGGTGTCGTTCGATGTGTGGGTGGGCGACACGCTGGCCGCGTCGACGGGCACGATGCATGGCGGCGACGCGCCTAAATTGTTGTCGGTCGATTTGCGTGGCGCGCAACAGGTCACGCTCGAAACGACCGATGCGGGCGATGGCAACGGCTTCGACCATGCCGATTGGGGCGGCGCCTTGTTGTTGCTGAAACCCGGCGCGACTGCCAAGCCGGAATCTCTTGCCACCGCCGTTGCGACGGATGACGCGCCGCAAATCGCCCCGTTCGCCGATGCGCTCGAACCGGTCATTCATCCGCCGCGAATCGTCGGCGCAACGCCGGGCCGTCCATTCCTGTTCCTGATTCCCGCGACTGGCGAAGCGCCGTTGACGTATGCGGCGGATAACCTGCCGCCCGGATTGGCGCTCGATACGGCCACGGGCATCGTATCGGGAAGTCTGCTTGGTATCGGCACGACGCAGGTCAAGTTGATCGTGCGCAACGCGAAAGGCGAGACGTCGCGGACGCTGACCATTGTCGGCGGCGAACGGAAACTCGCGCTGACGCCACCGATGGGCTGGAACTCGTGGTACGTCTGGGGACCGATGATTACCGACGCACAGATGCGCGCGGCGGCGGACGCGATGGTATCGAGCGGCCTCGCGGCGCATGGGTACCAATATGTCAACATCGACGACGGCTGGGAAGCAGGCCGCGACGCCGAGGGCAATATCCAAACCAATGAGCGATTTCCCGACATGTCGAGTCTCGGCGACTACATCCATGCCCGCGGACTCAAGTTCGGCATCTACACCTCGCCCGGTCCGAAGACCTGCGGGGGCTACATGGGCAGCTACCGGCACGAGGCGCAGGATATTCGCGCGTACGCCGAATGGGGCGTCGATTTCGTCAAGCACGACTGGTGTTCGTACGGCGGCATCGCGAAGGACAAGAGCCTCGAAGAGATGATCAAACCGTATCGCCACCTCCAAACCGCGCTCGAAACGTGCAGCCGCGACATGGTCTACAGCCTCTGCCAGTACGGTATGGGCGACGTGTGGAAATGGGGCGCGGACGTCAACGCAAACCTGTGGCGCACGACCGGCGACAGCGGCGATACCTGGGGCATCATGTCATCCATCGGATTCAAGCAAGACGGCCTCGAAAAGTTCGCAGGGCCGGGCCGCTGGAACGACCCCGACATGATTCAGTCCGGCATGCTCGGCATGGCCGCCGCGCCGCGTCCGACGCACCTCGCGCCGAACGAGCAGGTCACTCAGATGACCCTGTGGGCGATCATCGCAGCGCCGCTGCTGTTGAGTTGCGACCTGACGCAACTCGGCGCATTCGATAAGGCGCTGCTTATGAACGACGAAATCATCGAGATCAACCAGGACGTACTCGGCCAACAAGGCAACCGCCGCGCTATAGACGGACGCACCGAAGTATGGGCACGCCCGCTATCCGACGGCACGCTTGCCGTGGGGCTGTTTAACCGAGGCGTGGCCAAGAAAGAAATCACAGCACGCTGGAGCGACCTCGGCATCGAAGGCAAACAACCCGTACGCGACATCTGGCAACACAAAGACCTCGGCGAGTGCGCAGACGCCTTTAAGGTAGAAGTGCCCGGCCACGGCGCGGTCTTCGTCAAGATTGGGATACCCACGATATCCCAGCCCTCGTGACCTCAGAGGTTGTGAAGAAATGCCGTTCTCGTAGGGCGGGATTAATTCCCGTCGATTTGCGAAGGCGGGAATCAATCCCGCCCTACGAGAACATGCGAGAATTGAGTCTGTTTTCGTCATCCACCTTCACTGAAACACGCGAGTCAATTTCTTCACGACCTCTCACACCTCTTCACCTCTCAGTCAGTAAGGCGGATTCGTCGAAGACGGCGTGGTTGACTTGGGTGCGTTCGTGCGAGGTGTAGACAATGTGGATTTTGCCATCGCGGGTTTGGATGGCGTAGGGGTAGGCGTAGTCGAAGGGACCGACGGCGATATTGCGTTTGTACGGATAGGTTTTGTCGTTGTCCGTCGAGATCGCGACGGTCAATGGCGTCCGTTCGGTCATGTCGTCGTTGTACACGAGCAGCAGATGGCCATTGCGCAGCTTGATGAAGTCGACCGCCGCGTTTGGATTCGGGACCTTGGTTTCCGTCGCATCGGTCCACGTTTTGCCGCCGTCATGCGATTCCGCGCGGTTCATCCATGCATTCGACGTCAGTTCGTACCCGCAACCGCGCCGCATATAGGCAATCAGGTAATCGTCCGTCATCTGAACCACGGACGGCTGCAACGCGCCGAGTCGTGCGTGGATACGATTCGTTTCCGACCACTGGTTCGTTTTCGGATTGTAGCGAAGGAAGAGCGAGGTCGTATCGGCGCCGACGTTCTCGCGGTCATGGCCGGTTTCATGATAGATGGGGACGAGGTAATCGCCGTCGTTCAAGAGCAGCGGCCGCGAACGAACCATCATGCCGCGCTCCTCGCCTACGATGAATGCGTCGGACCACGTTTTCGCACCATCCTTCGAGAGTTTGCAGTGGATGCGCGTGTCGGACCACGTGTCGCCATAACGCACGTTGTAGAACAGCCATACAACAGCGTCGGGCGCTTGCCAGACGACCGGGTTGCCGTCGGAATGGAGCGGCGTGTCGGCGATGACCTTCGGTGTCGACCATGTTTTTCCACCCTTTTTGAGGCGTCCGGCGTAGACCGCCGTATCGAGGTCGTACTCGCCCGAACCGCCGTAATAGGAGATGTACAAATCGCCGTTATCCAGTTGCTCGATGCAGGCCGGATGTTTGTACTTGCCGGGCAACTCGGCGCCGTAAACTTTCTCGGTAAAGATATCCGATGTGGCGGCGCCGAACGTGGCGAGCGCGGCCATGGTCGTTAACATCAACATGCAGCATGACTCCTTCTGTTTTCAGTTCACGTTGAACAGACTACCCTGAGTCCATGAAAGAATTCAAAAGTCCAATTCTTGACTTGCGCGGGCGTTAATGCTACAACCATAATCATCTCCAGTCGCTCAAAGGAGGATCGAGCATGTCTCCGGATAAACGCAACGACCCGCGCCAGATTGCGCTGTGGGCCGAACGATACGCGCGAAGCCGAACGCTTCCGTTTCTCGTGCAATGGGTGTTCATCGTGGCGTTGGTCACGATCGTAGGCGCTTTGGCGTATCTCACGCTGTTCGCATTTCAGGCGCATCACCGGGGGCTTGTCTGGACGGGCATCGCGGCCTTGGCGGCCACCACGCTGCTGCTCTTGTGGCTGTCGGTGGCCAGATGGGGCGGCGAACAGATCTCGCGCATCAGCCAATGGTTGTATGGTAAAGAAGGCTACGCCACGTATGGCCGCGGAAAGGTCGAGAAGAAGGCACGGCGGCCCTGGTGGTTCGTCGTCCTGGCGCTGGGACTGTGCCTGTACCATCTCGTGGGCGCTTTCCTCATCGGAACGCGCCGGTTGCCTATGGAAGACATTCAGCCGCTCTCGGCGCTGTATATGGCGCCGTTCCTGGCCATCATGATCGTCACGCAACGCCTCGGCACGTGGGCGTGGATCTGGCCGATCCTATACGCTCTCCACGCGGTGGCGCTCATGGTTGGCGCTCCGATCCATTTCCACGGTCAATGGTTCGCATTCGACGTGCTTGTCCCGATATTCGGATACGGTTTCGTGGCTATTATCATGGGGCACTTCTACAACCGATACGCTTTGCGCCGCCTGAAAGCCCTCGTACGAACAGGCATTCCGCCCATCGAAACGCCGGAAGGAGATGAGGTCGAATGAGCGACCTCGACCGCACCATACACGAACCGGCCCGGCTACGGATCGTCATGATCCTGGCCGGCGTCGACGTGGCGGATTTCAACTTTCTGCTCGAAATGCTTGGCTTGACCAAGGGGAATCTGTCTTCACATGTCGACCGTCTCGAGAAGGCCGGGTATGTCGAGGTCACCAAGAGTTTCAAAGGCAAGATTCCGCACACCGAATTCCGTCTGACCAAGGCCGGTCACGACGCGCTCGTCGAGTACTGGGCTGGACTCGACGCCATCCGCGCCTTGAGGGACGGCGGGACCGACAAGGGTTGAATTTCCTTACGTGCGGGGCGCGGCGAGCTTGACGACGAGGAGTTCGAGTGCAAGGGGGCCGTCGACGCCCGTCGAGCGGATCATGAAATGCGTGTCGGTACAAAGCTGGAACGCATCTCGAATCTTCTTGAGGCCTAATTTGTTACTGAGAGGTCGTACCTTATTCGCTACGAAGGGACTGATCGTCGACGGGCCAGTATTGGCTGCAACCGCGTAGGCGCTCTTTAGCAGCCAATTGATCGTGCCGATGATCTCGTCTTCATGCTTGCCGAGGTCCATCAGTTTGCGTAGCGATTCGAGTGCTTTCGGTATTTGCGATTCGGCGATCGCGTCCGTCAACGCCCAGATTTCCTCCTCGGCCACATCCGCGCAGGCGGCGGTCACGTCGCTTTCGGCGATCTTTTCGCGGTCGCCCACGTACGCCACGACGATGTTCAACGCGTTATTAACGTCGCTGAGATGAGCGCCCGAGCGCCGTACGAGTTCCTTGGCAACGTCCGCCGGAAGAATTTTACCGCGTGCCCGCGCTTCGGAAACGGCCCATTCGGCGGCATCGCGCTCGGTCAACATGGGACACTCGATGACGGCGCCTGACTTCTCGCACGCCTTGAAGAAACGCGTACGCCGGTCGATCTGCCCAGCCACCATCAGCAGGGTTGTCATGTCGCACGGCTTCTCGATGTATTCGAGGATCGCGTCCGCGCCCGAATCCGCGCCAAACCGGTCGGCGTTTCGCACGAGCACAACACGCCGGTCGGCCAAGAACGGCACCGTTCGCGCTTCCTGCACAATCTCCCTTGGCTTGGCGTCGTCGCCGTGAAACACGGTGTATGCCAAGTCGCGCACACTCGGATCGACCGTAGCGTTCACGAAACGCTCGATCGCTTGGTCGGCCAGATACGGCTCGAAGGTGGCCTCACGCGCTTTGGGATGGACTTTGCCGGGACAGAACAGCACGACGGGCGGAGGCATTGTCTTGCCAATCGCGCTCATAAAGGACTTGGCGTCCACTACATAAACTCCAAACTAGAACGGCTCAATAGTGCGATAGAAAATATCGGATGCCAACTGTTCAAGCGCCTCCGAGGCGGCCTGGTTTTCCGCGTCGGTGGCGAACGCGCGAACCATCGGCAACAAGGTTTGCGCATTGCCACGCAGGCGGTTGGCGCCCAACGCCGGCCCGCGCGTGTAAAGCGTTGTTTCGCCCGCCATTTCGGGGTCTTCCCATACGACCTTCCCCGTCGCCTGCTCCTTGAGGCGCACGCGCGCCGTCACCGCACACAGAAACTGGGTCACTTCGTCGCTCTTGTCGTACGTGAGGCCGCGCAACGAGTAGGCCAGGATAGTCCCTTCCAGGATAAGGTCGGCCGCGTCGGCGCGCGCCACGCGCAGGCGGCCATCGGCCATAAACTTACGGATCACCGCATTGGTAAGCGCGGCTTGGAGATCGTATTCGCTGCTGGCGTTTTGAAAGGCCGGTACGAAAATGGTCTGGTACTTCGCATCCAGAGAACTCCGCGTCGTGTAGCCGCATCCCGCAAGCGCGGCCACGCCAATCGCCAGCGCACCGGATAGGACACCTCTCGTCATGAAGCGGCTTTCTGTTTTGCCCGCAGCACACGCTCCGACGGCGATGGTTCAGGCGTCGGGTTCTTCGTCATCCACTGTTTCGCCTTCTCGCCGAGCGGCGTATCGCCGAAATCGCGCGCCACGAGTTCGTAATAGATGCGCGCCGCCTCGAAATTTCGGCGTTTCTCGTAATATTGCGCTGTTTGGATGTGTTGCGATGCGATGCTCCCGCGCATGGCGGCACGCTTCACGTCCAGTTCCTTAATGCGTTCATCGCCGGGATAGCGGATTTTGAAATCGTCGATCGCATCGATCGCCAGCTTGCTCGGACCTTGGTCGTATTCAGGCCCGTGCACGGACGCGCAATAGCATATCGCCAAGCCGTAGCATGCCTTACTTACCCAGTCCGAACTCGAGTAGTCCTCGATTACGCGCTTGTACTCGAACGCGGCCTCGGTATAGGCCTTACGCGTCTGATGGCACAAGCCGACCTTGTATTGCGCTTCGGCCGCCGCGCCTGTGAACGGCTGGTTGTGAATGACCATCGAATAGACCTCGATGGCCTTCTTGAACGGGCGTTTTTTGAAAATACGCAGAAAACTTCCCTTCATCTTAGCTTCGCCCTGGGCGTACAACTTGTCCCCGATCTCATACTGCTTGGCGATGGCCTTGTCGTACAGGATCGTGCTAGGATACTTTGAGATGACCTGCTGGAACTCCTTGGCTGCGGCAACCCACTTTTCCTCCGCCATCCGGATCTCGCCCCGCAGGAACTGGTTCTGGTCCGCGAGCGGGTCTTTACGGAAGAACTCGAAGAACTTGTCCGTCTCGTTCCAGGCGCGCTTGAAGTCGCCTTTCACCAAGAAAGCGCGCGCGTACTCGATTTGGAGTTCCGCAGTTTCTTTCGGGAGTTTCTTCACGTTTACAAAGCGCCCTGTCTGAGGCGTCCATGTCCACTGGGCATACCCGGCCCAAGGCATCAGAACCACTGCCGCCGCCAAAACCACCAACCGGCCGATCCGCTGTCGCATCGTCGTGCCTCCACACAGGCGCTCATGGCGCCTCAACAGATATCCTCAAGTTTCGGCCGCCCAGCCCAACATCCAGACCAACGGCCACATGACCCTTGGCAGATAGTAGCAGGCGTGAGGCGTCATTCGCAAGGCGGCGTCAGCCCGTCTTTTGTCATGTGTGCGCCAACAACCTATTATCGTACGCGGGCGCACAACTTTTGCGGACTGTTTTCCGGGTATGGTACACTCGACTCGGTTTCGTGAACGGGTAGGTGTGCACAACGAATGCGGAGGCGAGGCATGTCTGAAGCGGTGATCGGTTCTTCCCAGTGGCACAGTGCGCACTTGCGCGATATGGTGCAGTCCGTGCGCAAGGACATCGTATACATTTTCATTGGCGCCCTCCTTCTGGGTGTTGTCGGCACCGGCGTGGGCAAGCTCACCAACACAAGCACATCCTGCGCCCAGCTTGTGCTGACGCCGATGCCGTTGCGAGCGGCGAAGGGGATCGAGGATCCGCTGGCTGTCATGATGGCCACACCCTTGGATGTTACGTCGCTGTCGATGCTTTGCATGGGCGACGAGGTCTTGGCGAGGACGCTCACCCGCGTCAACGAGTCTGGCCAATTGTCCGCGCCCATCATGACCATCAGAAAACTCAAGAGCCGTCTCAGTTTCCTGGTGACCATCGCCAAAGAAACGCCGTACGATCTGACCTACGCGCCCATTCTGGAATTGACCGCCAAATGTAGCGTTGCGGCGGACGCCCCACTGCTTGTCAACACGTGGGGGGCAGTCGTCTCGGAAGCCGCTACGCGATTCCAGGACGCCGTGCAAAAACCTGCGGCCGAGGCACTGGACGAGCGGCTTAGCGTATTGGGAAAGGAATTGGAAGCGGCGGAAATGGAAAGCGAGAAGTTCTGGACGGAGAATAATATCGACTATATCAAGGTTCGACTCGAAGATATTGTCGGAATGATCAACAGTATCAAGAAGAGCCGGACGGAGCTTCAGTGCCAGTTGGTCGGCGAACGGGCAAACTTGGAGTCGTACACCAAAGCCATCGCCGAATACCAGCCCAAGATTACGCTTGGATGGTTACCATCCAAGCCGTTGCTCGATATCTTGGGATCCAAGATTGGCGTGACGGTTCCCAAAGAGGATGCGTCCAAGGTCGGCGATGCCCTGACGCCACTGCTCTCCAGCGAACACCTCAATACGATCTACTGGGAACTCAAAGGAAAAATCACTGCGGCGGACGCGGGTGTCTTCTCCCGAGAGGCCCAGTTGAAAGAACAGGACTCGCTGATCGAAGGACTCGAGAAGGAACGCTTGGAGTTGCAGGCCAACTACGCCCTGACCCTCACCGGCAAGAATCGCTTGGGACGCAAGGTTCAGATAGTGGAAGCCATCTACGCCAATATCAAGTCGAAACACGAATATGCGCAAGTGGCCGGCCAGATCAAACACCCCGTGCTGCAAGTGATCTCGCAAGGGTCGGAATGGCCGCTGCCGCGTTTTCGCTGGATGATCATGTTCGGAACCGTAGCATTCTGTGTCGGCCTTATGTTTTGTACCGCGTTTTCCGTTATGTACCGGATGATCTTGCAGCCGGCGCTCGGACGCTAACGATGTCCAATGGCGCGGCCACGACTCCGCTTCAGACGCCGCCCATCGCGTGGCCTCTATGGGGCGCCCTCCTGACTGTCGTGACCACGGCGGCCGGTTTATTGGCTTTCGGAGCGTTTGCGGTGGCCGGGTGGCCGCTGTGGGCGGCGCCGGTCGTGCCCATCGTGTTGGTAGGCGGAATTGTTTTTCTCTGGAGCCCTTTCTACGGACTGTGTTTTGTGGCGTTTGCGATCGGTCCGTTCGGATCGATTCATGCGGAAGTACTCTCGGTCACGCTCAATCTGCCGGAACTAATGATTCTTGCCCTCGCGGCCAAAGAGATCCTCTTGTTTATCGTACGAGGCGAGCGTCTGTCGCCAGCGCTGCCAAAGTGGAGTTTCGGCGTCTACGTCATGGCGTCTCTCATCGGACTGCTTACAGCGGTATACCTTGGCAACTCGTTCAGGGCAGCCGTTCAAGACTTTCGGCAATACATGGAGTACACGGTGCTCTATTTGTTGGTCATTCATCGCGTCGGCGACCGTCGGCAGGTGGAGACGATACTCTTCTGTTTCGTGATCGGAATGACGCTGCTGGGCATTCACGGAACACTCCAACACTTCACCGGAATAGGAATTGCCGGCAACCAGGTGCTTGGGGACGAGGTATTTCACGGGGGCATTCGCGGGGGATCCTTTTATGGCGCCACGCCTTTGGGCGGCATGATGGTGCTCGCCGTCGGGATTGCGGCCGGCTTGGTGCTGTCCAGCCGTTCGCGGTTGGCCAAGCTGATTGGAACGGGATGCGTTTGCATCTGCCTCGTCGCGGCCGTATTCACCAATACACGCGCGTCGTGGATCGCCATTGCCGTCTGCCTGGCCTGGATCTTCTTCAGCGTCCGAAAGACATGGCTGATGATAGCGGTCACAATGATGATAGGCGTGGTATTCACGGCGCTCTTGGGGCATGTCATTGTCAAACGATTGGAGACGATCGAAATCTCGCACCGGGAAAAATCGTTGCTTGAACGCGTAAATTACTACACGGCGGCATGGCACATCTTTCGCGAATATCCCATCTTCGGACTCGGATGGGGCTGCGAGTTCAGCGTTAAGGCTATTGTCGAGAGCCATCACTACGTTCCGCCGCCGCCCAGCAAACGCGTCATGGCCAAGCCATTGTGGATCGAGTCCACGGTACACAGCGCCTACTTGCAAATATTGGCCCGCATCGGCGCCGTGGGACTGGCCGCCCTGCTCTGGTTCTTCTTTCGATGGTTTCTCGACATGCTCAAGGCGCGCCGCCTCAAGTACTTCGACGAGTCCGGTTATAACCTCATTACGTGCGTGACGGCGGCCCTTTTCGGCTATTTCCTGCATTCCGCGTTCGAGAACTTTTTCCAGTGGCCCGTCATGGCCCAGTCGCTATGGCTCTTGCTTGCACTATCGACCCTGATGGCCGTCGACGCGCAGCAGATCGTCGACGCGGCGTCGCCTCCGAAGGCTGCGGAGGAGGCGTGAAACCATGACACGTGATCGCGTGCCGCCCCGGACGCCGTTGCGCGTTGTTTTCTGCCACTATACCTCCGATGTCTGCGGAGGATCCGACCGATCCCTCTTCGACATCGTCACGCATCTGCCCAATGACCGCTTCGCGCCAGCCGTCATTCTCAAGATGGGCGATCCGATGGCAGCGCGTTACCGGGCGCACGGCGTGTCCGTCGTCGAACTGCCGCTCGTCTCACCGCGCAAGGCCCTCGATCCTGCGAAACTCCTGCGCTTTTTCCTGACCTATCCGGCATCCCTCGTGCGCGTCACAAGGACGATTCGCCGCTTGAACGCGGACGTCGTCCATGTCAATACCCTGTACAACGTGATCGGACCCGTCGCCGCGAGGCTTGCTCGACGCCCCCTCGTGTGGCATGTGCGCGAAATGGGCGTAGAGTCGCGAGCGGTCTGGATTCTCCTGCGCATGGCCGCTCGTCT
>CAIYET010000500.1 GCA_903925285.1 Candidatus Hydrogenedentota bacterium | reverse complement strand
TGCGCCTGCGCACGGGGGGGCATGCCGGTCGGGTCAAGGTGCTGCGTGTCGAGGTCTGCCCGCCGATGGCCGATGGGCACCCGGCCGGCGCTGTGGTTGATTGCAGCGGAGAGGGTCCATTACTTCAGACCGGATCTGGCACGCTGCGCCTGTTGACGGTGCAGATGGAAGGCGGCAAGCCGCTCAGCGGACAGGCATTTCTCTGCGGCCACGCGCTCTGGCCGGGGGATCGGTTTGGGCAATAGGGGTGGTCATGCTGACCGTTTCCCATTGCATTTCAAATTCGTAGGTCTATCATGTGCTTGCTTGCATCTCATTGCTTCGGGAAATGCTGGCGCGAAAGGTTGGGTTATGGCACGGCCAAAGACATTTGGTGATTACAAAACCGAAGGCCACACATGGATCACGCTCGCCACTGGTGAGTACTACCCAGACATTCTCAAAGACGCTTGCGAACTCTATAAGCCGGTCTTGGTTCTCTTCTCTCAATTGGTCAAGTCGTCAGAGTCTTCCATCGCCCTTTTCATGCGTACAGCCGAAGTGCCGAACGCGTGGATGCGGACACAACTCTTCCGCGTTTTCCGCAAATACGTTTCGCCCGCCATGCCAGTGGAGATATTTAGGAGAAAGACGAAGGCGGAATCGATTTGCAAGCAGTTCGGTAAGGGCTTTCGGCGGATTCAAGAAGTGCAGATCGCATTTGCAACCCGGCCAATCCCTGATGAAGCTTTATGTGCTCTCTTGTGGGAGTACCATGCGCGTGGCAAGAAAGGCTACGATCTGACCGAGCGGTTCTTCGGAATGTTCCGGTCGCAATTTCCCAAACTTGACCTCAGCGGTCCTGAACGCGCCGGGCGCGACATATTGCTTGGCGAGGTCTTCCCCTCATATCCAAAACCCGACCGCCCGGCCGACTTTCTCATTCGCGACGGCAAACAGATTCTCGCTGTTGGCTTTGCGCGGTACGACTCCGACCGTGGCGGCGCTCAAGAAGACGACAGGACCGGCGGATATAGGGACTGTGCCACAGAAGTCCTGAACTATGCGCGTCGGCGGCAGATGCCGTTGAAGGTAATCTTCCTGAACGACGGCCCTGGTCTTCTTTTGGGGTCGATGTGGAACGATTACGACCGGCTCGAACGCCTGCGCCCCGGGAAGATTCTCGTACTGACGCTTCGCATGGTGCCCGAGAGACTTTCCATGGAATGGTTGGAATCGTGATTCTGGAGGATTGATGGCTACCGGTGTTTCCAAGACCAAATGGCGGGGGCAACACCGCATTCTCCCTGCTGCGCCGTCCAAATCCAACGGATCGCCCGTCCACGTTATTTATGAGGGCAAGGCTGATGAAAACGCGATCCTTGCCGGCCCGCCCGCGCATCTTGTTCAAGTCTGGCCCAATGCCACGTCATATGTGACCGCGGCCGAAAATCGTCTGATTTATGGCGACAACCTTTTCGTTCAAATCGCCCTGCTCGACGATCCCCAAGTCAGAGGCAAGGTGCAGGTCGCCTACATTGATCCTCCGTTTGCTACC
>CAIYET010000499.1 GCA_903925285.1 Candidatus Hydrogenedentota bacterium | reverse complement strand
TTTCCAGCCGAGGCAGGCGTCGGTGATACTGACGCCGTACTTGAGATCCTTGCCGCCCTTGTCGAGCGATTGGCGTCCTTCGCGCAGGTTGCTTTCGATCATCACGCCGATGATGGACGTGTTGCCGTCGATGCGCTGCTGCACGACGCTCTTGAGGACGTGCGCCTGGAGTTTCGATCGCTTGCCCGAATTCGCGTGGCCGCAATCGACCATGATGCGCGGTTCGAGACCGGCCTCGCGCAGTTGTTCTTCGGTCAGGATGATGCTGACGGGATCGTAGTTGGGCCGGTCTTGTCCGCCACGCAGGATGATGTGGCAATACGCGTTGCCGCGCGTGGCGATGACGCAGGTCCGGCCTTCGTGATCCACGCCGAGAAAATGGTGCGGATGCCGCGCGGACAGAATCGCGTCGATCGCGATGCGGAGATTGCCGTCGGTACTGTTCTTGAACCCGACGGGCATCGACAAGCCGCTGGCCATTTCGCGATGCGTCTGCGATTCCGTCGTGCGCGCGCCGATGGCGGCCCAACTGTTCAGGTCGGCGATGTACTGCGGCACAATCGGATCGAGCACCTCGGTGGCGGCGGGCAGGCCGAGTCCGGATATGCGCAACAGGAGTTCGCGGGCCTTGTAGAGTCCGGTTTCCATGTCGTAGGCGCCGTCGAGACTGGGATCGTTGATTAAACCTTTCCAACCGATGGTCGTGCGCGGCTTCTCGAAATACGTCCGCATGACGACGAGGATCTGGTCCTTGATGGCGTCGGAAAGTTCGGCCAGGCGTTCGGCGTATTCAAGTGCGGCCTGCGGATCGTGGATCGAGCACGGACCGATGATCGCGAGCAGGCGGGGATCTCCGCCATCGAGAATACGCCGTATCGCGGCGCGGCCTTCGACGACCGTCTTATTGGCCAAGGACGTCATCGGGAGCTTCGAGATCAACGCGCGCGGCGCGATCAGCGGCTTTGTGGACAGGACGTTCAGATCGAAGGTGCGTTCCATACTGGCGATTCCTCGTACGTAAAAGGCATTATAGCGCAAAGAAAGGCTACAGGCTACAGGCTACAGGCTTCAGGCTTCAGGAATACGGAAACCTGAAGCCTGACCGGAGGTCCAAATGACCCATCGCGAACGATTTCTCGAAACGCTGCTGTTCGGCGCGCCGGACCGGATACCTTTTTCGCCGGGCGGTGGGCGCGAATCGACCTTGGCCGCATGGCATGCGCAAGGATTGCCGATGGATCGCAACTACATGGAAGAGGTCTATGACCTGTTGGATGCACGGCGTGCGGAGAAGGGTTTGCCGCCGGGCGCGTACCGTCCAACGACGCGATGGACCGATCTCGGCGTGTCGTTCAAAATGATCCCCACGTTCGGCGAAGAAGTCCTCGAACACAAAGACGGACATTACATCGTGCGGGATTGGATGGGCGCGATCACCGAAATCTCCGACCGATTCGATTACACGTACATCCGTTCGGCGCGCGATTTCGTTACGCGGAAATGGCACCGGTTTCCCGTTCAGACCCGTGCCGAGTGGGACGCAATGAAGCCGCGCTTCGACCCGAAACATATCGAGCGGTTTCCTGCGGACTTCGACGAACGTTGTGCGACATTGCGCGAGCGGGACTATCCGCTGGTCGTGTCGTTCAACGGTCCGTTCTGGCAGTTGCGCGAGTTCTGCGGCATGGAAGGCTTGTGCATGTTGCTGCGCGAAGACCCGGAACTTGTCCATGACATGGCGCGGTTCTGGGGCGATTTCTGTAGCGCGACGATGACGCCGATCCTCGAACGCGTGGTCCCCGACATGCTGCATTTCTCCGAAGACATGGCGTTCAAAGCGCACCCAATGATCGGCCCGGACGAAACCCGCGCGTTGTGCGGCCCATGCTATAACCAATGGATCGAGCAGGCGCGTGCGGCGGGTACTCGATTGTTCGCGGTCGATTCCGACGGCTGCGTGGACCTGCTGATCCCCGTCTGGCTCGAATTCGGGATCAACTGCATCGATCCAATGGAAGTCGCCGCCGGAAACGATATCAACACGTTGCGCGCGCAATACGGAAAACGCGTAGCGTTCCAAGGCGGCATCGACAAACGCGCCATCGCCACCGGCGGCAACACGTTGCGCAACGAACTCGCACGTATCAGCCCCGTAGTCGAAAACGGCGGCTACATCCCCGGCTGCGATCATGGCGTCCCGCCAGACATCTCCTGGCCGAACTTCCAAACCTACGCGCTCCAACTCGCGGAAATTACCGGCTGGTTGTAGCGCCAACGAGCGCGAGACCGATTTCGTTGTTCAACTCGAATCCGCGGGACGTTGGGCGCCACGCATCTTCTGTTTCTTCGATCAGGCCGCGCGTAGCAAGCGTCCGTAGCGCTTCGCCGAAATCGGTCTCGACCGCATTTCCGAAGCGTTCGATGTAATTACCTTTCGGCAGACCGTCGCGGAGACGGAAATGTTGAATGACGGTTTCGAGCCGAATTTCGTGATTCGTCAATCGTAACGTTTCGGCGCGTTTGCCGGGATTGACGAGATAGGCGTCGAGGTCGGTCGCGTTTCGCGAGCGGACGCCTTCGATAAACGAATAGGCGCCGGGACCGAAGCCTGCGTATTCTTCGTTGTGCCAATAGATCAGGTTGTGTTGGCACTCATAACCGGGACGCGCATAATTCGAGATCTCGTAGCGCGTATAGTCGGCGAGAATGTCGTCGGTTTCGCGATACAACGCAAGCCATGTGTCGTCGTCCACGGCGTCAGCGCGTCGCACATCGAACGGGGTTCCTTCTTCGTACGTGAGACCGTAAGCGGAAATATGCGTCGGCGAAAAACGGTGCGCCGCGTCGAGCGTGGCGCGCCAAGCCTCGATGGGCCGTGCGCCGAAAATGAGGTCCATACTCCAATTGTCGAAAACGGATGCGGCGGACTCGCACGCCTTGCGCGCCTGTGCGGCGTCATGACGGCGTCCGAGATAACGCAACACGCCGTCGTCGAAACTCTGCACGCCGATACTGAGCCGATTGACGCCTGCATCGTGCCACGCGCGTGCGCGTTCGGCGCTAACGTCGTCCGCGTTGACCTCGATAGTTATCTCCGGCGCATCGAATACGAAACGGTGTGCAAGCGCGTCGAGTATCCGGCGCAGATCGGTGACGGCGAGTAACGACGGCGTGCCGCCGCCAAAAAATACGCTGCATGCTGACGTGGGTCCGTCGAACTCCGCAATCTCGCGACACAAGCCATCGACGAATTCGCGCGGCGCCTCCTCCGCCGTAATCCATCGCAGGAAATCGCAATAAGGACACCGCGTTCGGCAAAAGGGGATATGGATATAGATACCAATCATTGTAGGCTTCAGGCTTCAGGCTTCAGGCTTCAGGTACCTCTTGTTTGCGCAAGGCGCGAAGGAGACCATTCAGTACTTTGGTCGTCTCTTCGCAGCTACTTTGGATGGAGCGGTAATCCATGTCCGGGGCATAGCCTAATCTGTGCGCGAGTGAGACTTGGTACTGCAGCTCATGCGATGAACCATAGGCCATGTCGAGAAAGTGAAGATAGTCGTTCTTCGTGTTCCGCGCGCATCCTTCTACGATATTCGAAGCAACCGATACTGCGGAACGGCGCATCTGAGACGTCAATCCGAACAGTTCTTCTTTTGGGAAGCACCGGGTCAGCTTGTAGATAAGAAGAACCAACTCGTCAGCCAATTCGAAGGCGCGCGGCTTCCTATGATCCCTCATCCTACTGTTCTCCATTTTGCGTCTTACGCTCTGTCATCCTGAAGCCTGAAGCCTGAAGCCTGAAGCCTGAAGCCTGAAGCCTACTTCGCCTTAAGCCCGCGCGTGCGCAGCAGCTTATACTCGATGCTGTCCACGAGCGCGGTGTACGACGCGTTGATGATATTTTCCGAAACGCCGACGGTACTCCAGCGGTTTTCCATGTCGCTCGATTCGATCATGACGCGCGTCTTGGCGCTGGTGGCGGCTTGTGCGTCGATGATGCGGACCTTGTAGTCTTCGAGATGGACGGTACGCAGTTCGGGATAGCACGGTTCGAGCGCCTTGCGCAACGCGCCGTTCAACGCATCGACGGGACCGTGGCCCTCGGACACCGTGTGCTGGATAAGGCCGTCGGGCAACTCGACCTTGACGGTGGCTTCCGAAACGGCTTGGATATCGTCGCCTTGCTGCGCTACGGTTGCATGGAATCCGTGTAGCTTGAAGAAGCGGCGGTATTGTCCCTTGATCCTGCGCATGAGCAGTTCGAGCGAAGCGTCCGCGCCTTCGAATTCGTACCCCTGGCTTTCGAGTTCCTTGATGCGCGCGAGGATGTTGCGGGTTTCCGGCGTGTCGCGTTCGAGTTGGACGCCGAGTTCCGCGGCTTTGTGCATGAGACTCGCGCGTCCCGACATCTCGCTGACGGAGACGCGGGTACGGTTGCCGACCAGCGAGGGCTCGACATGCTCGTAACTGGATTTCTCCTTGCGCACGGCGTCGGCATGCATACCCGCCTTGTGCGTAAACGCGTCGCGGCCAACGTAGGGGTCGGCGTCGCGCGGGGCCATGTTCGCGAGTTCGGCGACGAGGTGCGAGAGGTGCGTCAGATTCGCCAACTGGGCCGGCTTGACGACGGGGATACCCATCCTCAATTGCAGAGTCGGAATGATCGTCGAGAGGTTTGCGTTGCCGGTGCGTTCGCCGTAACCGTTGATCGTGCCTTGGACGTGCGTCGCGCCTTCATGCACGGCCGCCAGCGAATTCGCGACCGCGCACCCCGAATCGTTGTGCGTATGGATGCCGAATCGCGACTTCGGAAGATGCGCGCGCGCGGCGCGGACCATCGCGGCGATCTCGTGCGGGAGGGCGCCGCCGTTCGTATCGCAAAGGACCAGGGCCTCGGCCCCGGCGGACGCGGCACGTTCGAGCGCGGCCAGCGCATACAGCGCGTCCTCGCGGTACCCGTCGAAAAAGTGCTCGGCGTCGACGATCACGCGGCGTCCCTGTGCGCGCAGATATGTGACGGATTCTTCGATCAGGCGAAGGTTATGTTCGAGCGAGACGCGCAAGACGTTCGCGGTTTGCGAGGGCGACGTCTTCGCGAAAATCGTCACGACCTTTGTATCCGCTTCGAGCAGCGCGCGGATATTGGGATCGTCTTCGACGGCAAATTTCGGATGGCGCGTGCTGCCGAATGCCACGACGGTCGCTTTCTTGAGAGGCAGATCCTTCGCGCGTTGGAAGAAGTCCGCCGCCTTCGGATTCGAGCCGGGCTGGCCGCCCTCGACGTATGCGATTCCGAACGCATCGAGCGCGCGGAGAATGCGGATCTGATCGTCCGGCGAGAACTTGATGCCCGGACCCTGCGCGCCGTCGCGAAGGGTCGTGTCGTAAAGATCAACAGAAATAGGCATATATAGTATACTCCGTCTGCATGGCGTCGGTGAGGGCGCCGCATCTACTGGGTGTTTTACTCCATTCGATGCGGGCGGTCAAGCTGGCTGTCCACGCGCGTCGATCAGACCATGAAGTCGAGACGCGCCGATTTCAGGATGCGGGGCAACAACGTGTGGCCTTGTGTCAAGACGACGCCGGTCGCCGCCGCGGCGCGCTCGGAATAGACGTCGACGTCGTTGGGTACGACGCCTTCGCCCGCGACTGCGAAGGGTACCGGGCCGTAAGCATGGGTGCGCGTCGAGATCGCTGTGACGTGGTCGGGCGCGACGAGGACGCGCGTGTTCGGATGCGCTGATAGGTATTCGAGGAACGGCGCGACCACGTAGGCGTCGAAATCCTCGATGGCGCGAATCTTGAGATCCGTGCGGCCTTGGTGGCTAGTCTCATCGGGGGCCTCGACGTGCAGGTAAACGAAATCGAATTCGCGAAGGGCCTGTTGTGCGGCGGCGACTTTGCCCTTGTAATTCGTGTCGAGATAGCCAGTCGCGCCGGGGACTTTGATCACGTTCAGCCCGGCGGCCACGCCGATGCCGTTCACGAGATCGACGGCCGAAATGACTGCGCCGGTGATACCGAAAAGGTCGCGGTACGATTGAAGCTTCGGTGCCATACCTTGGCCCCACAGCCAGATAGATGTAGCGGGATTCTTTCCTGCGGCGATACGGGCATGGTTGACGGCGTGTTCCTCGAGGACGGGCCGCGAGGCCTCCATGAGCGCGCGGGGAAACTCGGAGCCAGGTCCAGTTGGCAGGTGGCCGGCATAGGGTTGATCCGTGATATCATGAGGCGGCGTACAGAAGATGTTCGCGAGTTCGGCGACCTGGTCGGGCGGCGCGGTGACGATGGCCAGATTACGGTAGCCGACGCCGGGCGAGAAGTAGACCGGGAAACCTTGAAGACGCGCGTTCAACGCCGCCATGAGTTGGGCGGATTCCTCGGAGGTGATATGCCCGGATGTGAAGTCCGCCATGCAACCGTCGCGCAGGGTGACGAGATTGCAACGGAAGGCCACTTGGTTGGGCGCGATGGTTATGCCTTGATTTACTGCTTCGAGCGGTGCGCGACCCGTGTAGGACGCTTTGGGATCGTAACCGAACAAAGAGAGGTTGCCGATGTCGCTCCCCGGCGGCGAGTCGTCCGGAATAGGACAGAACAGTGCGCACGCGCCTATGCGCGCGATTTCGTCCATCGAGGGCGTAAATGCCACCTCCAACGGAGTCCGGTTATCGAGTTCAGGAAGCGGAAAATCGGCCATACCGTCGCCGACAAGTACTATATATCGCACCACGAACCTCCTTCGGGATGTTCTTGGATTCTCTTAGGTCAAACGAACCGTAACATAGGAAAAGCAAACAAGTCAAGGTAACTGCTGCTGGCAAAGTCTGACAAAACAGAGAAAAACGAGCTATATATGAATTCGACACAAATCGATATCTTGTGCGGGCACCCATGTCTGCCGACGTTGGCCCATATCCTATCGCCCGAGATTCTGAAGGTCGAGTCGAATGGACGCGCTGTATGGTCTGAAGAAGTCGTGGCGCAATTCAGCCTTTACATCGATATGATAGAAAAATGGAATGTCATGTCGGATCTGGTATCCACCCGCGATGTGGCGCATCTGACGGAACGGCATATCGTGGATGCCCTGAGCCTGGCCCCATACCTCGCGGACACCGGCGGGATACGAAATCGCCTGTTCGATATCGGTAGCGGTGCGGGTTTTCCGGCGATTCCGCTCAAACTCGCGATTCCGCAGCTCGAAGTGACGCTTGTCGAGCGTACTACGCGAAAAGTGGCTTTTTTAGAGATGGTTACCGTCGCGCTGGGACTCAAGGACGTTCAGATCTTAGATGGAGACTTCCCCGTCGCGACGCCAGACAAGACGCCGCACTGGGTTACAGCGCGCGCGGTTGAAAAGCCAGAACGCCTCTCGAAAGGGCTAAGAGGCTACTTGTCCAGCGATACGATTTTCCTGTGCCAATTCCGCGACCCGGAAGCGCTCTTGGGGCCGTTGTTCCACGTGGAACATATCGAAGACGAATGGACGCGCCAAGGTTGGCGCAGAGGAAGCTTGTCGCTCGTAAAACGTAAACCGTGAATCGCACAAATTACCCTGGATTAAGTTCCACGTGGAACCTTACTTGGTTTCGCCGTAAATCGTCGCAATCGTGATGAAATGGAGCGCCGACACGTAAGCAGCGGCGTCCCCGTATCGTTTCGGCTCTGGAATCAACGATTTCAGCGCGTACAGGCTCTCTGGTTTTCCACGGAACGCCAATGCCGCGTTGCAAACATCCAGCGCTGTAGGTTTTACATCTCCTTCCAGCGCGAAAACCCGTTCTTCGATGACCTTCTCCCAAGAAGGCAGGGCCGTTTCACGAAACTCGTCTTGCCAGAAAGGCAGGGTCGCGGAACTCGTCCACTGTCCGCCTTTCGCAACGCAATGGAACCGGATCAGCGCTTCCAACTCGCGCTTCCGCGATCCCCACCCATCGTTTGGCGTCTTACCAAGTGTCGCCGCCATCCGCAACCCGGCATCGACGCACATGAAGTGTTCGAGGAGCATCGTATCGTTGACGCTATCCCGCCAACGGGCCGCATCGAAACCGGACAACGGCTCGCGGTTCCGAGCGTCCACCCATCCAACGACGAAATCGACGGCTGCTTCGATGCAAGACCACCGGAGTTCCAGAAATGTCTTCCGCTGAGTTTCCGGCAACCGTTGGGCATGCCGCCAAAATGCGCCCAGTATCCACGCGTTCACGCCAGGATCCAGGATCGTATCCGGCAGCCCCTCTGTGGCGTCCCAATAACAAGCTGCCGGCCACGAACCGCCTGGACGGCCCTGATCTTCATTCTTGCGCATGCAGCGATCATAGAATGCCATCTGCCTCTCCGCGGACTCCGCGAAGCCTGCCAAATCGAAGGCTCCTGCGACAAAAACGCCTTCACGCGGCCAATCGAGAGGATCAAAAAGGGATCTCTGCGCCATTCCAACAACGGCTCCCGTGTTGCGGTCCATGCTGCGAGCCATGGACAGCAAGTCTTCCCGGAGACTTCGGCACGTTGCCTCGTCCAGTTTGTCCGGCAAAGCAGCCTTCTCGATCCATTGAATCCAATACGCATCCGCCGCAGTCTCTATAGCGGCAACGCCAAGGCGTCGAATCTCTTCACAGCCGTCCATCGCAACCTTCATATCGTCGCCGAACCCGATTGCAACGGACGCGCAGTATCCCTTATCTTCAGGCACCGCGTCGAGGACGAGTACCGACGCCGGCGTTCCTATCGCCGCGCTATGCCGGTCGTGCGCGAACGAAAGCTCTTTGGCGCGTCCAATACTCGAGGAAGCGATCCAACAGCCCTTGCCAAATCGAGCCCATTGCTCGAGGCGTGGTCTGAAATCATTGCCCTGTACCAGAACCCGCGCCGTCTCCCATTCTTGTGCGCCCGGCTGGCGCGGTCGAAAAGAGATGGCCATTCCCGCGTCAGGAACCAAGAAGGCCGCGAACCCCCTTGTTTCCCAAAGATTGTCAGCGACAGGTATTCCCGGAATTCGGAGTTCGGTCGGCGCGAAACCATCATACCAGACGAACTCCGGGATGCTATCGATACCCTCGACACGTATTCGGCTGACCAGACAGTCCCTGTCGTGCGCTACGCATACTCGCTCCGTGACCCGAATGGGCAGACCAGGATGGGTCACGACGGCCTCGATGACGGCCTCGCCCTCTCCAATCAACCGGACTTCCGCCTTCCAAGGCTCGCGCCATGGCCACAACTCATGGCCGTCCACGCGTATTTTCCATCCCGAGCCGCCCACAAGGGACGCTCCCATTTCCATAAGCGGCGTCAGTTGATTCGGCGAGCCGGGGCTTGGCCAGCGGCATACAACAATCCGGCCGCATGCGTTCACGACGGCCGTTAGACCTCCGTTGCCCACGAAAAGCGCCGGTTCGTCCGCAGGCCCTTGGGCAGCAGCCAGAATACATATAACTATATTTACAGTTACACACATAGATGTCATATCACGGCTTCGCGTCGTGCCGCTTGGCCAGGAAACCGTCGAACACCAATCGATCCCGGACGTAACGGCCGTTCACCGATGCCTCGCCGAGCTTGGACAAGAAGTCGAATAGGGGACCGAAGCGTCGCTCGGCGTCGCGTTGGTTCATTTCAGGCAGGAACCCCCAATCCGCCAGTTGCGGCATCAGTTGCGATAGCACATGGCCGGCCTTGGCCCAATCGATGCGAAGCGCCACATCCGCGTCCACATCGGGTCCATCGCGTCTTTCCGCAGCCAGTTGCGCCATCGCCGGTTCGCGCGAAGTGGCCAGCCAGTCGCGGCCCGAGCGGCCCAGGCACAGCGTTAGGTCTTCGCCCAGCCACGGTATACGCAGGCCCAGTTCACCGTTCCATTCCGCCGGATAGGAGGGACTATTACCGGCGATCGCTTCGAGCGGATGCTTTCCAGCGACGGCGCCACCGCCACGCATAACGCATGACAGCACCGGCATCGGGAACGCGGACGCCATGTCCACATCCGTCAGCGCGAGCGATGTCTCGGATACCCCTGCATCCCATCCATCACCGAGGCCGGGCACATCCCAGCGGTTCCATACCGTTTCGAAATAAGCCGCCAGAAGTTGCAAGCGCGGTCCCTCGAGCCAAGGCTTTGCCACCTGAGCCAGTCCAGCCAACTCTTCGGGTTTGCGAACGCTGAGCGATAAGATGGGCGGATTGGGCCAGCTTTCGGGAAGCGTCAGCGCGAAACTTCCATGCTGCACGCTACTACGAACGCTTCCTGATATCGGAATTCCGGGCGTCCCGCAAATTGTCACGTTGAAACCGTCGGCCCCCAGACTTCGGAACAGGACGGCATCGCGCGCTCCGCTGTGCTTGACACCCTGGCCATTCAGCGCCCCCTCGACATAGTCCCTCGATGTCGAGAAGACCAGAAAGCCTTGATGCCACCCGTAATACCATGAACCATACGACGATATGTCCCCAGACGCGGCGGCTGCACCCTTAAGAAGGCGGTGGACTCGCTCGACAGTCCAAAGGAGCACTCCGGGTCGCACCGATGCCCCGGTTCCCTTCGGAGTGGACGCGATGACCAGATAGTCACCCATCCAGACGCGCCAGCGCAAGATCGTGGGACGTATCCCGAAGCGCAACCGCACGTCACGCTCGAAATTGCCAAGAAACTCCCCGAAGGCCTTCGTCACCCCTTTTCCGACCCGTGTGCCCGCGAACGACGAACACAAAGTCCCTGCGTCCTCCGTGCTGAGCACCCATTGGGCCGCGTCCGGACAATACCCCGTAACGGGCGCGCGCTTCAGCGCGGCGTTCACGACGCCCAAGACGGCAAGGCACGCCAGCGCGCCCAGCAAAGGGCCCCACCGCCGCACCCGGCCCGTCGTCATTTGGCGTTCCAGATCGCTTCTTTCTCGCGGTCGCGTTGGGCCTCCAACGATGTAATCGCATCCGCCAGTTCGGCCTTGAACCGGTCGTAGTCTTCCATAGTCTGCGCCGCGCGGAACCTGTCTTCATACGAAAGTTTCTGTTCCGCGATCCGCGCGTCAAACCGCCTATCGAGTTCCGCGATCGCCGCCTTCTGTTCATTCGAGAGCTTCTTGGTCGGTCCGCTCTCCTTCTCGAGGCGCTCCATCGCCAATTCATACGCATTTTTCACAGTAACGCTCCTCAAACCTATGCATTGAATTCATCTTCCAATATGGCCGAAATAAACCGTTCCACGGACACCGGATAATAATGGCAATTCGGCGTGATGATGACGCCTGTCGTGATATCTTCCCTGCGGTCCAGTTCATCCAACGTCGCCGCCAATACCGCTTCGACGGATTCCCCGAGGTGCTTTACACTGATGTATTCGGACTTGCACTCGACCGGCCTGTCACGAAATCCCAAAAAACCAAACATCCGGCCCGTCAAACCACTCTCCACGTTCTCTTCGCCAAACACTTCGCCATAGGTCGCGTTGAAATGCGACGGACGCAGAACGAATCGAGGCGATACCTGGACGCGCCCACGCACTTCGGTGGTCATAAACCCCTTCTCGAACGCTTCGCCAATGCACACGTAAGGCAGTTCATGGTAACCGCTTACGATGCCATACGTCGGACGCCGGATAATTTCCGTCCGGCGATAAATCTCCTGCATTTCAGGTCCACTAAGTGGCATGAGAAAGATCCAAGGTATATGTTAGGCTCTTACGGATTCAGCGTACTTTATAAGAACTTCACTCTTTCGGAAAGTTGTCGCCTCAACTGAATTTCCCCGAAGGGGAAGAACATGAATAGCCGTGGGTGGTAACCCACGGGTACAAACGCTTAACCACCGCCCCTGA
>CAIYET010000498.1 GCA_903925285.1 Candidatus Hydrogenedentota bacterium | reverse complement strand
TTAAGACCCAACCGATGCGAACCAAGAGCAAGAAAACGAAGACCGAAAAACTACCAGCTTCTCACCAAACACCGGCATGAGTTCAAAGAAATCCAGCATCGCAACAGGTACGCCAAAACGCCTTAAATTAGTGCCATTCGGGACACCATACTTAATTCCTGCGGTTTCGAGGAAATCTTGGTTCGGTTTGAACATGGCGCGCATGGGACGAGTCGTGGCACCGTGGTTAAGGAACGCTTTCAACAGTTGCTCGCGCGCATCCCGAGCAAATCGCGCGATGAATCGACGAGGATGGCCTTTGCGATGCCGAGCGCGTCGTCTTGCGTGTATTGGCCACGCTCGATCTTGCGCGCAAACACTTCTGCCATGAGGCGGCGTACCATCTTGGCCTTTGCGTAGGCCCAGTCGACGCAATACGCGTCGCTGAAGAATCCTACCTGTTTGTTGATGGGCAACATGTCGAGGCGTTCTTCGATGACTTGCTGGATTGCGCCGGGGAAGAAATTGTGCCACCAGTAGCCTGCCAGCGTGAAGTTCGGCAACTCGCGCGCGAGTGTACACATCGACTGGTTCCCGTGGCGCGAGGACAGGAAACACATGAATCGCAGGCGCGGGTAGCGTGCGACGAGTTCGGCCAACTGCCCGATTGTCCGTTGGTTCAGGCGGCTCGACGATTCGTATGGCAGGCTTTCCGCGCCGATGCTGAACTGGAACACGATCTCGTGGCCATGCTTCTCGAGTTCGGCCAGAAACAGGTTCGTGATGTAACTCGCGTAGATGTCGCGGTCGAGGTCCGAGGCGTGGTCGCGCCGTCCGATCGCCGCCGCCATCGTCGCATCGTCCGGCGTCGAATAGTCCATATCCGTCGAGATGTGCGTTGCCGTGGCGAGCACGCGTCCATACGGTATGAGCGCGCAATAATGGCTCACCGCCGCGTGAACGTCCACGAGGTTGCGGATCGTCTTCGCCAACGGCGGCGCGGTCTTGCGGTCGAACGTGACCGGGATCGCCTGGCCGGGCGCTGTCTCGTTCCAGGTCCGTTCGAGTTCGAAAAGCGGAATATCCGGCTGGCCCCATTGCGTGCGCGAGAAGAACGCCCACTCGAGGGCGTACTGGAACAAGTCGTCGTGCGAACCGTCGCGCCCGCGCCACAGTTCCGTGCCCGTCCGCGCGATGCCCGCGCGCCGCAGTATCTCTCGAGGCCACTCCGCGTCGCTCGCGCGTTCGCAGATGAGCGCATCGAGCCGCCGCCAATTCTCCGGCGTCACCGGCTCTCGCCATCCGTACAAGTCTTCGAGGATAATCCGGACGCCCCACGAGATGAACGTGTTGCGCACTTTCGGCAAGAACGGCACGGCTTCCGTCACACGCCTGTGCGCTTCGAGCGTCGAGCGGTCCTCCGGCACACGTGCCCCGCTCGGACACCCCGCCGCGTACAAATCGCTCACCCCCATGTGGTACAGCAGGATATCGTCCAGTCCGCGCGCGCAGAGATGCGCCGCGTCGATATGCGTGTGCGGGTCCATCCACGAAAACGACGACAGCGCCTCTTCCATCGAGCCGAGGCGGCCGGTAGACGTCATGGATGCATCTTCTTGTGTTTCGGCGGTATCATTTCCCACGACCGCCGCGCATGTTTCACCTTGCGCTCGACGGGTTGGGCCGCCGCGTCGAGGCGGATCAGCATCGGATCGAGCGAGCCGAGGTCCAGCGGAAAGCGTACGTCGCGTCCGCCAATCAGGTCGCGCCCCATGCAAGGCCCGTCTTGGAGATGACAGGTCTGGACATTCTTGCGCAGGTTCACAAGGTACAGATAACCATTGCCGTCGTACTCGACATACAGCGACTTGATGCCCTCGAGCGGATAACCGTACTTGTTGATGATACGCGGGATCACGGGCAGCGTCTCGAAACGCATAACGCCGTCCATCGCGTGCAGATACTCCGCAGGCAGGTTCTCGCCGCGCACGCGGATGGTCCGGCGTCCGGGTACGATGAGATCGCGACGGCTGTGGCCAAACTCGTCGAACATGATCGACGTTGCGGTCCGGATCACGCACTCGTCGCCCTGCATATACTCTTTGAGCACGGGAAATGCCGCGTCGCTCACGGCCAGGGTATCGGGTACGACAAGCACCTTGACGGCTTTCAAGGCCCCGTCGACGATCTGGCGCTCGGTCACATAGGCCACCTTATATCCCGCGAACGAGCACCCCTCGAACGCGAAGCGGGCCGACGATAGATGCGGCACGCCGTTGTCGTAAATCTTCGACGACGTGCTGTAAAGGATTCGCACATCCGCAGGCGCGTTCTGGAACGCCGTGATGATCGGGGCCAGCCGGTTCAAGTCGATCGCCGCCGCCGCATACCCTTCGATACCCTCCGGACGCATCAGTTCGTTCGGCACAACCAGCGCCGCCGCATCAAGCCCGGACATGGCCGCTTCCCACGCCGCCGTGTGCCCGCGCGCGAACGTGCATGGCGTTTCCCACGCATCGCCATCGAACAGGCGCAACGCCGCATTTACCAACGGCTCCTCGGGCGCGATCGAACGCAGCAGCGTATAGGTCACATCCTGCTGTGGATAGCCAATCGAATAGTAAAGATCGCCAGGCGCGTTCCCCGCCATGCACGTGGACATGTCCATGGTTGCGGCCAGCGCCTCGCGTTCCATGGCCAGCGCCACATCCTCGCACTCGAACGCCCCGTCCGAAGTCGCGAGCGTCACGGGAATTCGAGGCGCGGCGGATCGGGCCAGCGCCTTGGCGGATTCCGCCCATTGCGAAACCAGGGACAGGTGATAGCTCTGCCAATCGTACCGGTAAGCGGAACTGTCCTGATAGCGTGGATTCGCCCGATTCCAGCCAATTTCCAACTCATCGAGGTCGGCAAAAAGGCCCTTCCACGAACGGTTCACGGCCGCGCGATCGGCATACTGGCTCTTGACGATTTCCAGGAATCCCTGCTTGATAGCGTCGCCCGTAAATTTCAAGAACGGCGCCTCGGCAAGGCACAGCGCAACCACGTTGCCACGCGACGCCAAGTCGCCCGCCACAACGCCGATATGGCGTTCCATGATCGCACGCGCCCCAGGCTCGGCCAAATTGACGCGCCCCGTGGTCGCGTCGATCGCTTCCTTATGCGACTCGCGCATCTCCGTCGTCCACATATCGGGCGCCAGAGAAGCCAACAGCGCAACGCGCGACTTGGCCGCCTCGTCGAACAACGGCGTCAGCGATGCCAATTGCGCGTCCCGTTCCGGCGGAATGGCGAATGCCGCGAAGTGCATTCCGTACCGGGCCACGCGTGCAAGCCTGTCCGGCGTCGGAGACATGCCCAAGTTGAGTCCGAACAGGAAACACGGACGGACGCCTTGCGGCCCATCGCCCTCGAACCCGCCCCCAACCGTTCGGACGGACACCGGCGCTTCGGGCACGTCGCGCCACTCGGCAGGCGTTACGTCGGGTCCCGATCCGCGCAACACATCGACCGCCACCGATTTCGCATACTGCACCAAACGTGCCGCGCGCGCGATCGCGCCCGAATCCAATGCGCGCCGCGCGTCTTCGAGCATATCGAAGGCCAAGGCCGCCCGCATTGCGGCATACTGCGAACCCGTGCCCACGGCGATCTGGCCTTTCGCGAGTTCCACGACATGCGACACGTGACTCGACGCATCGTCCAAATCGGCGCGCAACTCGTCCAACGCCGCCTTACGCACGAAATACTCCTGTCTCAAGACCTCCAAAGCTGGCGGGCGCTTCAACGAGAAACTAATCGTGTATCTTCCACACGGCGCATCGGCCACATTCCAAGAAAACAAATAGGATCGGAAACCCGTATCGAGAAGCAGGTTCTTCTTGTCCGCAAAGAACGTCTCGCCCCTCGCGTCACGGATCTCAACCATAAGGTACGCGTTGTCGATGACGTCATTGCCCCGGACGTCGACGTTCAGCGCAATCGGACCTTCGCCCGGCGCCGCTTCGTCCCACGTTAGCCGCAACCCAAAGTCATGATCGATATAAGGCTGACAGTCCTCGATCCAGACATACGTCGAGCCGCCGCCGACGGCCCACGCACCCCATACCCACGATATCATGGCCATTCCCACGGCCCACCGCATACAGCGAGGCATACCCATCAATCGTCTCCGTAACCGCTCCCGTGTCAAAACCAAGCCCATTCTATGAGTCCCGCAACGCCCAGTCAATAGATGAAGGATGAAAAAGGCTTTAGGCTTTAGGCTTTAGGCTTTAGGCTTTAGGCTTTAGGCTTTAGG
>CAIYET010000497.1 GCA_903925285.1 Candidatus Hydrogenedentota bacterium | reverse complement strand
GCTGCAGCACGCCGGCACCACGGATTCGAAGACGTACCCTTCCAGTTCCTCGTCGCCCGGCTCGAGCTTGACGTACTTGCCCTCGACGTCCCCGCCGTCCAGCCCCAGTTCCTTGCGGGCGATCTCGTCCCACGCCTCGCAGCCCATCTCCAGGTTGCCGAAGAGGAAGTCCTCGTGCGCCTCGTTGCCGTCGACGTACGAAACGCTCACCTCGTGGTACGTGCCGAAGTCGTGCGGGTGGCTGGTGATCTTCAGGAACATCCCGTCCGGCATCCCCGGGTACGCGCGCTTCAATTGTTCCACGTACGCGCGGCACTCGCGCTGCGACCGCTCCTGGTAGTCGGGACTGCCGACCTGCGCGCAGCTTTCGCCGTTGGGCGAGCTGCCTATCTCATAAGTTTCCCTCATAACGTTGTCCTCCTGTTTTAAAACCCCGGCCTCGCCGGGAATACGTCAGTCTTCGTCGCGTCCTTCGCCCTCGACCATCTTCGTCATGCGACTCTCGACGTTGTTCAGGTCGACGAACTCCATCAGTATCTTCAGGCGGCGCGGCTGGCGCATCCTGACGTACTTGGTGCTGATTATCAGGACGGCCAATGCAGCCACCCTGCCCCGCAACACCGTCAATTCTTCCGGTACCGACGCGCATTCGACGTCAGTGACGGACGTTTCGGGTACGTCCTTCTCCCAGGCGAACCGGAAACCGATCTTTTTGCGTGCCATGGTTAGTTCCTCCTTTTTAATGAAAACGCCGGGCAAGCCCGGCAATGTCAATCTTCCGCCATCATTATGGTGTCGCACACGCCGAGCCCGCCCACGTCGTAATACACGAGGCTGCCCTTGGGCACGACGAACCTCATCACCACCACTGATTCGTTACGGCAGTCACCGGCCACTTCGTCCAGCCTGCTTTTCGTGGTGGCGAAGTGGAACCCGTCGCCGATGCTCTTGATCGCGCCGTCCTTGATCGCTTTCCTGCGGCGGTCGTTGTCGTTCAACCACCCTTTGGCCGGGTAGTTGACCACCCAGTCCAGCACGCGGTCGATGCGGATGTTGGCAGCGGTGTCGAAGCCGAGCGTGTCGCCGTTCTCCAACATCTCGGTGCGCATCGTCACGCCGCGCATGTAATATATTCCCTTGCGGTATATCGGGGCGTACCTGGTGGTGCTGTACCCGCCCTCGCCGGTCAGCACGCGTTCCAAGACCTTCCAAACCGTCTTGTCCTTGCGCAGCCGCACGGGTTTCGCCTGATTCGTTATGAGACACATGATTTCCTCTTTTTTTTAATGAAAACGCCGGGTACCGCTACCCGGCAAGGACGTCACGGCCGCCGATTCTCCAGCGGGCACGGAATCCTAGAGCGCCGTACAGTCGCCTCGAACGACTCTCCCTTCTTATTCTCGGGGCAGCTCCCTGCACCAATACGACGAAAATGCTGGCTGTGCGGCCGGTGCGCGATTTCAAACCCGTTAGTCGCGGTACTAATCCCGACGAACCACCTTCGAACCGATGAACGAGTCGAACTGCTCGTTCTCGCGGGCGCGCTGCGCCCACATCGCGTTCATCTCCTTCTCCACGCGTGCTCTCTCCTGCAGCGCCAGGAACTCCGGGCTGAGGTTGGCGACGCTCCCGATGCTGTTGTCGGGGATACTGCTCCGGTTGGCCGGATGACGGGGGTCGGTCCTCTTGATGAGGATGTGCTTTCTTGTGTTAGACATTCTGAATTCCTCCATGTTGATGGTTGCGGACGACAATATCGTCGAACGCCTGAAAACCGCCGGTTAGGGGACGCCGTCTCCAGCGCCCCCGAACTTGATTCGATGGGATTGTATCGATTATATTCTTTTCATAAGACCTCCCTCTTTAGGCGAACACGACGTTGTGCCGCCCGACAAAAATCCCGGCTGTGCGGCCGGGATACGCAAATGCTGAGTGCGCGCGCCGCGCTGCGACGTGTATATAGTGGTGCAGGTCTATCCACCTGGGGTAAGACGCCGCTGGATCCACTCGGACCTCGGGCACCGGTATCCCGGCACAGTCGGCCTCGCACGTCGCGGTCGCGTACGTCGTTCCAGTTACGACGCAGTTGACCGCCAACAGAATTCCGATTCTCATGGTATCCTTTCCCCGGCACCGGGCCGGAATACTAGGCGCGCACCCGGTATCGCAAGTGGCGACAATCCCGGCGCGCAGGTGTGTGAAAATCCCGGACTGCCGCCCGGGACAATGCCTGCAATGGCGCGCTACTTGCGGCTGGCGGCGGAGATGG
>CAIYET010000496.1 GCA_903925285.1 Candidatus Hydrogenedentota bacterium | reverse complement strand
TCTATGACACGTGGAATGTGGCGGCAGAATTGAATGCCACAAACAACGCAGTGATTCGCTCTTACCTGTGGGGCTTGGATCTGAGTGGTTCTCTGCAAGGCGCCGGTGGCGTCGGCGGATTGCTGGCCGTCAGCGATGCGGTCAACGGTGTGCATTTTGCGGCTTACGACGGAAATGGAAACATTAGCGCGCTCGCTGGCGCCAGCGACGGCACCGTCTCCGCGAAATACGAATACGGCCCCTTCGGGGAACTCCTCCGCGCCACCGGCCCCATGACCAAGGCGAACCCGTTCCGGTTCTCGACCAAGTATCAGGATGATGAGACGGATCTGCTTTACTACGGGTATCGATATTACAATGCCAGCACGGGGAGGTGGTTGAATAGGGACCCCAAGCAGGAGAAGGGCGGGCCAAATCTCTACGGGTTCGTGCGCAACTCACCAGTGAACAATTGGGACTTCTTGGGAAAGTGCATAGTTGTAACGGTTGGAGATCCCAAATGGGGAGACGCGCTCCACATTGCTTCTCCCTCGGGTTCCCATGCAGAAGTAAAAGTTAGCGCCAATGATGGGAGTTTTTGCAAGATGGGTTGCATCGACCTGATCTTCGCCTTTGTAACTGACTATTATGACACCACGACGGTTGATCTTGATCGTGGCGCTCAGTTCTCCTGTGACGGTCAGCCTACTTCCTACTTCGACTTTGGTCCTGCCGATTTCGTGGATCCGGGTGGAGGAACAGCACCTGGCAAAGGTTGGAAGGTTATGTGCTCTAAGTCCGTAAGTAAGTGCAAATCACAATCTGGATCCACGACGCTTGGCCTGAAAGAGCAGGTCACCGATACACAGTGGAAAGACTACAGCATCGCGGTCAATTGGGACTACAAGTGCGATTGCGCCTGCCAGGACAAGACTTGCCTCACGCTGAAAATGTCGCTGAACACGTCGAGTAAGTAGCGCACTATGAATTCTCGTGCCCCGCTTTGCACGGCCTTCCTCTTGCTTATAGGCCTCCTGGCGACCTCAGCCAGATGTGCTGACTCTGGTGTTGCTACCAATTCAGATGTCTCCCTTGCCAAGAGACAGGAGACACTTATCAACGCCATCGAGCAGGAATTCCCAACCGGCGTGGGGCGCGACCGGGACGGGAGGATGCGCTTTCTCGACGTGCCATTCCGATACGTGACCGACGATAACCTTGCCCTAGTTGGGCAGTGTGTTTCGCTAAAAGAATTGAGGCTCCGGTTGTTGTCAAGGAATTACCAATTAACACCCGATGGCATCACAAATCTTGCCCGTATTCCGGATCTGGAAAGCCTCGCCGTTATGTGTCCGCACGTCCTCCACGCCGGATTGCTTGATGCCATTGCCAAACTAACGAGCGTCCGATCGCTGACGCTGAACCGGGCCGATCCTTCACCCACCGAATATTCTGCTCTGACGAATATGACGCAACTCCAGGAACTCATAATTATAGAGGCACCACATTTCGGTGACACCGAAGCACTGCATCTTGTCCACCTCCCTAACCTGAAACGGCTCACACTCGCCGAGACTAGTGTTAGCGACGGGTGGCTTGCTGTGGCCCGAAACTCCGCCACTCTGACAAACGTGACAGTTCGCTCCTGGGACAAGAATGAGACGGTGGTCTGGTCGAGAATGGAGCCCCACGCACCTGTAAAAGCCAAGACCGCCGGCTCGCCTTAGAATAGCCCCGCTAAAGTGATGCCAGAAGTGATTGGTGTCAGGTGACAGAACGGCCCTTAAAGGGGTCAGTTAATGAGAATGTACTATGGGCTTCCTCTGCTGGGAGCGTTCAATGATCCGA
>CAIYET010000495.1 GCA_903925285.1 Candidatus Hydrogenedentota bacterium | reverse complement strand
TGCCAAAGCCAGTCGGAAGAGCCTGCCGTGCAGCAACTTGTGAGTCCTGCCCATTCGTGTGATTCGTGTGATTCGTGGTTCAACTGCCGTTTCTAGGTTCACGGGCTGTTTGGCAATCCCCACGCGTAAAGCGTGACGTCGCCCGTACTCGCCTCGTCGATGCGCGTCATATGCGAGCGCACCCATGCGCGGTCCGGCTCTTGTTCGGGGGAAAGACCGAATCGACGCCACTCCGCGATGAAATAGCCCTTCGGATGCACGGCCATGTACGCTTGCAAATCATCGAGCGTTTTCAAACCCTCGGTGCCGATCTCCCAACGTTCCCAAGACAGTTGCGCGCTCGGAAACCAATTGTCCACGCGTCCGATGTAGTACAGCGCCACGACGTACGTGTCCGCGACGACCACCGTGTCCGGCGTGAGATGCTCGCGCACGTACAGGCACGGCTTGCGAAACTGCGGATACCGCGTCGCCAGCGTCGTGTCCGCGCCACGGGCGGCTTCGACGCTGTTGGCGGTGAGCAACACGCCTGACCATGCCACGCGCGCCAGGAATAGCGCCAGCACCGCTGCAACCAGTTTGCGCCCCAACGTTGCGCACCGGACTCGCGCAATCCACGGTGTGACGACGGTAAGCGCATAGCAGAACGCCGCTGTGTAGAATGGAAATGCGAAGTACAGAAACCGGTGACGGCGATAGGCCAGCCCCACGCTCAAGACAATCAACGGCCCCCAGAACGCCAGCGCCGCATACGCGCCGCGTTTACCGTCGCGCAAGACCATCATCCCAGTCCCTGCAACCGCCAACAAGAAGAACCCGCGGCCAAGGTTGTCCCAAAGCCACCACACGTAGTACATCGCGTGCCCTTGGGCGGGGTCGAGCACGTTCACCGCTACCGACGCCGCCGTGAATACGACGCCCGCGTCGTGTGCGGGCAATTTCAACGCGTAGAACCCGAGCGTCCCCGCGCCCAACAGTCCCGAAATCGCGATGAGCGCCGTCCAGCGCGACCTTATGCGGCGTTCGCATCCCAGCATGAGCAACCCAAAGAGACCGGCGGGACACAGGAATAGTAGAGAATGCAGCGATACCGCCAAACCGAGGCTGTACGCCGCGCAGGCGCCCAACGCCGCCCATAACGTGCGGCGACGGTCGTGCGTGAACAGCGCCATCCACAACGCGCCGATGAACAGGAGATAGCAGGTCTGTTGCATCGCGTAGAATCGCGCTTCGCGCGCCCAGGCAACCGTCCACGGCGAAAGCGCCATCGCAAATGCGGCCGCCAACCCCGTCCAGCGCCCCAACAACAATCGCACCACGAGAAAAGTCAGAAACACATTACAGGCATTGAAAAACACCGACGGCGCGCGGACAACGGCCTCGCCATCCCCGAACAATCCGATACACCCCGCGACAACCGCGTTGAATGCCGGCGCGACCGGATGCGGCTTGCCGCTCGGCAACACAGCCCGGCCCGTCTCCGCGATGTTCTTCGCGACGAGCACCTGCACCGCCTCGTCATGCCACAGACTCGGCCCGCCAAGGTTCGCAGCGCCCAACACGACAGCCATCGCCACGGCAAACGCCGCCAACGACCATTCCCATTTAGCTATAGGCCCGTGTCCCATGCCACCGATTCTACAGAGAACGACCAGGCACTCGCTACTCTTTCAACCTCCAAGCGGAAACGACTCCCATCCTTGTGGTAAAGTCATCCTGACAACCCGCAAGGAGGATTTCATTATGGCAGCGATTCGCGTCGGCAATGCGCCCTGTTCGTGGGGCGCGCTCGAATTCGACAATCTGGACGGCAAGAGTGCGGGATATCGCCGCGTGCTCGATGAGATGGCCGCGACCGGTTATGTCGGCACCGAATTGGGCGATTGGGGATTCATGCCGGCAGACCCGCCGACACTGCGCGCCGAACTCGAATCGCGCGCAATGGCCATGGTCGGCGCTTTCGTCCCCGTCGCGCTTAAAGACCCAGCCACGCACGCCGAAGGCGAAGCAACGGCCTTGCGCGTCGCACGTCTGCTGGCGGATGTCGCGTCGCCGGATCATGCGCCGTTTCTGGTCCTTGCCGACGACAACGGCAGCGATCCCATCCGTACGAAAAACGCCGGACGCGTCGTGCCGGGTATGGGCCTGTCGGACCTCGAATGGCGAGCATTCGCAGCGGGCACGAACAGTATCGCACGTGCCGTCAAAGCCGAATATGGCCTCCGAACCGTTTTTCATCACCACTGCGCCGGCTACATCGAAACACCGGACGAGGTTGCGCGCCTCATGGCGCTAACCGACCCCGAAGTGGTCGGACTCGTACTCGATACCGGCCACTACGCCTATGGCGCCGGCGGCGCGGACGCGGTTATCGAAGCCCTCGACCGCTTCGTCGGCCGCATCTGGCACATGCACTTCAAAGACTGCGAACCCAATGTCGCGAACGGCGCGCGCGCCGGACATCACGACTACTTCGAGGCCGTCCGCCAAGGCGTATTCTGCGAACTCGGCCAAGGCTGCGTCGATTTCAAGACCGTCATGGAAAAGCTGAACCAACGCGCATACTCCGGTTGGATCGTCGTCGAACAAGACGTCCTCCCCGGCATGGGAACCCCGAAGCAAAGCGCCCAACGCAACCGCGACTTCCTAACCGGCCTCGAACTCTAAGCTTGAGGCAGTAGGAAGTGCATGTTGCACTTTCTGCCTATAACCTATAGCCTACAGCCTATAGCTTTTCAACGACGCGTACGGAGGTCGCATGAAACTCACCAGCCGAAGCGAATATGCCTTACTGGCGCTGATTTGCTTGGCCCGTCATAAACAGGGCGAGCATATCAGCGGTGAAACCATCGCCGTGGAACAGGGCATCCCCATCAAGTTTCTGCAGCACATTCTCCTTGCCCTCAAGCATGCTCGCTACGTGCAGAGTTCGAAGGGACAGCACGGCGGTTACCGTCTCGCCAAGCCGGCCAGCTCTATCAGCCTCGCCGAGGTCGTCCGCCTGTTCGATGGCGCGCTCGCCCCAACCGAGTCCGTCAGCAAATACTTTTACGAGTCCACACCCATCGAGCGCGAGGAAGGCCTCATTTCGGTGTTCACCAAGATTCGCGATCAAGTGGCCAAAATCCTCGAAGGCACAACCATCGCCGACGTCTGTTGACAGGCTGTACGTCAAAGGATGAAGGATGAAGGATGAAAAAGGAATTCAGAATTCAGAGTTCAGGAGTCAGAATGAACGGAGGCGGCAGTGCCATTCTGACTCCTGACTCCTGAATTCCTTTTTCATCCTTCATCCTTCATCCTTGACGCGAGCGTCATCCAAGGAGAACCATGAAGATCGGCGCGGCACTGATTGTCCGAAACGAAGAACGCTGTCTGCGGCGTTGTCTTGAATCGTTGCGGGACGTGGCCGATGAAATCGTCATCGCCGATACCGGTTCAACGGATACCACGCAGGCCATTGCGCGCGAGTTTACAGACCGGCTCTTCTCGATTCCATGGCAAGACGATTTCGCAGCGGCGCGCAACACCGTGCTCAATCGCGTCGAGGGCGATTGCGTACTCGCCATCGACGCCGACGAATGGATCGTACATCCCCCCGATGCGAGGCGGCGGCTCGACGCGTTCGCAGCCACGCACACGCCCGATACCATCGGCTGCATCGAGATCCGCAACGCGGTTCATACCGTTTCCGGTCCCGGAGAGGTGATCCTTCATGCGCCGCGTTTCTTCGCACGTGGACGTTTTCGGTACACGGGCGCGATACACGAGCAACTCGAAGCCCTGAAAGGTGGACGGTACATCGAAACCACCGGCGTCGTCTTCGGCCATTCCGGTTACGCGCAGGATCCCGGCGACCCCGCGCACAAGTCGCACCGCAACAAACGTATCCTGTACAAGGAAGTCGCGCAACATCCGAACGACGAGTATTGCTGGTTCCAGTTGGGTAAGGCGTGTTTCGCGTTGCGCGCGTACGCCGATGCCATCGCGGCGTTCGAGCGCTCGCTCGCCTCGATCCATTTCGCGCCCGGCGCACCGCCCATGGGTCTGCACGGACCCGTCGCGGCGGACGTGCTATCCGACTTGCTCTCGTCGGTCGCGTACGCGTATGCCAACACCGGACGGCTCGATAACGCAGTCGATACCCTCGAGGCGCATCGCGCGCTCGGCCATGCCGGCGTCGCGTTTGCGGACGTTTCCCATGCGCTGGGATACGCGTACTTGATGCGCGGCGACATCCCGCGCGCACGCGCCGCGTACGAGGAATCGCTACGCTGGGGTCCGTCGCGCGAACAAGTCGTCGGCACGGGCGGTTTCGCGAGTCATTACCATCTCGCCCTGCTCGCCGAAGCCGTAAACGACGTACCGCGCGCCGTCGCGCATTATGTCGAAGCCCTCCGGCTAAACCCGACGTATCGTCCAGCCCTCGCACGATGTCTCGACCTAACCATCGAACGGCCCGGCTGCCTGCCGGATGATTGGCGACAGTGCGTGGACCCGGTCGTACTCCGAGCGGAGTTGGAACAGCGGCAAAACGTCAACGGAGGAGCCTGACCATGCGTCTTGAAAATGGTTGTATCGCCGTGGAATTGGATCGCGCGACGGGGGGATTTTCTTCGCTGTACGACAAGCGCCGGGATCGCGAGTATGTGCTCGCGCCGGACCGCGCGCTGCTTTTCCGACTCATGGTTCCGGACGGCGAGCGGGCCTGCGTGCATATCGACGCCGCGCAACCGGAGATTGCCATCTGTGGCGCGACAGCAACATTGACATACTGTCTATCCGGCGTCGCGGCGACGGTTACGTTGACGCTCGAAGACGACGCGATCCTCGCCAACCTGAGCTTGACCAATACCGGCGCGGCCAACATCGAAGAAGTCATGTTCCCGATGATACGCGGCGTTGGCCCGATTCCCGGCGGCCAACTGATCGCTCCGAACTTCTGGAAACGCCGCTACGACGACGTCTTCGGCAAGGACCTCGGCGGCGATCACCGGACCTGGAACGATTGGACGCAGAAATTCCATTCGCGCTACCCAGCCTACATGGCCAGCGCCTGGCTCGACTACGGGGCGCCGGATCGCGGTCTCGCGGTCGAAGGTCGCCACACCGATTTCTCGATGATGGATTTCTTCGTACACAAGATACTCGAAAAAGATCGCGATCCCGTACGCCGCACGCTCGACATCGCCATCGTCCATCCGCGCCGTATCAAGCCCGGCGAATCCTACGTTTCGTCGTCGCTGCAAATCGTGCTGCACGAGGGCGACTGGCACGCCGTCGCCGACCGCCACCGGACCTGGCTCGACACCTGGATCGGCAAACCGGACCGGCCCGCGCGATTCGCAGAATCCATCGGCTGGCACTTCTTCTTTATGAAACATCAGGACGGTCTCGAATGCCACACGTACGCCGACCTGCCCAAACTCGCGCGCGCGGCGCTCGACGCGGGGTGTCCGTATCTGCTGCTGTTCGGATGGCAGACCGGCGGCCACGACAACAACTATTTCTACCGCTACATCCCGAACGACGAGTGGGGCGGTGTCGAAGCATTGCGGCGCGCGGTCAAGGAATGCCGCGCGATGGGCGTCGAGATCTTGCCGTTTTTCAACGGGACGCTCGCCAATACCGAGATGCCCGAACACAAACAGTTCGGCCACCGATGGGAAGCCAAAACGCGCACCGGACACCCGTATTACGCCGGCGACTGGGCGCGGCACAACTTCGACGCGCCGTCGCGCAACCGCGCGATGCTCCATTCGGAGATCGCGTTCTGCGCCGAGCAGCGCAAGTATTTCCTCGAAAGCGTCAAGCGCATCGTTCAGGATTACGGGTTCGGCAACACGCAACTCGATCAGATGGCCGAGAAAATGCTCGTCGACTACTGCGAAGATCACGTAACGACCACGCCGGACCGTGTATATGTTGACGGCGTCGAGGAACTGCTGCCGGGCGTCCGGCGGCTCGTGCGCGAGGCCAACCCGGACGGCGTGATGATCTCGGAGGCGCTCAACGAGTTCACGGGACAATGGTGCGACAGTTCGTGGGACTGGACGACCCTGCTGCCGTTCCCGGAGCCGATCCTGTACACGCTGCCGTGGCTGATGGCGAGCCACGAGATCGACGCACTCGAATACGGCGAAGCCAACCAGGCCTTCGCATACAAGATGCACCTCGATATGAAAATCGACGGCGGCGACGCGCCCATCACGAAATACCCCGCCTTTGCGCAACACGTCAAGGCGCTTGCGGACTTGCGACGACGCGTCGCGGACTATTACGTGTACGCCGATTTCCGCGACCAGGAAAAGATCCGCGTGCAAGGCCCCGACACTGTTCTCGTGAAGACGTACCACAACAAAGCCGCCCGCAAGGCCGGGATTGTCGTCGTCGAAACGGCAGGCAAGCAAAGCCTGGTGACGCTCGATATCGGCTGGAAGGCCATAAACGGGACGATGGCGGTTGACACCAACCATCATGATCGCGCGTCGATAGAACAAACAACGATTGTCGAGGCGGATCTCGCGCCGTTCGAAGTACGCGTCCTCTGCATCGATCTCGCGTAGCGGTCTCGCGGAAGGAGGGTTGGGCGTATGCGTTGCATCTTGCGTGTTGGACTCGCAATGGTTCTTCCGGTTTGGTGCGCGATGGCCGCAGAAGTGTCGATAGCGCCAGACCGCATGCTGGTCGTGGATGGTCAGCGGACTTTCATGATCGGGTTATACGAAAATCCCGGCGACGACGCGGTGCTGGATGAAGTCGCGCGGTCGGGATTCAACCTTGTACATGCCTCAGCGGACAATGCGGCGTTGGATCGGCTCCGCAGCCGCAGACTCTACGGATGGGTCAACATCGGCGGGCGAACCGAAATCGGCGATAATCGCGCCGAAGGGGAACAGGCGCTCAAGGACGTGGTCGCGAAGTGCGGTTCGCATCCAGGCTTCCTCGTGTGGGAACTCGCCGACGAAGCGTTATGGACGGTCTTTCTCAATGCGTGCCGTCAGCCGGGATCCTGGCTCGAACGCGCCCAGATTTTCCACAAGAACGCAGATGAGCAAAGCGCGCGTATGGCGGCGGGCTATAAGGTCATGAAAGAAATCGATCCGCACCATCCGGTGTGGGAAAATTACGCGGCTGGAAATGCGCACGAACAAGTCGCCGCGTATGCACGGGGGGCCGATATCATCGGCGCGGACATCTACCCGCTGATGCCGTATCCAACGCACCCCGTGGACATATCTCGTTACGGCCTGGGGTTCGTGGGCATCTGCACAATGAAGATGCAACAGGCCGCTCCCGAAAAACCCGTCTGGATGGTGTTGCAGGGTATGAGTTGGGGCGACACGAACGATCTCTTCACACACAAACCCGAGCCAGCCCAATATCCCACATTCGACGAGTCGCGATTCATGGCCTACGACGCGGTCGTGCGCGGTGCGCGTGCGGTCCTCTACTGGGGCACCGCCCTGATCCAAAAGGATGCACAAATCTGGAAAGACGTTATGAAGGTCGCGCGCGAACTCGCCGATAACCAAACCATGCTGAGCGCGCCCGATTCGCCGCTCGCGTCGGCCATCGAGATGCGGCTCTTCGGCTTTTTACCGTGGAGCGTATCCGGTGCAGATGCCTTGCGGTCCGCTAGTCCGCTCGGCGTGCAAGCCTTGGGGAAAGTCGTGGACGGCGTCACGTGGTGGATCGTGGTCAATGAATTATTCTTCGGGTTCTCCTATACGTTGAACGGTCTCGATACGCTGAACGGCACGACGTACATCGATTCGACAACAGGGCAAACGGCAACGGTCTGCGACGGCGCTTTGAGCCTCAGCATACCCCGATACGGCGTGCATGTTTTGAAACCAAAAGGGTGAGCGGCAAGGCTATTTCACGTATCCGAGGCTCTTGAGTTGATCGAGGAGGGCGGGGTCGAGTTGCGTTTTTGTATCGGCCGGGCTGGGTGTCGCCAGGCGGGCTTTGATGTTGGCTTGGCGATGTTGGGCGAGTAGCGCTTTCAGCTTATCGAGGTCCGTGCCGCGGGCGGCGGCAAGGTTGTGCTTTTCGTGTGGGTCCGTTGCCAGGTCGTAGAGTTCCGCCTGGTCCGTGGTTTTGTCGAGGATAAGCTTGAGCGAACCGAGTAGGATGGCTTCGAGTTCGATGCGGGTGGAGGGCCAGCAGCCGCGTGTAGCGGAAAACGCGGGCTGGTCGTTTGGCCTTGTGAACAGGTCTATGCCTTGCCAGCGTGGATTTGCTTTGAGATGAAGTAGCGCGGCGATTGTGGGGACGATGTCGACGGTCTCGGCCAGGGCGCCGATGTTCTTTGGGATCAGGCCGGGGCCGCTAAGGATCAGCGGCACATCCATTTCCTCGCGGTACTCGGTCAGACCGTGGCCCAAGCATCCGTGTTCCCAGAAGTGTTCGCCGTGATCGGCGAGGATGACCACAATGGTATTGGGCTGCTTCCTTTGAAGCGTGGCGAGGAACCGGGCCAGTTCGTCGTCGAGAAAACGCGATTCGCCATCGTACAAGGTCTGCACGGCTTCCTTGGCTTCCTGCGACAGTTCCGGGAATGTGCGGTGGGGTTTGTATCCCAAGATGTGGTCGATGTGATCCCAGAAGTAGTCCAGGAAGTTTGTGACGATCGCCAGTTCTTCTGGCGAGATGGCGGGTGGGAATCCGAACAGGTTGCGGTAGGATTCGGGTGGCTCATAGGGGATGTGAGGGTCGATATAGTGCAGGTACATGAAGAATGGGGCTGCGATGCGCGTCAGTTGCTGCAACGCGCAGTCTGTGACGACGTCCGCCGTGACGTTGCCTTTGAATTCGTATTGGTCGAACCCCTCGGCGAATCCCAGCGCCTGAACGCAATTGGCGTTGGTTTGGACGGCGGTGGTGAGGTAGCCGGCCTTTTTGAGGAATGTGGCCAGGGTCTCGCAATCCTTGGACAGAATATCGTCGTTCCCCTTGATCTGATGGCGAAGGTCGGCCCCGTAGCACACCTGATGGGTGTCCATATACAGCGAGGTCAGAATCGATGCCACGGAAGGCCGCGTCCATGTGCAAGCCGTAACCGCGTTGGTGAAACGGACGTTCTCGCGGGCGTACCTCGCGAGTTTCGGCATCACCGGTTCGCTGTTGCGCATCGCGTCGAGGCGGTCGGCCCGTAGGGCATCCAGGACGATGAGCACGACGTTGGGCCGGGCCAAACCCGGTGCGGATGGCTGCGGTGCGCCTCCACTCGTTCCCATCCGTCTCCAATGTTCGACGGCGCCCATCGCCAACATCGTGGCAATTGCGGTGATGACAATGACGATCAGAAGCTGTCTGTACATAATCGAATCCTATCGTGAAAACGATACCCGCTTCCCATCGAGAAAGCAACCGGAGGAATTGATAATACAGGAGTTGGGAGTTGGAAGGAATGCAGGCAGCCGTGTTATTCGAATTCCGACTCCCAACTCTTAACTCTTTGGTTCATCTTTCATGGACTCTCCTTGGAAGCAATTCGTTTGCGTCGGTAGTCCATCGCGTTCGTAACTGCGGTGGCGATGGTGGCGAGTGCGAATCCCGTGACAGTAGCGGCATCGACCCAGTACGGGGTTGCATCTACGCCGAACGCGCGGTCGATCATGAACTTGATATAGGAGAAGGGCAGGTTGGTATCGCCAAGCGCGAAACGCACTTTCCAGTGCCAGTCGGTGCATGGGCAGTAACCAAAGCCGTACCAAATCCCCAAACCGAACCAGGACGCAACGGTCAGCGCGACGACGAATAGGTTCAGCCGCCGCGTCTTGCGCCAAATCCACCCGAACAGAATAAACACGATGAGGGCCGAATGGAAGACGAAAAAACCGATATCGAGCAACCGGTACAAGAGCATGAACATGGTTTCCTATTGTAAGGAGGCTGTAGGCTATAGGCTTCAGGCTTCAGCTATTCTACAATCCGCAATCCGCAATCCGCAATCGCCCTTGCCTTGGCACGCATTCGGATGATCGGCTATAGTCGTTGTGGTAGGGAAAGGTACATGGACATCGAATATTTGACCCAATTGGCGCAATACGTGCCGTCGTGCGCGCGGCGTGTGCTCATGGTTGGCGTGTGCGACGATAAGTTGGCGTCGCTCTTACGCAAGCGCGGCGTGACGGATTTGCATGCCCTGGCGGAGCCGGAGCAGATGTTGACTGCGTTCGATTCGGTCTTTCCCATCCTGCCTCGGTGGGAAACCGGCGACTTACCGTTTCCCGCGCCGTATTTCGACTCTATCGTATTGCTGCTTGGCGAAGCATGTGTGGAGTATGCGCGAGACTGGCTTGTTGCGCTTGTTCCGTTTCTGACGTCGAGTGGTTACGTGCTCATCGAAGCCGCGAACGAAACCTATTGGCGCGGTTCAGGGCGCGGCACGGATATCGATTCCATGCAACTGAACATGGCCGCCGCGCGTCTTCAACTCTATGGCGTTTATCGGACCGTCGGCGAAGACGGTCAGGAAGCCGAACAGGATGGCGAGTATCTCGTGCTGGATGGCTGTCGCGTGCATGCGCCGGACGATCTCTCTCGCTTAACGTTGTTGACGCCCGTGTACCGGTTCGTCGGTATTCGCCATGACTACAATCCGCTCGAGCATGCCATCGCCCGGTTCGATGCCGGCCGACCCGATGAAGCGTACGAAATCCTGTCGCAGATTCCCGCATCCTGCTTCGAGAACCCTCAAGTCGCTACGAATATCCATTCGATTATCTTGTTGTGTCAGTTGGCGATGGATCGCAAAGCGATGGATCTGTCGCAGCGGTTAAAGCGACTGATGATTGCCCAGTGGGCGTTCTACCAGACCGTTGCGCTCTTTCCCCATTTGCATTTAGCGTATCGGACGCACGCGGAAATCTGGCATCGCTTCGGCAATACCGACATGGCAGCGCGCCTCCTGCGTTCGGTTCAACACGTCGCGCCGGACGAAGACGTCGCAACCCAGTTGGCGGGTTATGGCGTACCCGTGCGCGTACTGGCGCCGACGGTCACCGCGCCGGCATGGGAACCGCCGGAACGTGCGCCGCGCGTGCTGCTCATCACGCATCCGCGTCCGCATTTTGGACTGGACATTTTGTATGATGGCCTGTGTACGACCCTCGGTCCCGAAAATGTCGTCGAGTATCCGTGGAAACCGTCGCTACACGGATGCCCGCCGGCCAGCATGGAGAGTTACCCGTGCGTGTTCGACCGGTCCGGGACGGTGTTGACGCTGGACGCGTTGTTGCGCTCGCTTGGCGAGGGCGGGTTCGATGCAGTCCTGTTCGGAGACATCGAGCAGTCCCTGCGCCGCTCGTCGGCCCGGCGGATCGTGGAAGCGGCACGAGGGATTCCCCTGTTCATTTTCGACGCGCAAGACACGTGCGACGACACGCGCGAGGACATGGCGGAGTTCCTTGGCGTCGACTCTTTCGCGGGGTATTTCAAGCGCGAAATGCTGATCGGCGTCGATTACGGCCCGAACGCGTTTCCATTGCCTTTTGCGTATCCGGACGGGCGCGTGCCGCAAGTCCTTCCGTGCGAAAGGCGCTTCGACCTGTTCTGGGCGGGACATCGCGGGTTCGGATTGCGGCGCTTGTACCTCGAACGGCTCGAGGCGCTGACTGGCCAGTCGTTCCAGTTTACGTTCCAGCAGGAAGACTACGTGAGGGCCATGCAGACGGCGCGGGTCGGCTTGAACATCTTCGGCGCGGGATTCGACACGGTGCGTTACTGGGAACTTCCCGCGCACGGGTGCATGCTGCTCAGTGAGCGTTTGCCGATTCGCGTCCCGTACGAGTTCCGCGACGGCGAGACCGCGCTTTTCTTCGACGACATGCGCGAGTTGGAGGAGAAGCTGGCCTATTGCATGGGGCATCGCGATGAGGCCGCCGCCATTGCCCGCGCGGGCCACGAGCATTTCCTGCGGCATCATACCGGCAGCGCGCGTGCAAAGCAGGCGCTCGCGTGGATGCGCCAATGCGGCGCGTTCGACCGATGCTACATGAGGAATGCGTAGCGCAATACGAAGGCGAGCGCGATGAGGTACATGACGGCGTGGACTTCCTTGCCGCGACCCGACAGGAACTTGATCGCCGCGAAGGACACGCAGCCCGCCGAGATGCCTTCGGTGATGCCGTAGCCGAATACCATGAATGTAATGGTGAGAAAGGCTGGAAGACTTTCCGTTATGTCGTCCCACTTTATCCGGCGCAAGGGCGACATCATCATGAATCCGACGAAGATCAGCGCCGGCGCTACGGCGGGATACATGCTGACGTGGAGGTCGGTGGGCTTGACGTTATAGAACGTAGCGCCGATGTCTTGGCCGGCGATGTGGATGATCGGCGCGAACGCGATGGCGAGCACGAAACATACGCCGACGACGATGGCTGCAAGGCCCGTCCGCGCACCTGCGGCCACGCCGGCTGCGCTTTCGATGTAGCTGGTCACGGTGGACGTGCCGAACAGCGCGCCGACGCTGGTCGCCATGGCGTCTGCGAAGAAGGCCCGGCCGGCCCGCGGCAGTTTGCCTTTCTCGTCGACGAATCCCGCCTGCGTCCCGACGCCGATCAACGTGCCGACGGTGTCGAAGAGAACCAGGAAGAAGAACAGGAGTATGGCAACGAGCGCATCGGGCCAGCGCGCGATCAGTTCGGAGCCGTCGAGTTGGAAGAACGTCGAGAAGTTCCATGACACGGCCTGATGAGTCCACGGGATAACGCCCGTGGCGAGGCCGGTTGCACAACTCGCGAGCACGCCGATGAGGATGCCGCCGCGAATGCCTCGCGCATGTAGTACGGCAATCAGCAATACGCCGAACAGCGTCACGAGCGCCGGACCGGTGTGAAAGCCGCCAAGCCGGACCATCGTCGTCGGACTCAGTACGATGAGACCGCCCCATTGTAGGCCAATGAATCCGATGAACATGCCGATGGCCGGGCCAATGCTGTTGGTCAGACACGAAGGAAGTACGTCAAGGATTATTTCGCGCGTGCGGAAGATCGATAGCAGCATGAAGAGGACACCGGAAATGAAGACGATCGTCAGGCCCGCCTGCCATGAAAAACCCATGCCGCCTGGAAAGGTCGAGCAAACGGTAAATGCGAAAAGGAAGTTCTCGCCCATGCCCGGCGCGAGCGCGAACGGATATTTCGCCAGGACACCCATGAATATGCACGCGAACGCGGACGACAGGCACGTCGCGATGAGCACCGAACCGAAGTCCATGCCAGCCATACTCAGGACGGTGGGCTGGACGAACACGATGTAGCTCATCGTGGCGAACGTGGTCAGTCCGCCGACGATCTCGCGCCGAATGGACGACCCGGAAGACGTGATCCCAAAGTACCGGTCAAGTGCGCGCACCATAACAAGCCTCCCATGCCACATCGCCCCAAATGCATCGGCGGCGCCCAGCATCATTACCGGGCGCCGCCGCCAACATTCTGTTCAACAATTCGCTTCTCGCGTCGAGCCTGATCTCCCACTCGATCTAGGCTTGTCCGTGCCGGTCCGTGTTCGGCCGTGTTCGTCCGCGCAAGAGACTCCGCAAACATGCGCCCAACACAAGCGAAACGCCGACCAAGGCCAGCCACGCCGCGCGTGAACCCGTGGCATGCATGTCGAAGGGCGCCGTAGCGCCGAACGCCATACGCTGGCCGACCTGGACCACGCCGGAATGATTGACCTGGATTTCGACAAAGGTCTGGCCGCCGGTTTGAACGGTCTTCACGCTGTCCGGAACGAGCCAGCCTGTCACGTTGCCGCCTCGATACCAGCCGACATGCTGCGCGGTCTCGCTGTAGTAGAAGACATCGAGCGCGGACGCATCCGTATCGGCGGTCACGGGAATCCGAACCGTAACGGGTGTATCGTAGACGCCTGCGGGACCGATCCGGTACACCGCCGACTTGGCGTTCGCGACGACCGCCGGAATCGGCGCGATGCTCGAGTCCTCGTGCGGGAGCACGGTATCGTCTGCGGAAGACTTATCCGCCGTGACGACGTAATCTTGGGACACGGGATCGAGGATGGCGCCCTTGGCCGATACACCGCCCACGGTCAACGTAACGGTTTCGTCGGCCGCAAGCGGCGTCGCCGGCGTAAACATAACCCAGCCGTCGCGATTGTCGCCGGGCGTCGTGGGACGCCATGCGCCGCCGGAAACCGCGCCCTTGCCGGACGTCAGCACGGCCCACACCGAGCCTGGATCCACGCCGTCGTCCGAACTCAAGCGGATGGCCAATCGGCTGTCCGCCGCAACGGTCGAAGCCGGAAGTTCCTGGACGCTCAATGGCAGTGCCGTTTCGGCGATGCGCGCATCCAGGCGCTTGAAGATGGAGCCGCAATCTTCCTCCTCCGCCTTGGGCTCGGGTTGCAGTTGGATGTCGAGCGCTGTGTTCTCGTTCGCGTGAACCATGACTGTCAGTGTTGCAGTCTTGTAGGATTGCGCGGTCACGACGACCGAATAGTTGTCCGGCCGGACGTTGGTAAATACGTAATCCCCGAACTGATTCTCCGTCATGACGATCCCGAGCGGATCGAGCCGTACGGTCGCATCGGTGACAGCCGCCAGCGTGACCGCGGAGGTCACGTGACACGTGAGTTGCGTCGCGCTGAAGAAGTAGTTGAATCCGCTGCCGAGGGTCGCCGTCCCGCCGCCGGTCGTAATGGAAACGTTTACCGTGCCGGCCGCGTGGGCGGGAATGACGACCTCCAACTCGGTGTCGGTTGCCTGCGACACTACTGCGGGAATGCCGTCGAACGTCACGTTCTTCGGTTTCGCCAGCCCATCGCCGGAAATTCGAACGATATCGCCGCCCGCCGTTGATCCCTGGTTCGGGGAGATGGAGAAGATCTGCGGAACCTTGACGTACTCGAAGCCGCCCGTTAGGACGGCCGGGTCCATAATGCTGAGCAGTTCGACATCCACGTGACTGGGCGCGTGCGCATTTGTAACCACATACAGCCGCGTGTTTTCGCGGGAAGCCTCTTCGATGACGCCCGCCACGCCGCCAAACAGGACTTGCGTGGCGAGGGCAAGATTCTTGCCGCGCAACAGGATGCGATTGCCGCCGGCTACCGAACCTTCGGACGGAATCGTGGCGCCAACGACGGGCTGGCCCATGAAGGTAAAGCCCTGGAATTCGATCGCGTTGCCCAGCGGCGTCGTCACGAGCACGTCTACGGGACCCTCTGAATTCGGCAAAGCCACCGTGCTCACGGGGGTCTTGACCGTGATGGCGGTGCTGCTCTGCGCGATGATTTCGAGAGAAATGGCGTTGAACGAAACGGCGCTGGCGTCGTCCAGGCGAACACCTTCGATGACCACGGTATCGCCGCCGCGCACGGCGCCCGCGCGTGGACGGATAGCGGTGATCTTCGGCAGCGGCCCGAATACGGCAGTAACGGCCTTGTCTGTGTTCATCGTCACCGTAATAACATTGGACGTGCCCAGCACGTCGCCCGTCCACCGCTCGAATCGCGACCCGACATCTGGCGTGGCGATCAAGGTTAGTTGCTTCCCTTCGATATAGGTATACTCGCCCGGGAACGGCGACACGGTTCCCGCGCCCTGTACCGAAATTGTTAGACGGCGGATCGTACCACTGTAAAAAACGGCGCGGATCGATTTGTCGGTGTCCATGACCAAATCGGCTTGGTCGATATCGCCGGAGATGTTGCCGGTCCAATGGTCGAACGCGCTACCGGTGCCCGCCACGGCAAGGATATGCACATGCGTGTCTTTTTTGAAGCGATAGAGGTGGTCGCTCGATCGCACGAATCCGTATGGCGGGAGCATCGGCGAGACCGCAATCGCGCCGATTCCCTCCGTCACCGAGGCCAAGGTGAAGTCATACCCGTCCACAACGAAGACAGCGGTCAAGATCTTCGGCCCCGTCATTGTCATTTGGCCCAGGGCGACGTCCCTATCGCCGACTGCGGAGGTCGTGAGCGCGCCCTCCCAGTGGTCGAAGCGCCACCCCAGATCCGCTACTGCCCTCACGGACACCAGCGTGCCTTCCTCGAACATCTGAGGGGCCGACACAGGTTTGGTTGTGATCGTGAGCTTACCTTGTCCCTTTACGGCAGTGGTCAGATTGTAGAGCTTGCCCTGCATCCTGAAATGCGCGGTCAGAGTCGTGTTGACGTTCATCGTGAGCTTCTTGGGGTTGATCTTGTCCGCCGTATTGAGGTTCCAATAATCGAACACATAACCGGTCTTGGGCTTCGCCGTCACCGAGACTGGCGTGCTATCCATATACTTCCCGTCGGTGGCATCCGGTAACGGGTCAGGTATGCACTCTCCCGCACCGGCCGGGTCCACATTGAGCGTAAGCGTATAGCGTTGCGCGTTGCTGCCAAAAACGGCGGTGACGTACGTTTTCGATCGGATCGTAACGGTGATGGCCGCCTCCGTGACGGGGAGCGTCTCCGTGCCGCTGCCGACAATTTCCCAGTGGTCGAACCGGAACCCCGGCGCAGGGGTCGCCGTAATCCTTTTTTGGTCGCCCCAGCAATATCTCTGCCCCAGCCCTGGCTGCGGATCGACCGTTCCGGTATCGGCTTCGGCTACATTCGTAAACAACTCGAAATTTTCGTCGCAGCACGTTCCGTCGAAGTAGACGTTCAAATCGCGCGCTTGAAGCAGCGGGATGTCCACACACAGGTTTTGCTGGTTGAGTTGATTGCCACGCACGTCCAGTACGTCCGGCTTCATTTGGCCGGCGGCCATGATACCGAGTCCCCCGTTGCCCACCAGGGGGCTGATGTCGCCGACATCGTTGCCCACCATCGGATCGATCTCTTCGTCGTTCCCCTGTGGATTATTGATGTCGATGTGCTTGTTGTACAGTGTGACGACCTCGAGTGAGGGCAGTCCGGCAAGCGCCGTGATGTCGATGATCTGGTTCTTGTTCTTGGGGAAACCCTTCGTACTGGGATCGTTGTGAAGATAGATTTCGGACGGTGATAGCAGCTTGGAATTTTCGAGGTGCACCAGCGTAGCCAGCGTATCGATGCTCGTCAGATTGTTGTTGGAGAGGTCGATAATCCTCAACAATTTCAGCGGCTCGATGGGTGTGATATCTTCTACGGCGTTGTCTCCCAGCGCCAACCGCAAGAGATCTGTCATTCCCGACACCGCGCTTATGTCCGCGATTTCATTGCCGACGAGATCTAGCGACAACAGCGACGTGAGATCCTTTAATTGGCTTATATCCAGAATCCGATTGTAGCTCAACGATAAGATGCGCATGAATGCCTGCGCGCGCAACGGTGAGAGGTTCGAGATAGCGTTGTTGCCCGCGTACAATTCCATGAGGCCACTTAGTTCTTTCAGGATGTCGAGATCCGAAAGCACATAGGTCTTTACGATGTTGCCATTCGGTAGATCGGGTATCTGTTCGACAAACTGGTTCTGTATGTCGAGTTTTGCTAGGCCGGTCATACGTCTGAGCGGGCTTAAATCGACGATTGCATTGCCCGATAGGTTGAGGCTCGTCAGGGCCAGCGTGCTCATCGGTGAGAGATCGACGATACGGTTGCCTGCCAGATTGAGTTCCACCAGATTGATGCAGGCGCGTATACCGGTCAGGTCGGTGATCTTCGCGTTCGACGCGTCCAGCGTGGTAAGACATTCGGTGGGCAAGTCTTCTTCGCTCAGAACCCCGTCATGGTTCGCATCGCGTAAATTGAACTCCTGTTGCGTGAAACTCGGATCGATCGCAATCTCCGCCAAGGTCACTTTGCGGTCCTGGTTGGCATCGAATTTATGCAGCAGCGCCATGAAATAACGCGCGGCCTCGCCTTGCGGTGGTGGAACGAAGTCCGTTTCATGCAGTTCGCCCGTCTTGAGCCGATTCAACTTTTCGAAGCCGCTTTCGGTTTCGCCCTCCAGCACAAGGTTGCCCTGCAACAAGAGCCTGCTCTGCATCAACTGGACGAGCGCGGCCCGGACCTTGCGGTCGAGGTTCAAATCGGGAAAGACGACCACACGTTCGCCACAAGCACCGGAACGGTAGACCGTAACGCCGCGCGATTCCATCTCCGGAATGAACGTGCAGTAGGCCATCTGATTGAGTTCGTTGCCCGTGAGGTTGACCACATCCGTGGTGTCGATACCGGGGTTGTTCGCCAACGCCGCGACATCCGCGATCGCGTTGTCTTCCAAGAACACGAGGTGCAAATTGGGAAGGTTCGCCAGAGGCGCCAACGAGTTGACTTTATTCCCCCGCAGATACAAAGCTTCGAGATTGGACAACTGCATCAGCGGCGTGATAGCGGCGATCTCATTTCCCTGCAACTGCAACGACTTAATTCCCGTACACTTTTCTAGCCCCGTCAAGTCCGAGATAGCGGTGCCCGGGACACCGCTGAACGACGCATTGAGAGCGGTCAGTCCCTCCAGATCGGTATCATAGATGGGTGGAGCGGGCTTATTGATCGCTCGCAGAATGGCCGCCTCCAGATTGGGGTCGCGAAAGATCACCTGCGCCCAGACCGTGGTCGGCACAAGCGCCACCACCGCCAAGATTAGGCCCGATATTCGCTTCCATTGCACCGCTGTCGTTCGCATTGCTGCCTCCTCGTCAATCGAAACCGCCGCAAGGGGAAAGGATGAAGGATGAAGGATGAAGGATGAAGGATAAACCTGTCAGCGCCCTTCGTTTTTCATCCTTCATCCTTCACCCTTTGTCCTTACCACACGGACGCCTTGCCGCACGCCGCCATCATTGCCTCGGCTTTCTTCATGGATTAAGCACAATATCCCGTGCAAGTTTACAGGATCTCACATAAAATGTAAAGTATTTTGTGCCCCCCGGATCAATAAAAGGACGAAGCTGAAAGCCTCAGATCGAGTACATCTCCAACACGTCGAGAATCTCCACGACGGCGTCTTCGAGGCCGATGAATAGGGCGCGGGCCATAATATCGTGCCCGATGTTGACTTCGTGCAGACCGGGGATTTCGGCCACGGGTGCGAGATTGCGGACGGTCAGGCCGTGGCCGGCGTTCACGGTTAGGCCTGCACCCTGGGCATGCGCGGCGGCGTCGAACAGGCGTTCGAGTTCCTCGTCGACGGCGGCGCCTTTGGCGTTCGCGTAACATCCCGTGTGCAGTTCGACGTACTTGGCGCCCGTCGCGGCACTCGCGTCGATCTGTCGCGCTTCGGGGTCGATAAACATGCTGACTTCGATGCCGTCGGCGTTGAACCCAGCAACAACCTCGCACAGGCGCGTTTGCTGCGACGCTACATCGAGTCCGCCTTCCGTAGTAACCTCTTGACGGTTTTCAGGCACGAGGCAGACCACATCCGGCTTGATGCGATGCGCAATGCCGATAATCTCGTCCGTCGCGCCCATTTCGAGGTTTAGACGGATCAGTAGAACCTCGCGCAGCAGTTCGACATCGCGGTCCTGGATATGGCGGCGGTCCTGGCGGAGGTGGACGGTAATTTGGTGCGCACCGGCAATCTCGCAAATCTTCGCCGCCGCAATGACGTCCGGCGCCGTGCCCATCCGGGCCTGACGCAACGTCGCTACATGGTCGATGTTCACTCCGAGCTTAATCATGGCCAATACCTCCAAGTTCGTTCGAAGGATGAAGGATGAAGGATGAAGGATGAAAAAGAACACGGCCTCGTTCCCGCCGCGCACAAGGCTTCCGAGCCGGCCGTAAGACTCTTCGATTGTGCATCCGGCATTTCATCCTTCGTCCTTCATCCTTCATCCTTTGTTTATGGGTTACAATGCGCCGATCTTGTCGGCCAGTTGTTTCACCAGTGCCTCGGCTTTGCGGATGGATTCGTGTTGCACCATGACGCGGACGACCGGCTCGGTGCCCGACGCGCGAATGACCACGCAGCCGACGCCGTTGATTTCGGTCTCGCCTTCATGCTGGATGCGTTCGAGCGCCTCTTCCGACGGCCACGAACCGTCGACCCGCACCTTCGTATGCGCTTCGGGCACGGGCTGGTAGGCGTTCGCCAGGACCGATAGCGGCTGATCGCGCCGAATCATCGTCGCCAACACGTGCAGCGCCGCGATCATGGCGTCGCCGGTCGTATTGTGTTCGAGCATGATGATGTGGCCCGACGACTCGCCGCCCAGGATGTAACCCTTCTCGCGCATCGGCTCGACGACATAGCGGTCGCCGACTTTGGTGCGGACCACGCAGCCGCCGTACGGTTTCAGCGCGCGTTCGAGGCCGGTGTTCGCCATGATCGTCGTGACCAATGTCTTGTGCGGAAGTTCGTCGCGTTCAAGCAAATCGACGCCGAGCACGGACAGGATGGCGTTGCCGTCGAGCAGACGCCCGTCTTCGTCGGCCATGACGATGCGGTCGCCGTCGCCGTCGAACGCGATACCGAGATCGGCCCGGTCTTTGATCACCGTCGCGCGCATATCTTCTGGATGGACCGACCCGCACTTCTGGTTGATGTTGCGCCCGTCGGGCCGGTTCGAGATCGGCGTGACCTCCGCGCCAAGTTCGGACAGGGTAAACGGCCCTACCTTGTAGCTCGCGCCGTTTGCGCAATCGCAGACGATCTTGAGGCCATCGAGCCGCATCCCTTTCGGAAAGGACGCCTTCACGAACTCGATGTACCGCCCAACCGCGTCGTCGATGCGACGTGCCGTGCCAATCCGTTCCGCCGTCGGACGGATGCTGTCGGCCTCCGGACACGAGATGAGCCGTTCGATTTCGTCTTCCATCTCGTCCGGAATCTTGTACCCGTCCGGGCCGAAGAATTTGATGCCATTGTCTTGAAACGGATTGTGCGAGGCCGAGATCATAATCGCGCCGTCGGCCCGCAGGCTCCGCATGATATAGGACACGCCCGGCGTTGGCAACGGTCCCACGAGCAACACGTGCACACCCATCGAGCACAAACCGGCGGTCAGGGCGTTTTCAATCATGTAGCCCGACAACCGCGTGTCTTTGCCGATGAGAATCGTGTGCGGCCGCTCCTCGCGCTGAAACATATAGCCCGCCGCGCGCCCAACCTTCAGCGCCATTTCTGCCGTCATCGGGTACACGTTGGCAACCCCGCGGATGCCGTCGGTGCCAAACAAGCGTTCAGGCATAGTCAGAAATCTCCATGGCATAAAGAGTCAGAAATCAGAATTCAGGAGTCAGAATGATGCCAGCATGCACGCTCCGCGACTGCGGCTATTCTGACTCCTGATTCCTGAATTTTGACTCCCATTGTTTGATTATATCACGTCTGCGGCCCGTACACGATTGCATCGGTCATGCGGGCCACGCGGGCCATCGCGTGGACATCGTGCACGCGCACGCATGCCGCCCCGTTTGCTATGGCGACGGCGATGGTTGCGGCGGTCCCTTCCGTGCGGTCGTTCACCGGCGCATCGAGGATCGCGCCGATGGTCGATTTGTTCGACGTGCCGATGAGGACCGGTTTGCCGAAGCGGGTAAACGCATGCAGTTCACGCAAGAGCGTAAGGTTGTGTTCGACGGTTTTGCCGAAGCCGAAACCCGGATCGAGCCAGAGCGCCTCCTCGCGAATACCGGCACGCACGGCATAGGCGATGCGTTCTTCGAAAAAGGCGCAGAGGTCGTCGACGACATTGGCGTAGCGCGGCTGGTGCTGCATGGTCTTCGGGACTCCGAGCATGTGCATCAGTACGCAGTCGCAGCCCGCCTCCGCTACCACGCCCGCCATTTCGGGATCGTGGCGTAACGCGCTGATATCGTTAACCATCCGCGCGCCGAGGCGTAATGCGCAACGCGCCGTCTCCGCGTGATACGTATCCACGGATATCGGCACGCCGAGCGGCAGAATGGCCTCGATGACCGGCTCGATGCGCGCGCATTCAAGGTCGACGGAAACCGGGTCGGCGCCGGGCCGCGACGATTCGCCGCCCACATCGAGTATATCGACGCCGTTGGCGGCCATGGCCTCTGCGCACGCCTTAGCCGTTTCGGGATCGGGCATCGAGCCGGCGTCGAAGAAGGAATCCGGCGTAATATTGAGGATACCCATGACCCACGTACGTGCCGATTCCAACTTAAGACGATCCGCAAGAAAAGAAGGATGAACCGAGGCGCGGAGACCTTGCGCCTCTGAGATGAAGGATGAAGGATGAAGGATGTGCCTATCGGCGCCCTTCATTTCCATCCTTTTCTTATGCGGTGCCGGGCACGACATCGCCGGGCTGGGCCAGGCCGATGCCGGGCGTGCGTTCAGGCACGATGGGAATTGGAATCGGGGCCATCGGATCGCGCGGCTTGGGTTCCTTCGGCTGAGGCGGCGGAATCAGATCCTTGCCACCGTTGGCACGGATGATGTCGTCGATCACCTCTGCTTCGAGCGTCTCTTTCTCGTAGAGTTCCTGCGCCAACGCATCGAGGATTGGCCGGTGTTTGATCGAGAGTTCCTTCGCGCTGGCATAGGCGCTGTTTAACAGGCGATGAATTTCGTTGTCGACCGCCGAGGCGGTGTCTTCGCTGAAATTGCGCTCCTTGAGCATGTCGCGTCCGAGAAATACCTCGTCGTTCGAGCCAAACGAAATCGGGCCGAGATCGCTCATGCCCCACTCGCAGACCATCGAGTGCGCGCGTGCGGTCGCGCTACGCAAATCGCCTGCGGCGCCGCTCGAAAACTCGTTGAAAACAACCTCTTCGGCCGCGCGCCCACCCATCGCCATGCACAACGTTGCCAAGCAGTAAGACTTGTTGACGTTGTGGCGATCCGCGACCGGCAGCCAGCTCGTCAAGCCCAGCGACGGACCGCGCGGGATAATCGTCGCCTTGTGAATGGGGTCCGTGTGGGGCGTGAGACGGCCGACGAGGACGTGTCCGGCCTCGTGCACAGCCGTCAGATGTTTCTCTTCCTCGCTGAGGGCGAGGCTGCGGCGTTCTGGCCCCATCAACACGCGGTCCTTCGCATCTTCGAAGTCCTGCATGGTGACTTTGTCCCTGTTGCGTCGCGCAGCGAGAAGGGCGGATTCGTTGACCATATTGGCAAGGTCCGCGCCGGAGAAGCCTGGCGTACCGCGCGCCATCGTGCGCACCTCGACATCGTCTTCGAGCGGTAGGCCGTTGTTGCGGATGTGGATTTGCAAAATGGCTTCGCGCCCGTTGATATCGGGATTGCTGACGACCACTTGCCGGTCGAAGCGTCCCGGGCGCAACAGTGCGTGATCGAGTACGTCCGGCCGATTCGTCGCGGCCATCAAGATGACGCCTTCGCTCGTGTTGAACCCGTCCATCTCGACCAGCAACTGGTTCAACGTCTGTTCGCGCTCGTCATGGCCGCCGCCAAGTCCCGCGCCGCGTTGACGCCCGACCGCATCGATCTCGTCGATGAAGATGATGCATGGCGCATGCTTCTGGCCCTGCTGGAACAAGTCGCGCACGCGGCTCGCGCCGACGCCGACGAACATCTCGACGAAATCCGAACCGCTGATGCTGAAAAACGGCACGCTCGCCTCGCCTGCAACGGCGCGCGCCAATAGCGTCTTGCCCGATCCGGGCGGCCCCACCAAGAGGACGCCTTTGGGGATCTTTCCTCCGAGGCGGCTGAACTTTTTGGGGTCTTTTAGGAACTCGATGATCTCTTGAAGTTCCTCCTTGGCCTCGTCGACGCCCGCCACGTCGTTGAACGTGACGGCCTTATCGCCCTGGTTGAACAGGCGGGCACGGCTCTTGCCGAATGAAAGGGCCTTGTTGCTGCCGCCTTGCATCTGGCGGAACATAAAGAACCAGAACACGCCGATGATGAGTACCAGCGGCACCACTTGGTACAGCAGGCCCATCCAGAGCGTGTCTTCCATTTTCGGTTCGACGGAGACGCCATTTTTTTCGAGTGTTTCGAGCCAGTCCTTCGGCACCTCGTGATAGTAGAACCGGATCGAGGTGTTGCTTTTGACGGGTGTAATGAAATCGGCCCGGAAATCGTAGCGCTGATCGCCTAACATCGTGTAGGAGAGCCGCTTGATATTTCCGTCTTTGAGGCCTTGCTCGAAATCTCGAACCGTGAGCTTTTCGACGGAACGTTTTGTGTTCGAGAACTGTGACCACGCCAACACGGCGATCATCAACAGGACGATCCACAGGGAGACCTGTTTGAAAAGACTGCTCATAACGTCTTCAATTACCTCGCGTTATACTAACAAAAAGATGGAAACACCTTCCATTCGTCCTCATCATACCACACACCTTTACTACAAACAAACGATTTTCCCGCGTTCTTCCCGTCGCGCGTACTGACTTGGCCACAATCCGCATTGCACCCTCTTGTGCGCAATGACGCAAAATGTGTCAAGAAGGATGACCGTTTGTAAGGATGTGCCATGTGTGGTAAGATCGTGAGTGGAAGAAGAAAGTGCTCGGAACAAGCATGAGAAGCGGAGGTATTGTCATGAAACCGCCGATGTTGGCCTTAACAGTGGGCGGCATTGTGGCGGTGGTATTGTTGTTGCCGGGTTGCGAGACGAGAGCGCAAAAAGGTGCGCTCGTCGGTGGCGCAATCGGCGGCGGCCATTATGAGAATCGCATTGTCCGAACCCCGTCTGGAGAAGGCTACGAAGAACGGGTCTGGGTGCCCGCCCGATAATCCCGCTAAGGGACTTGTCACGCAACGGCGTTGGCGAACCGTGTGTGCTTGCACCACGGGCGCGGCGGTATTGATGGCGTGGTGGGGCGCCAACACCGTCGTGTGGATCCGAAACCCCGTGGTTTTTTTTGGTTATTGGGGATTGTTCATATTGTTATTGATGGTGTCGCTTTTCATTGTTGCCTTGGATATCCGGTATATCCGGCTGCAATACTTGCTGGGCCAACGCGAGTTGTTGCGTCAGACGATCGAAGACGAGGCATTCCGGCGCGCGTTGCTCGATCCCGAGCATTCGGGGGGAAACGGTCGCCATAGGAGTTAGGAGTTAGGAGTTAGAAGTTAGGTGTTAGGAGTCATTCTAACTCCTAACTTCTAACTCCTAACTTCTAAGCGAAGGGACTGCGAAACGTGCAAGCGCAATACACACGTCTGAGGGACATCGCGATTGCCACGGGGCTGATCGTTGCCGTGTTGGCGGTATACGGGCAGACGTTGAGCTTCGAGTATCTGAATTACGACGACAACCTTTATGTAACCGGGTGCGCACATACCAAGGGCGGGCTTAGTTGGGATAGTGTGGGCTGGGCGTTCATGACGGGAACAGCGTCGAATTGGCATCCGCTGACGTGGCTGTCGTTTATGCTCGATATCTCTGTGTTCGGCGAGACGCCTGGTCCCATGCACGCCGTCAATGTCCTGCTGCACGCGGTAAACGGCGTACTGCTTTTCCTGTTGTTGCGCGCCATGACGGGGGCTGTCGGGCGGAGCGCATTCGTGGCGGCGCTGTTCGCGCTGCATCCGCTGCACATTGAATCGGTGGCATGGATCGCCGAGCGGAAGGACGTGCTCAGCACGTGCTTTTGGTTCCTGACGACGCTGGCCTATGTACGCTATGTCCGCCGTCCTGGCCTTGCGCGCTATGGACTCGTTCTGCTTGCGTACGCATTGGGGTTGCTGACGAAACCGATGCTCGTGACGTTGCCGGCAACGTTGCTGCTGCTGGATATCTGGCCGCTGGGACGCTGGGGGGGTATGGGGTATGGGGTATGGGGTATGGGGTTTGCCACACCCCAATTCCTAACCCCCAAACCCCAAACCCCATACCCCATACCCCATCTGTTCCTCGAGAAGGCGCCGCTGTTCGTGTTGGCTGTGGCGTCTTCGGTCGCGACGGTCATCGCGCAGTATGGCGGGAAGAGCATGACGACGCTCGATGTGTTGCCCGTTGCCCAACGAGTCGCCAATGCGGCGCTTGTGTATGTACAGTACCTGCTGATGATGGTGTGGCCGTCGCATCTCGCGCCGTTCTATCCTCATCCCGGCCCTTCGATCTCCTATCTGCTTGCGGGGTTCTGCGCGCTGCTGTTGGTGGCGGTGACGATTGCGGTTTTTGCCGGTCTACGTCGTTGGCCTTATCTGGCGGTGGGCTGGCTGTGGTATTTGGGTACGCTGCTTCCGGTGATCGGGATCGTTCAAGTCGGCGCCCAAGCCATGGCCGACCGTTACACGTACGTGCCGCTGATCGGGGTGTTCATCGTAATCGCGTGGGGTTGCCATGACCTCGCGGCGGCGAAGCGCGTGGCTGGACTCGATTGGGCGTTGTCGGGCGTCTCGGTATTGATCGTGCTTGTCTTCGGCGTCGTCTCGATTGTCCAAACGCAGTACTGGCACGACAGCACGTCGCTGTTTCGGCACGCGTTGCGCGTCACGCGGAACAATCATCTTGCGCATAAGAACCTCGGCGTGGCGCTGGCGGATAAGAAGCGTCCGAAGGAAGCGATGGAAGAGTATCTGAAGGCTGTGAAGATCAAGCCGAACGATCCCGATCTGTATTATAATATGGGCAATGCAATGGATGATCTTAAACGACCGGACGATGCCGTCAAGAACTATCTGAAGGCGATCGAAATCAGCCCGGAGCATGTCAACTCGCTCTATAACCTCGCCAACACCTATGCGCGCTTGGAGCGTTATGACGACGCCGCCACGCAATATAAGAAGACGCTCGAACGCGATCCGAACCATTCGGGCGCCCTCGTCAACATGGGCAATACCATGGCCATGACGAAACGTCTTGACGAGGCGGCATATTACTATCAAAGGGCGTTACAGATTGAACCGAACAATCAGGAGTCGCTGGCCAATCTCGGCAACGTGTTCGCGGAGCAGGGCAAGACCGACGAGGCGCTTGCGTATTACCGCAAGGCGATCCAGAACGATCCGCGCGACACGCAGTCGTACGCGAACATGGCCCGCACGCTGATCGCGACCGGACGTACCGCGGAGGCCATCCAAGCCCTCGAAACGGTTATCCGCTTGAATCCATCCGACACGGGTGCGCGACAGAGCCTGAACAAGCTGCGTGGCCTTGCGACGCCGACGTCCACGCCCGCGAAATAGTTCGTTAGAGGTATTCAGTTGGCTCGAACGATTTTTCCCGATGCCATTCCGGGGAAGGAGTCTACCGGGCGCCACCCGCGCAATTTGGTGTTTTCGTTTTTTCGCAAACTCTCGGATGATGGAGGATTCGATGTGGTGAGCGTATGAATCGGTTGCATCCTATCCAGCGCGTTTTCGTGCATGGGTTTCTGCTGGCGTTGTGCGTCCCGTTTATCTTGCCGTTGGTGTGGATGGTGTCGACGTCGCTGAAGCCGAACGAGCAGATTTATGCGCGGGAGGGTTCGCAGCCTGCGGTGTCGTTGTGGATGTTGGTCCCGCATCCGGTGAAATGGAGCAATTATGCGGCGGCGGTGCGTACGGTGCCGATAGGCGCGTATCTTCGCAACACGCTGTTTCTGTGCGTTTCGACCGTCATCGGTGCGGTGATGTCGAGCGCGGTGGTTGCGTATGGTTTCGCGCGACTGCCGTTTTGGGGACGCGAGACGTTTTTCATGTTCATGATCGCGACGATGGCGTT
>CAIYET010000494.1 GCA_903925285.1 Candidatus Hydrogenedentota bacterium | reverse complement strand
CGGGTCGTGCACGGCGACTCCGAGTACGGTAAATCATGGATCGACCTCGGACATTACGTCGATACCCCCGGCCAACTACCATCTTGACCATTACGTCGATAGCGTAGATGGAACCAAGAGCGCCGACTACACGACGACGGCGGTGACGGCCAACCGTACGGTGACGGCGTACTTTGTCATCGATACGTACACCATCACTACGGCGGTGAGCGGCGGTACGGGCGGGTCGTGCACGGCGACTCCGAGTACTGTAAATCTTGGAGCGACCTCGGACATTACGTCGATAGCGCCGACCGGCTACCATCTTGACCATTACGTGGACAGCGTAGACGGAACGAAGGGCAGCGATTACACGACATCGGCGGCGACTGCGAACCGTTTGGTGACGGCGTACTTCGTCATCAACACGTACACGCTGAAGTACACGGCGAACGTGGGCGGCACGATCTCCGGGATTTCGCCACAGACAGTGAACTACCACGGAAGTGGCGCGCAGGTAACGGCGATGCCCGCGTTGAACTATCACTTCACGAGCTGGAGCGACGGCGTGCTTACGGCGGCGCGTACGGACCTGAACGTGGAGGCCGATATCACGGTGAGCGCGAGCTTTGCTTTGGCCAATCAATACACGCTGACGTACACGGCGGGCACGGGCGGCAGGATTACGGGCGACTCGCCACAGACGGTGTTACATGGCGCCAGTGGCACGCAGGTGACGGCGGCGCCGGACCTGGGCTACACGTTCTCGATTTGGAGCGACGGGGTGCTTACGGCCTCGCGCACGGACACGAACGTGCAGGGCAATATCACGGTGAGCGCGAGCTTTGCAATCAGTCAATACACGCTCACCTACACGGCGGGCGCGAACGGCTCGATTTTGGGCAACACGCCGCAAACGGTGAACTATGGCGCAGACGGCGCGGAGGTGACGGCGAAGCCTAACACGGGCTACCATTTCGTGAAGTGGAGCGACGATGTGCTTACGGCATCGCGTACGGACTTGAACGTGACGGGCAATATCGGTGTGACGGCGAGCTTCGCGATCGACACGTTCACGCTAAGGTACACGACGGGCGCGGGCGGCTCGATTACGGGCGACACGCCGCAGACGGTGAACTATGGCGCGGACGGCGCGGAGGTGACGGCGACTCCGGACCCAGGCTACCATTTCTTGAAGTGGAGCGACGACGTGCTTACGGCCGCGCGTACGGACCTGAACGTGGTAGCCGACATCACGGTGAACGCGAGCTTTGCGATCAATCAATACACGCTGACGTACACGGCGAACGTGGGCGGCACAATCTCCGGGATTTCGCCACAGACGGTGAATTATGGCGAAGACGGCGCGGAGGTGATTGCGGAGCCTGCGTTGAACTATCACTTCACGAGCTGGAGCGACGGTGTGACGACAGCGGCGCGTACGGACCTGAACGTGGCGGGCGACATCACGGTGAGCGCGAGCTTTGCTTTGGCCAATCAGTATACGCTGACGTACACGGCGCACGCGGGCGGCTCGATTACGGGCGATACGCCGCAGACGGTGAACCATGGCGAAAACGGCACGGAGGTGATTGCGGAGCCGCACCAAGGCTACCATTTCGTGCAGTGGAGCGACGACGTGTTTACGGCCGCGCGTACGGACACGAACGTGGTGGCGGACATCACGGTGAGCGCGAGCTTTGCGATCAATCAATACACGCTGACGTACACGGCGGGCGCGGGCGGCTCGATTGTTGGCGACACGCCACAGACGGTGAACTATGGCGCGAACGGCACGGAGGTGATTGCGACTCCGAACCCAAGTTACCATTTCGTGCAATGGAGTGACGATGTGTTTACGGCCGCGCGTACGGACGTGAACGTGACGGCGAACATCGGCGTGACGGCCACCTTCGCTACGGGCAACCTGCTCACGAGCGTCGTTCTGGCGCCGACTAGCCCTACCGCGAACATCGGTGATGAGTTCACCTTCACGGCGACGCCGAACAGTGGTGTCGTTGGCGTCCATTACGATTGGAAGCTGGACGGCAATGTGGCTCCATATGCAACTAGCAACAGTAGCAGTCTATACACCATCGCCTCCGCAGCGCAGACCGACAAGGGCGAGTATCGCGTGGATGCCTATACGTTGGACAATACCGGAACTGTCGTCTCCTCGAACACGGCATTCCTCGATGTCCAAGTTGGAACCGGCCTGCCGGTTGCGGGTCTGATCGGCCTTGGCCTCTTGGGCGGTGCGTTCCTGTGCGGTGGTGCAAGCGTGGTGCGTCGGCGCAAGTAGCAAAATATGGAAGGCTTTAGGAAGTGAGGCTTTAGGCTGTAGGAAGAACGCCTAAAGCCTAAAGCCTAAAGCTTGGCGGCATCAGTGGCCCGTTTCATTGATCGGGAGATGGATTCTCGATGGTTTGACATGGCCTCTTACGGATGTTAGAATAGCGTTTGTTGACGGTTGCCATGTTTTTGGTGGCAACAAGTAGAAGCATCTGCTTCTCACCCGGCGGTGGCCCGCGTGCTTGCTGGCCGGGTTCGCGAAAGATGGATGTATGACGTGCAATCAGGAAGGCTTTAGGAAGTGAGGCTTTAGGCTGTAGGAAGAACACCTAAAGCTAAAGCCTAAAAGCCTAAAGCTTGGCATGTTGTGCGGAACGCGACGCTGATCGGCGGAGGACGGGTGTCTTCCGCCGATTTTTATTATTACGACGGGCGGGCCGGTGTTCGGCCACCGTGACACGGCAGGTATGGGGCGTGGTGCCCCGCTAGAGGAGGATCGTCTAATAGCCAGGCCGGAAGAAGAGAAGGTCCGCGTGAATCAGATGATTCGGGCGCGGCAGGTTCGCGTGATCGATGACGCAGGCAACCAACTTGGTATCATGAGTCCCGTGGATGCGATACGGGAAGCCGAGGAGCGTAGCCTTGACTTGGTGGAAGTGGCGGGCAAAGCGGTTCCGCCCGTATGCCGGATCATGGACTACGGGAAGTTTCTGTATCAGCAGAGTAAGCGCGCCAAGGAGTCCAAGAAGCATCAACACACGATTACGGTGAAGGAGATCAAGTACCGCCCGAAGATCGACATACACGACTTTCAGACGAAGACGAATCACGTGCGTGCGTTCTTGCAGGAAGGCGATAAGGTCAAGATTACGATCATGTTCCGCGGACGTGAGATGGCGCATCCGGAATTTGGGAAGGACATCCTCGCTCGCGTGGTGGAAACCACCAAAGACCTGTGCCAGGCGGATTGCGATGTCGCGACGGCGAGACTCGAAGGCCGTAATATGTGTATCGTTTTGTCGCCGACGGTCACGCACGTATAAGCGAGCGGCGGACGGTAGAGTTGGTAGCGGACCCTTCTTAAGGCAGGGTAGTAGATCCTTTTTGTTTCACAGGAGGTATGAGAATGCCGAAAGTTAAGACGAATCGCGGGGCGGCCAAGCGGTTTCGCCGGACGAAGAATGGTTTGTTCAAGCGCAGTAAGTCGTTTCGTGGCCATTTGAAAACCTCGAAGACGGCGAAGCGGCGGAAGGGCCTTCGGCATCCCGCGATGGTGGATGTGTCGGATCAGAAGCGCGTGCAAAATCTGTTGCCGTACGCGTAACCCGGCGACTGATTGATTAAAGTTGCAACCCGCCAAGCGGCGGTTTTTGGAAAGAAGGATTAGAGACTATGCCTCGAGCAACCAATGCCCCAGCGTCCCGCGCCCGGCGGAAGAAGATATTGAAGATGGCCAGCGGCTTTCGTGGTGGCCACCGGCGTTTGTACAAGACTGCGCGTCAGGCGGTCGAGCGTTCGCTTTGTTTTGCGTACCGTGACCGTCGCGCGCGCAAGCGTGATTTCCGCAGGTTGTGGATCGCGCGCATCAATGCGGCAGCCCGCGCGTGTGGCGTCAACTACAGTCGCTTCATGCAGGGACTCAAGATGGCCAACGTGGAAGTCAACCGTAAGATGTTGGCCGATCTCGCGGTAACCGATGAAGTGGCGTTCAATCACCTCGTCGAAGTGGTCAAGGCGCAACTCGGCGCTGCGCCGCAAGCCTGATTGCGGCATCATATTCACGGTTTGTCCCAAGGGCACGAGGCGGTAAACCGTCCTCGTGTCTTTGGTATGTTTAGGAGGTTCAATCATGCGAATCGTGCCGGCGGTCGATATCAGGGGCGGCTTATGCGTCAATCTGGTTCAGGGTGATTATGGCCAGGAAACGGTGTTTGCCGATGACCCGGTTGCGCAGGCGGTGCAGTGGCATGCACAAGGGGCGGCGATCGTTCACATCGTCGATCTGGATGGGGCGAAGGCGGGCCGCTGTTGTATTGAAGCGCAACTCGAAGCCATCGTTGCGGCGGGCGTGCCCTGTGAAGTCGGTGGTGGCATCCGCAATATGGAGACGGTTCGCGCGTTGATCGATGCGGGGGTCGAGCGGGCAATTCTGGGCACGGCGGCGTTTCGCGATCCGGTGTTTCTACGCGAGGCGACAAGAGCCTATCCGGGGCGCATCGTCGTTGGAATAGACGCGAAGGCGGGCAAAGTCGGTCTGAGCGGCTGGCTGGAAATCACTGAGGCGGATGCGGTGTCGTTTGCTCGCGAGGTCGAGGCTGCGGGTGCGGCGCGTATCGTCTATACTGACATTTTGAGCGACGGTATGATGGCCGGCCCGAATATCGAAGCGACGGGAAGCGTCGCGCGGGCCGTGCGCATCCCCGTGACCGCGTCGGGCGGGATATCGAGTTTGGACGATGTGCGCGCGTTGCGGGTAATCGAGTCTTCGGGGATCGACGAGATTATCATCGGTCGTGCGCTATACTTGAAGCGGTTCACGCTCGCGGAAGCCATTGCTGCCTGCGGCGCATGAAAGTTGGACGTGCCCATGTCGTTTGGCATGGGTTGACAGATCGTGCACGGAGAGCGAAAGATACGTGCGAACGAGGGGATATCCCGAATGCATGTTGACTCGGTAGCGATAATCGGTGTGGGTTTGCTTGGCGGTTCGCTGGGTTTGGCGTTGAAGGCACGCGGGCTTGTCGGCGTAGTCCGGGGCGTGGGTCGTCGTCGCGAGTCGCTGAGCAAGGCCCTCGAGGTGGGCGCCATCGACTCGGCGCACTTGGATCTATCGGGCGGCGTTCAGGATGCGGATGTCATCGTAGTCTGCACACCGGCCAGCCAGGTGATTGCTATGCTGGATGTGCTTCGCGACGCGGCGTTGCCTTCGGCCTTCGTGACGGATGTGGCCAGCACGAAGGCGTCTATCTGCGCGCATGCGCATGCGACGTGGTCGGCTCCGCGTCGCTTCGTGGGCAGCCATCCGATGGCAGGTTCGGAAAAGTTTGGTCCCGAACATGCCTACGCGAATCTGTATGAGGGCGCGGTCGTCGCGCTGGAAAAGTCCGGCGGCTTGGATGAGCATGCGCGCGAAACGATCCGCGAACTGTGGCAATGCGTCGGCGCGCGGATTGTCGAAGTCGAACCGGTCGAGCATGACGCTATCGTCGCGCGGACGAGCCATGTGCCGCACGTCGCCGCCGCTGCGCTTGCCGTGATCGCCTCGCGACAAGGCGCCAATGCGCGTCCGCTTTCCGGGAAGGGGTTCCGCGACGCTACCCGGATCGCCGCGAGCCGCTCGGAGGTCTGGCGCGATATTTGCTTGACCAACCGTGAGGCGGTATTGAACGGATTGGACGAGTTCGCGGATGAATTGCGACAGATTCGCGCCGCCATCGATAGGCGCGACGCGGTAGCTATCGAAGCGTTTTTCAATACCGGGCGGATCGCCCGCGCGGAAGTAGCAGGAACTTGAGGATTTTGGATTTTGAGATTTTAGATCTGAGATCTGAGATCTGAGATCTGAGATTTGAGATTTGAGATTTGAGATTTGAGATTTAGGTCTGATCTATGAGATTACTGGGTGTAGGATGACAGAAGTATTGACCAGAGGCGTCTTTATCACATTCGAGGGCGTGGAAGGCTGTGGCAAATCCACACAAGCTGCGCTCCTGTGCGAACATCTTGAATCGAAAGGATTCTCGGTCGTCTGCACTCGTGAGCCGGGCGGTACGCCCATCTCGGAGGCGATCCGCCGTGTGTTGCTCGATCCGGCTCACGGCACGATGGTCGCGGCGGCGGAATTGCTCTTGTACGCAGCGGCGCGGGCGCAGCATGTGGGCGAACGAATCCGTCCGGCGCTGGATGCGGGAGGGGTCGTGATTTGCGACCGGTTCGCGGATTCGACGACGGCGTATCAATGCGCGGGCCGCGGCCTTGGCCATGACGTGGTGGCGCAACTGCACGGGATCGCGACGGGCGGGTTGCGCCCCGACATCACGTTTGTGATTGATGTTCCCGCTGCGCTTGGACTCGCTCGCGCTGCCAAGACGGGTATGCCGGACCGCATCGAGCGCGAGCAGTTGGCGTTTCACGAGCGAGTCCGCGGGGAGTTTCTTCGGCTTGCGTCGAAGGAACCTGACCGCATTCAGATCGTGGACGGCACGCGCGATGTGCAGACTGTGGCGGCGATGATTTGCGAGCGTGTCGATACGTTGTTGGAGGGGGCATGAGTTTCAAGGCCGTGCGCGATCAAGACGCTTCGATGCGGCTGTTGGGCAACATGTTGCGGCGGCGGCGCGTCCCGAACGGGTTGTTGTTCTGGGGACCGGGCGGGGTGGGCAAACGGCTTGCGGCTATCGAAATGGCGAAGGCGGTTCATTGCCGCGAACGTGAAGACGATGCTTGCGATGTGTGCCTGTCGTGCCGGAAAATCGCCGGCGGCAACCATCCCGACGTCACGTTCTTGGCGCCGGTAAAGAAATCGCGGATCATCAATGTGGAGGCGGTCCAGTCGATGACGGCGCTGGCGTCGTTGCGCCCATTCGAGTCGGACTGGCGCGTCTTTATTATCCAGGAAGCGGAGCGGATGGGCGTTCCGGCGCAGAATCATTTTCTGAAGACGCTCGAGGAGCCGCCGGGTAATTCCTTGTTCATCCTGATTACGGAATCGCCGGGTGTGTTGCTTGCGACGATACGTTCGCGTTGCCAACGGGTGCGTTTCGGCACGTTACGTCCGGAGACTGTCGCGTCGCTGCTTGAACGGACGCGGGATTTGCCGCCCGATGTCGCGCAATCCATCGCGGCTGTCGCGCAAGGCCAAATGTCGCGGGCGTTGGATCTTGTCGATTCCGACAAGCGCGAGGTCGTGCTGGCGGTGGCGAAACAGCTTGCCGAGGGCGGGGATCCGCTGGGGTTGGCGGAAGACTTCGCAAGCCGTATCGAGCAGCGCCGAGGGCAGATCCAAACGGCGCTTAAGGCGGAAATCGACCATGACGCGCTTAAGGAAGCGTCGCGGGAGGAACGGGAAGAACAGAAGGAGCAACAGTCGGCGCTTGCGGAAGCGCTCATCCGGCGTGATATCATGGAGTACTTGTACCTGTTCGAGACGTGGTATCGCGACGCGCTTGTGTTGAGCGTGACGGGCGATGTGGCCCGTGTGTTGAATCGCGACCAACTCGATGGTTTGCGCGCAACGAAGGTCGGCGACATCGACCGGAAATGCGCGGCCATCGAGAAGGCGCGGATTTATCTCGAACGGTTTTTGAACGAAGGGCGCGTATTTCGCGACCTATTCCTGGTGCTGGCGGACTAAGCCCACCAGTAGGAGTTTTTTATGTTGCAGTCAGTTTTCGTGCGTCTGCGAAGGCCCACGCATGTGTTCGCGTTTCTTTCCAGAGGCGTCGTGTTGTCGCGCGGCGATGCGTGCATCGTGCGCACCGAGCAGGGCCTTGAATACGGGGCCTGCACGGAAAACCCGGTGGATTGTACGGAAGCGGAAGCCAGGGCGGTTACGCAACCGGTCGTCCGCAAGGCCACGTCGAACGACCACCTGACGTTTCAGCAAATTCTCAAGGACGAGGAGCGCGCCTTCGCCTCTTGTGCCCAAAAAATCGAGGAACGCAATCTGCCCATGCAGTTGGTGGATGTCGAATACACGTTCGATCGCCATAAGATTACGTTCCGGTTTACTGCGGAGGATCGCGTCGATTTCCGCGACCTCGTGCGGGAATTGGCACATGATCTGAAGGCGCGGATCGAGCTTCAGCACATCCAGGTCCGCGACAAGGCGAAGATCGTCGGCGGGTTCGCGGCGTGCGGACGTGAACTTTGTTGCTCGACGTGGCTGACGGATTTCATGCCTATCTCGATGAAGATGGCGAAGCGGCAGAACTTGTCGCTCAATCCCGCGAAGATCAGCGGGCAGTGCGGACGCCTCATGTGCTGCCTGAGCTATGAAAATACCCACTACGAAGACCCGAAGAAGAAGAGGGCCGTCGCAAAGCAGGAAACGGCCTCTACGGTACCTGTTTGGGAAATTCCCCCCGAAGATCCCCGCGAGGCCGAGGAAGAGAAACGACGCCTCGAAGCGGCGGAAGAAGCCAAGCCCAAGGTGGATGAAATCATCGTAGCCGAGCCTGATGCGCCGGAAGAATCCGGCCCGAAGAAGGCCAACGCGCCCTCAAGTACTGGGGATTCCGGTGGCAAACGACGCAATCGCCGCCGCCACCGCAAATGAAGATTGCGGATTGTAGTTGCACTTCTGTTGACGCAACCTACTGGGCGCCACGGCCGGTCAGGACGATCTTGACGGTGGCGATAAGGATGCGAAGGTCGAGGCGGAACGATACGTTGGCGATGTAGGCGAGGTCGTAGCGCAGCCGGTCTGCAGGCGTGCTGTCGTAACGGCCCCAGACGTGCGAGAGCGCGGTGACGCCGGGCCGCACGCGCAGGCGCAACGGAAACAGCGGCAGTTGTGCGGAGAACTTTTCGATGAAATGGGGGCGTTCGGGGCGCGGTCCGACGAGGCTCATGTCACCTTTGAGAATGTTCCAAAGTTGCGGGATTTCGTCGATGCGCTTCGCGCGCATGAACGCGCCGACACGTGTCACGCGCGGGTCGTCTTTCGAGGCCCAGACCGGACCTGTTTCCTTCTCGGCGTCTTCTCGCATCGTACGCAACTTGAGAATTTCGAATTCGCGTCCACGTTTGCCGGCGCGCATTTGGCGGTACAAGATAGGCCCGCGCGATTCGAGCCGGATTGCGAAGGCGGCGACGAGCAGAATCGGCGTGGCCAGTACCAATCCCGTCAGCGCGCAGGCGACGTCCATGCCGCGCTTGACGAAGGCGTAAGGGCGCGAGAGCGGATGCGGCTTGAGTTGAATGAGCGGGAGCCCGCCGATTTCGTACAGGTCGAGTCGGCTGATCATGGCGTGATAGAACGTCGGGACGACATGCACAACGATGTTCTTCTGCTCGCATACGCGCACGATGCGCAACAGGTATTCCGGATGCCGTGCGAATACCTCGCCTACAATGAGGATCTCGTCGACGCCGTGCCGTTCGACAATGCCGTCGAGTTCGTCGATACGCCCGAGGAACTCTGGCGGCGGGGAATCAGTCTCGGACGACACGCATCCGACGACTTCATGGCCGACCCTCGAGTACTCTTGCAGTTCCAGCGCGATGTTGACGATATCGCCGGGCTTGCCGACCGCTATCACGCTGCACCGTAGGGCGCCGCGCTTGCGGCGGTCGCCGGTGTACCACACGCGCCAGCCGGGCAGTATTGCCAACTCGATAACTAGCGACATAATAAACACAGAACGTCCGATGACCTGGGTTTCTGGCGCGTAATATAGGATCGCGCCGGTCACCAGTACGAACGACGCGAAGGTCGCGAAAAGGACGCCCAGCAACGCCGAAAACGCCAAGTCCGATTCGCTGCGCGTCTTGCCGAAATCGTAGGACTCGAACGCGGCGAGGCATGCGATATGGATTGCCACGAACGGCACGAGACTCCGCGCGAGCGTATCGAGCATCTCCGGCGACGCGCCGAATGCTACGCGCGTGACCGTGCAGCCCACATAGGCGTACGCGACCAAGACGGCGTCGGCCAATATCGCGGCGATGACTCTCATGAGCCTCTTGCGCCTCCAGCGCCATTGGCAGGTTTGACATCGAGCGCCCAGAGGGGCGCCGGGTCCGCGCCGGGTGTCGCGGCAATGGATATCGTGTAACGTCCAGGCGCGAGATTGGGCGGGATCGTCATCGCGAACGATTCGATCAGGACATCGCCACGGAAACAGGGCCCGGGGCCTAGTCGTGCGGGCGACGCCGCGAGCGGTATGTCCGTTCCGGTCTCCGCGTTCAACTCGCCGCGCGCAAGGCTTTCGCGCCGGGCCCGAAAGTGGACCTCGGGCAGAATCCGGCCCCGCAAACTGCTTGCGAAAAGGATGTAGACATTGATTGAGATTGATGCGCCGGGTTCGGCGGATTTCGGCGGCTCGTCGAGACCCAGTACGCGCGAGCCAAAATCCAGCGGACGGTCGACGGGCATGGGCGGAGTGAACTTCTCGCGCAACGCCCGCATCCGCGCTGCCTCGGCCTGGTTCCCGCGCGCCGCATACAAATCGTGCAACGCTTGCAACGTCCAAAGCGAACGCGGGAACAGTTGCAGGTGCTGTTCGAGAACCTCGATCGCCTTCGCGGGCTGTCCCATCGTACGATACGCCATGCCCATGTCGTACAAGACCTGTTTCGCATCGAGCGAGTCCGACAATCTGGACACTTTCTCCCATGTCGCAATCGCGTCCGCCTGTTTGTCGAGCTTCTGATAGGCGTCGCCCAGAAACGATAACGCATCGACGGCCTGTGAGGAATTGGCGGCCGCTTTGCGCAAAGGCGCGATGCAGCCTTCGTAGTCGCCTTGGCGGAACAACGCGAGTCCATAATGTTGGTTGGCGCGTGCGTCGTCGGGAAACCGTTCGAGATACGCCCGGCACATCGTTACGAGCCGGTCGCGGTGATTCTTACGTTCCAGGAAGAATGCATAACGCGTGAGCGCCGACGCATCCCGCCCCGACGCCGCCACCGCGCGCGCATAGATCGCGTCCGCCTTTTCGTCCATGCCGTGTGCATCGTAGAACCGCGCCAACGCGAGCAACGCGTTCTGGTCCTCGCCGCGCCGCTCCACCAACGCCTGGTACAACGCCTCGGCCTGCGTCAAGTCGCGGCACTGCTCGGCGGCCTGTGCGCTGTGCAGCATGTTCTCGAAGGTATTTGCATGAGCGAGCGCAGCCCACTGGTCTCGGTACGCGACCATCGCCCCCGCGCCTAACACAAAGCTCGCCATCAACGCGCACCACGCCACGCGCGGAGCGGTCCATCGTACCATGTTCTGTCTACTGCCTGCCGCCATGAATCCTGCCTCAACGACGAAACCTATAACTACACCGCCACGTTTTCGAATGGTATTGGCTCAAAATACGTGTAAGAAGCTGTGGGCTTCAGACTTCAGCAATAATCCACAAGTTACAATCCGCAATCCGCAATCGCCAATTCATCCTTCAGATCTCAGATCTCAGATCTCAGATCTCAGATCTCAGATCTCAGATCTCAGATCTCAAATCTCAAATCTCAAATCTCAAATCTCAAATCTCAAATCTCAAATCTCAAATCTCAAATCTCAAATCTCAGATCTCAGATCTCAGATCTCAAATCTCAAATCTCAAATCTCAAATCTCAAATCTCAAATCTCAAATCTCAAAATCTCAAAATCCGTCATCCGCCAAGCGTGCGCGCGACCGAGTATTCGCGCCAGCGCACGATCGCGCTTGTGCTCAGAAGGAAGATGCCGGACAGAATGAGCAGAGACGCGAGGGCCTTGGGAGCGTCGATAAAGAGTTGTTGTTTCTGGAACTCTGCGAAGGCGGTTTTCAACACGATGTTATCGCGTTGCGTGGCGAGACGGGGCAGCAACGCCAGCACGTATTTCTCGATGGTGAGGAAATCGATCACGCCGGGCATGTAGTATGCGAAGCGTTGCCAGCCAAAGATGATCGCGATGCCGATGATGATGGGCCGCTTCATGGCGGCGCCGAGGAATATCGCCAGCGCGCCGTAGCCAAACAGGGCCAGACTCGCAACGCCCTCGTAGTGCGCCAGCATCACCAACGTATTTCGCGTGAAATCGAGACCGCCGAGCGCCGTGCAGGCTGCGAACGTCAGAAGGACCGAGATGCACACAATCACCGACGACACGAACCAGTAGGCGCCGAATTTGCCCAGCACGATTGCGCTACGCGGCAAGGGGCGCGTCAAGAGGTATGGGATTACCTGCGATTCGACATCTTCGCCGATCGCCATGCATCCGAAGAACAGCGCGAGCAACGGCACAAGGGCGCGCAAGTACAAAAACTCCATCAATCGGACGAATACGCGGTTGCCGTCTTCTGCGAAAGCCGTCGTCGAAAAAAAGGCCAGCACGAGCGGGATGATCACAGGCATCAACGAAAGGCCCGCAGCGAGAATCACGCGTTTGCGCCGTAACATCATCAACAGTGCGTGAGAAAACATCGCGCCCACAAACGCCGGATACCGTTGAGGCCTTCTATCATACTGTGTCGAGCAGTATGATCCTTGTGATCCTTGACTCTCTTTATCAATGGCCATTTCAATACAGTCCTCAGTTACGGGGAAACTGGCGGAGGCGCGGCATCGACGGGTTCGAGCGCAACCGTGAGTTCTCGGTCGCCGCCATTTTTGTCGATCACGGTGCCGGGCAACGAGACCGGTTTGAACCCCTTGACGTGGAAGGTCAAGTCGTATACATCGCCGATTAGATAAGCGATAACGAATTTGTCGCCATCGCGTTGCATCATACTGGGATCGGACATAACGCCCGACGAACATCCCAGGTTGCATGCGTCGAACGCGTCGGGAACCGTACCGTCCGGTTTCTTGATGACCAAAACGATGCGTCCGCAGGCCGGAAGCACGAAATCGCGCGTCGCGCTTTGGCTGGGCTGCAACTCGACGCCAACCGGCTCCGTGCGCGCTGTTCCGGAGCCTGCCGCGCGCAGGCGCATCGTGCCACCCGTATGCGCGAACTCGTACGTGCCGTCGCGTCCCGATCGAGCGAGGCTCTTGCCGGAACCGTCTTCGCCGACGGCCCAAATGCCGAAGCCCGGCGCGGGCGTGCCGTCCGAAGCCAGCACGCGGCCCGAAAGCGTCACCTTCTTGGTTTCCTTCGGCGCGGCTTTCTTGCTGAGTTGGATGACACCCTTGGCGAGGGCTACGCCGCGTTCGCGCGTGCCGCCGAACGTCGTGCTGTTGAGATACCCCTTCGGCAGTGCGACGCAGGCCAAGTTGAACGCGCCGTAACCGGTATCGAGCGGATCGAGCAGGAATGAGCCGTCTTCTTTGGTCGTGACCGTCAGTTTCTTGCCGGTTGCGATGTCGCCCGAAACCGCGAGAGCGACCTTGGCCAAGGGTTTGCCCGACTCCGCATCGGTGACTTGGCCTCGGATCGCGCTGGCCGCATCCACGAGCTTCAATGCACAGCGGGCGGTCTCTCCTTTGCGGACCACGGCCAGCGTCAGGTCTTTCGTGGCCGGGTCGATTGGATTCCATGTTTCGCGCGGACCGTCGGGACGCGGCAAGATCGCGTAACGCCCCGGTACCAGATTGCGAACGACGACTACGCCCGTGTCCGCAACGGTCTCTTCTGCCCAGTCTTTGGGCGCATCGAATGCGAGCAACGCGACAAGCCGTTTATTGAATGCGTCCCGCCCGGCCTTGTCCGCCAAGACGGCGAGCTTTTTGCGCGCTTCGATGAGGGGCGCGTTGTCCGGCACGCCCGCCGAGGGGAATTTCTTGGCGTCGGGAATATCAGGCTCGGCGAGGTAGAACCATTGCGAAAGCTCCGCCCATGCGTCTTGCGGCACGCCTGCTTCCTGCAAGAGTTCTTGGAACGCCTTCGCGTCGAACTGCTGCCGTGCCACAACCATTACCGCACGCGCCGCAGGCGCCGTCGGCGCTTCCGGCTGTCGCGAAGTCATGTACGCAACCGATGCCTCGATAACGCCGCTGTCCGGCAAATTGCCCGATGGGCGAGAAGGGGCGTGCATCCACAACGGCTTCGTGTAATACGTCGCCAGCCCGCCCGCGACGACCACGAGCAGCAATGCGGCCGCTGCCCAACCCGCCCATGTCCGCTTGGGTTCAGGCGTCGGCTCGGCGCTCTCTTCCTTCGGCGCTTCGGATTCGGATGCCGGTTCAATCTCCGGATTATCGATGGCCACGGCGTGATCGATTTCGCCTTCGCTCGGCACCAGCGAGTCGATACAAAGCCCGACCGCTTCGGCCAAGTCCTCCGGCGCGGCCTGCGCGAGTTCCTTCGAATCGACCGGGTCTTGGGCAACCGCCGACACAGGCACCGCTGCTTCGGCCTTCGGTCCGGACTTCTCCTGGATCAGCCGGCGGAACTGCTCCTGCACGCGGCGCGTGCGCAGTTCCATCATCCTATACGCCGTCTCGGCGCGGATGCGTGCGGCCCGCTCGGTTTCGAGTTCGTTCGCCAGACGCCCTACATCCGTGCGGCTCTGCGCCAGTTGCGCTCCCGAGCATTCGAACTCCGCGCGCAAGGCCCCATCTTCGACTTTCTCGCCGATGGCGGCGAGATTCATGTCCAAGCATTTCACGCGCACCAGTGCCACGTCGCGCGCGACTGCGGCTTCGGCGCGCGCGACGCGTTCGGTTTCCAGATCCTTGGCCAAGCGCTCGATATCGTGGCGGTTCTGGCTCACGCGCGCGTGCAAGACCTCGATGTTCGCAGTCAGCTCCGTGATAGTTTCCTGCTTGGCTACAAGTTCCGGCGGCACGCGGTCCACAGGTCTTTCGCCATGCGCCGACGGTTCAAACTCCGACGGCGGCGTATCATCCGCAATGACAAGCCGTCCCCCGCAGTGCTTGCACGCTCCCTCGACCCCGATGTACTTCTCCGAGATCTTTAAGATACGTTTGCAGTGTGGGCATTCAACATCAATCACGTCCGAGCGTCCCTTTCGCTAACCCATCCCAGTATACGACGTTTAGGGGCGGCATTTCATGACCTTAGAAAAGGCAATAGGAATACAGAATTCTTCTTTAGGATGACGTATCGAGTGTCAGCATGAACAAATCGATCGGATCGTACGCCCCGTGGAGGTAAAGGGCTTCGCGCAGCGTGCCCGCGAGTGCGAACCCGGTGGCTTCGAGAAAGGCGCGCAGATCCCGCTCGCGCGCGGAGACGGGAACCATTACGCGGCGCAAAGCCTGTTGCCCGGCGGCCTCTTTGACCAGCGCGCGGAAACCCTTGCGAACGCTGTCGGAAGCGTAGTCCTTCTCGTCGTGCATGTACAGCCACGCCATGGCGACGCCCGGATGCCGTTCGGGACGGAGCTTGAGCAACCCGAACGATTCGCCGGTCTTACGCACGAGGATGAATTCCTGTTCGAGGGGATTGGGGTGGAGCGAATCCATCTCACGGTCGTACTGCGTCCCCAGCATGATCCCGGTTTCATTGAACAGGAAATAAGCGGCTTCGTTCCAGTTTTCCCAACGGGTCAACATGGGCGCATCCGCTTCGGTAATGGGGCGCACGCCAATGGTCATGGTCAGGGCGGCCCGCGCCATGGTAAACAGGGACGGTTTAGATTGCCGCCCAAGAGTGCTATAGATGCGGTCGAAATGGATGTCCGCTGCCGCGAGTTGCTGGAAAATGGCAATTGCCGCGCTCATCCATGCGCGCTGCGCGTCGCACCACGGCTCGTACGGTTTGCGGTACGACCCCGTCAGCGCATGATGCACCGCCGCAGTCCCGCCGCCGCACAGACGCCGCGCCCAGCATCGAATGCACGGCGCAGTGGTCAGCGAACCGACGTCGTCGAATCGCTTGACCGCTTCCTCGTCGAGCATGCCGTCATCGACCGAGCCGAGGCGGAGTTCTTCGATGCCCATCAAACCCACGCACGGATAAATGCCCCCGCCAGCGTCGACGGCCAATTCGTTCGTGCCGGCAAGGTCGGCGCGGGCTATGGGCGTTCCCGCGTAGATGCGGTTGAACAACGACGCGATGGGATCGAGGCGGAAATAGTGATGCTGCAAGAGGCGCTGTGCGTAATACGTCGCGCACTGGCTAAGCCCTTCGATCATCGCCGTGGGATCGAGCTTCGGGTTCGCGGCGTAGACCGCATCAAGGTCGAGTTCAATATGGCTGAATCCGGCCTCTTCGAGTTCCTTGGCCACGTCTCCGAACCCCGGATGGTTCGGACGGACGATGATTTGACCGCATACGCCGTCGGCGGACGGCTGGATCAGTTTCGCAAGGCGGCTCAGCGACGCGCCGGGCGCCTGGAGCAGCGCGCGCACATGCTCGGCCACGCCGACTTCATCGAAGCGCATCCGCACGCCTATCGAGTGGCCTTCGAGCGCCTTCGGGGTCTTCGCAAGCGGCAAGTCGTCGATGCGAACCGAGGCTGCGAATCGTTTCCCGGCAAGTTTGGCCCTCTTGAGCGCATGCACGCAGAGAGCCTCGAGCAAGTCGGGATTGCGCAAAGCGCCCAGCGCGCGGAACTCCAATTCAAGGTCCATCTGTGCGCCGGAACGGTTCAGCAGCATGGCGACGGCATCGCTCGCACGCTCGCGCATGCTGGTCGTGACGGTCGCCCCGCCGCGTCCGAACCATGTACGCCGGGCCGTTTCCTCGGCTTGAGGTTCGTCCGATACCATGATGGCCAGCCGCTTCAGCCCGCGCTCGATCTCGAAGGTCTTGAGCATATCCGACGTCTTAGGCGGCGTAAGGATCGATTTCGTGGCGCGCAGCCATTCCAGTTCGCCGATAACTTCGGAGAGTTCCTTCAGATCGTGCTTGCCTTCGAGGGCGCGGAAGACCGCGTTGACGCTCATATCGGGATAAAGCCCCAGCACGTCCCACGAGATTGCGTCGCATTCGAAACAGAAACACGATTCCGGATCCATCGCGAAATGCTTGTCCTCGTATTCGAATCGATGCAAGAGCGGAAGCGCCATCAGTAAGCCCCCAAGG
>CAIYET010000493.1 GCA_903925285.1 Candidatus Hydrogenedentota bacterium | reverse complement strand
CACCTCGGATACACCGTGCTTCACGAGTAAAATGGGGGTGGCATATAAAACTTTGCATTCACGAACGGGTAACAACTCCAGGGGGTCGTGAACTGAAATGCCCATCCACCTCCTTCCGCTTTCTGGAAAGCACGCAGTGAAAGCCGATATTCTGAACGCACGAACTGACCGGAGGGCTGTTGACATGGAGAACGCTGGTTTGGACCCGAACGAATCCGCTCATGAGTTGGCTCTGATTCGAACAAAGCCGGGAATGACGACCGCCGGAAAGCCCTTCGACTGGTTTGTACGGCAGAAGGTCGAGAGCGGCGAGTGGCGCCTTGAGTGCGTCAGCGCCGAGACGCTGGGACTTGTCCGGCCCATCGAGATCTATCGGGCAAAGCGGCTAACGAACCTTGTAAAGCCATGGTCCGTGTCTGATGACGCCGAGGCGTACTGCCCCGCGCACTGGGCCGACTTGGCCATCGGGCGGGGCGCGTGCGGGTTGCGTTGCCGGGCCTGTTTCTTGGTTATGACGCACCGTGTCTTCTGCGATCCAAGCAGGCACGTGGTCTACGAGAATGTGGAAGACTACGCGAAGGCAGTGCGCCGCTGGCTGCAGAAGCCCGACCGCAGGAACATGGGGTTGGGCGTCGACTGCAGCGACTCATTACTGTATGAAGGGGTGACAGGGCACGCCCGGCGACTGATTCCGCTGTTTGCTTCGCCCGCAACCAATCCTCATGCGTGCAAGCTGATTCTCTTGACGAAGAGCGCGAATGCGCGTTTCCTCGAAGGGCTGCCTACGGAAAACATCATTGTGACTTTTAGCATGAATCCCGAGCCAATCGCGGATCTGTGGGAGGGAAAATTCGATGACGGAGTCCGCGTGACGCCGTCCATAGACAGGCGTCTCGATGCGTCTCTTCGCGCCCAGGATTTTGGCTTTGAGGTGCGCTGGCGGATAGATCCCATCATGCCGATTGAAACATGGGAAAACATATACACCCATTTCTTTACCGCAGCCGCTGAGAACGGCCACAGTCCCACTCGCATAACACTCGGCACGTATCGGGAGACACAGACCACACTTCACACTTTCGCCGGGGGTTGGGGGCTTCCAAAAATGGAATGGGAGCCGTTCGGACTTGAGAAAGATGGCATGCATTACCATATGAACATCGCCAAACGCATCGAGATATACAAGGCGTTGGCCGCCGCAATCTCTGCTGCGTGGCGGACGCGGGGCAAGGTTCCCATCGTGGCGCTATGCAAGGAACCCAGAACGATCCGCCAAGCCGTCGGACTGGACCACGATAGGTGCAACTGCGGACCTTAACGACACAAAGAAATGATCATCGTGATTGACGGTCGGCGAGTGCAGGCGTCGAACGAGTGTCTGTCAGGGAACAGCGTCTCATTTCTGGTTGGGCAGCCAGTGGTGGAATTTGCTGCGAGATATCGGCGTGGTCATCCAGGATTGGTCCGGTTCGGGGTCTTGAAGTACGGCTTCGACGGTTTTGAGCATGGGCATGGGTTCTCTGCTGACGGCGCCGTTTCGGGTGACCCACAAGACGCCCCGGCGTTCGATGATGGCCGCGACAATTTGGTTGGTCAT
>CAIYET010000492.1 GCA_903925285.1 Candidatus Hydrogenedentota bacterium | reverse complement strand
CGGCCAGTGTCGGAGAAATGAACGCCAAAGCCAACGCTACCCGCACCCCCAGGCCAAGCGCTATGCCCGCCTCCTTTCCCCGCCGCGTAGCGGCTTCGTTCAACAAGATCACTGGAGCGAACGCGGGCGGGCCACGTCAGTTGGCAATGCGAACGCGCTGGGCCGCCCGCGTCGCTCAGTTCTGGCGTTCGATCCAACCATGAAGGGTCTCATCTCAAAACTGTTCGGGCGGGGCAGAAAAGAGAAGCAAGTCTGGGACTCGACTCCCGGTGGCCCGTATGAACTGACCATTAGTGGCCACGAGTTGACATGCACTCATCCCAAGCGACCCACAGAATCAATCCGATGGGATCAGGTTCGGGAGATATCGCTGGTCACTACATCGGACGGACCGTTCTTGCCCGACGTATGGTATGTCTTCACGGGCGACGGCACAGGTTGCTCGGTTCCATCCGAGGCGAAAGGCTTCGATCAGCTTTGGGACGTCTTCAAGAGCCATTTTCCGACCATCGACTACGAAGCGATGATTGCAGCCGGCACCGGTGATGAAAAGAAGGTGATATGGAAGAAATGATCGAACAAACCGGCTGCAGGCAAGGCCGGGATCGCGCCTCGGTTTGGATTCGGACATCACTGGCCCGGCCTGCCTGAGCCGGGACGTTGGGCGCAAACGTATGGGCATCGAAGTTACATATCGCCGGATTCCGAAAGCGGAGTTTGAGCTTCTGCAAGCGGACCCGGACAAGGCCGAGGAGTTTGTTTGTTCCGTGCTTCCCGGATTTGGTTTGGATGCGCTGATCGCGCTGGGCGATAATGCCGAAGCGAGGCGTGATAGGGGCGCTGATATCCTTGCGGCATTTCAGAGTCGAGCGGATGACCCAAGTCGCGTGGACCTCGAAAAAGACTGGCACGCACTCCATTTCCTGCTGACAGGAGACAGTTCGATGGAGACGGTGCACCGGCCCGAACAACCACTCCACAATGTCGTGATGGGAGGGCACGAAGCAAATTTCCAGACTGGCTACGGACCTGCACGATGGTTTGATGCTGGCGAGGTTAAGGCCATATCCCAGGCATTATCTAACGTTTCAGTCGAGGATTTGAAAGGACGCTTCTCTGCAGACGACTTCAACGCAGCCAAGATCTATCCGCGTCCTCGACCCGGTGGGTGGGATGCAGGGGAGATCGAGGGAGTTTTTCACGTCTTCCCTAAACTCGTTCGGTTTTTTCAGGAAGCTGCCGCAGCGGAAGAGGTGGTTGTTGTTTATGCGACGTGACGAAACGCCCAACCAATCGTGCCAGCCAACGCCGGGATCGCGCCTCGGTTTCATGCGGACGCCGTTGGCCCGGCGTGGCTGCACTCGGCGTTCGGCGGCATTGCGCGTATGGGGAGACTCGTAGAACTTTGGAAGTCGGAAGAGACAGAGGCTCGTGTTGTGTATTCTTACGGCCCGTCCCAGCAGCAGAGCGGTCGCATCGCCTGCACCAAGCCAGACGGGGCGATTTCTTTGGTCGAGCCAGTTCCTGGTGTTCCTGAGCAGGACGACAGGTTCTTTTACCGCGACCTTGCGATGGTGAAGCTCCAGATGTTGCATCGCGCGGGAGCGTTCCCAGACAAGACATACATCGCAACATGACAACGCCGAATCGGGTCGCCCTGACGGGATTGCGCCCGCCAGGGCTCCCACACCACCCGGCGTACGGGTCCGTACCGGGCGGTTCCGACTAGATTGAGAACGGATGGTTG
>CAIYET010000491.1 GCA_903925285.1 Candidatus Hydrogenedentota bacterium | reverse complement strand
GTGTAAGCCCACTGTTTTCAACATTCTGAATTCTGACTCCTGAATTCTGACTGCCTTTTTTAGGATAACGGGAAACTTTCTTCATCGAGAGGCCCAGTTGTTCCCGAAAATCCATCCAACAAAGACGAGTTTTCGGGAACCACCAAAGAAGAAGGGCCGGATTGCTCCGGCCCTTGTACGAATCGTTGCTCGCGGAAAATTACATCATTCCGCCCATTCCGCCCATTCCACCCATGCCACCCATTCCACCCATTCCGCCCATGCCGCCCATGCCGCCCATACCACCGCCGCCGCCGCCATGGCCGTGGCCGTCGTCCTTGTCCTTCTCGGGCAGGTCGGTAATCATGCAGGCCGTCATGAGGATCGTAGTCGCGACACTGACCGCGTTTTGCAGGGCCGAGCGAATGACCTTTGCCGGGTCCACGATGCCGCTCTTGATGAGATCTTCCATCTCGCCGGTAGCGGCATTGAAGCCGATGCCCGGCTTGGAAGCCTGGACTTGTTGTACGACGACTTCGCCTTCAAACCCGGCATTGGTGGCGATCTGCGATAGCGGGGCTTTGCAGGCGCGCATGACGATCAGAACGCCCGTCGCTTCGTCGCCGTCCAACTTGAGGTTCTTGAGTTTCTTCGAGGCTTCAAGCAGCGCCAAGCCGCCACCGGCCACGATGCCTTCCTCGATGGCCGCGCGTGTGGCATGAAGTGCGTCGTCCGCGCGCGACTTCTTTTCCTTCAATTCGATCTCGGTCGCCGCGCCAATTTTGATGACCGCGACGCCACCGGCGAGCTTCGCAAGGCGTTCCTGCAACTTCTCGCGATCATAGTCCGACGTGGTCGCTTCGACGGCGCGCCGGATCTGCTCGCAGCGGCCCATGATTTCCTTCTTCTTGCCGGCGCCCTCGATGATAGTCGTGTTGTCCTTTGTTACGTCGATGCGCTTGGCGCGGCCAAGCTGCTCGAGCGTCACGCTTTCGAGTTTCGATCCCAGATCCTCGGAAATGTACTCGCCGCCGGTGACCGTTGCGATATCGCGCAGAATTTCCTTGCGACGGTCGCCGAACGCGGGCGATTTCACCGCCACAACCTTCAAAATTCCGCGAAGACGATTCACGACGAGCGTTGCCAGCGCCTCGCCCTCGACATCTTCCGCGATAATCAGCAACGGTTTGCCGGTTTGCGCCAGCGATTGAAGCAGCGGCAGCATCTCGCGGATCGAACTGATCTTCTTTTCCAGGCACAGAACGTAGCCGTCTTCCAGCGTGGCCGTCATAGTCTCGGCGTCCGTTGCAAAATACGGCGAAAGATAGCCGCGATCGAATTGCATGCCATCCACGATATCGACCTCGGTCTTCATCCCCTTGCCTTCTTCGATCGTGATCACGCCGTCCTTGCCCACCTTCTCGATGGCGTCGGCGATCATCTCGCCAATTTCAATGTCGCTGTTCGCGGAGATGGTCGCCACCTGCATGATTTCGTCGCGTCCCTTGACTTTCTTCGCAACAGACGCGACCGCGCTCAGGATGGCCGCCGCCGCCTTGTCCATGCCGCGCTTCAAATGCATCGGATTCGCACCCGCCGTCACGTGACGAAAGCCTTCCCGGATCATGTACTGCGCCAAAACCGTCGCCGTCGTCGTGCCGTCGCCCGCAACGTCGTGCGTCTTGCTCGCCGCTTCGCGGATCATCCGCGCGCCCATGTTCTCGAACGGATCGGCCAATTCAACATCCTTCGCGACAGTCACTCCATCCTTCGTGATGTTCGGCGCGCCGAACGACTTCGCTATCAATACATTGCGGCCTCTGGGACCCAACGTCGCCTTCACCGCACTCGCCAGCATGTCCATGCCCTTAAGAATCGAAGCATGCGCCGTTTGACCGAAAATCAGTTGCTTGGCCATTGTGTTCAACCTCCGTATGTCTATTTGTTGTCCAACGCCACTATACGCGGCCCATTTACCTGCAATTTGTCGTTAGCACTCGATTCGGTTGAGTGCTAACAGCCGGATCTTAGCATATTCAACCCAAAGTGTCAACCCAGAATGCGTCGCGTGTAGCGAAGTCAAAATTCAGGTGTCGGGGTTCAGAATGGCAGCGAGGAGACCGATTTGGCAACCATTGCGAAGGCTACGGCGAGCATACCAACCAGTCCTACGCCGCAGGCGTAACCGG
>CAIYET010000490.1 GCA_903925285.1 Candidatus Hydrogenedentota bacterium | reverse complement strand
CAATGGCAGAAGCACTGGAAGGCGATCAATACCCATTCAGCGAGGCGTGAACCCTCTCGAAAACAGGTAAGCAGAACGCTCGCCTTGGACGAGAGCGATCCCCCGCAACACCGGCATCGAACCGTGCTCGCGATAGAGCCGGAAATCATCGGCATCATCAATTTTGACCCCGACGACATTGGTGCGACTTCCCGCCGCTTCTTTGAACCCGTGCCACTCCGGTTCGTCAAAGCGCACTTTGCCATGAATGAAGAGTTCCTTGGGGGGCTGGTTGTTATGCTTGGCCTTGTAGGAGTCAATGGCCTGACTCAGCAGTTCACACGCGGCGTTTGTCGTCAGGTGAAAATGTCCGCGCTTGCCCGTCATCCACGGGCCGACATTGCCCTTGAAGACGACGCCATCCCCAGAGTCGAGGAACATCTGTGCCGCGCAACACGCCGCCTGCGGATTGGGATTCTTCTCGTCGCGCTTGAAGGCCAGCCCGACGTAGCACACCCCGTCCCGCACGCCGTTCAACTTCCAAGGCTTTCCACCAACCTTGTAGTAAATGGCGGAACCGAGATTCCATGCGATCTGCGATTGAAGTTTGTCCAACTGCCGCGTGGGTTTTCCTGCCTTGTTGAGAAACTCGTGATGCGCCAGCGTGCTTTCACGCAGCACTTGAGTCAGCACGGCTTGGGAAAGCAACCGGCCTTTGATCTGATTTCGAAAATCCGGGTCGTATTGGTAAGGGATCGCGTTCGTATTCCACTGCCCGAACAGTGCGGGCTGCTGAACCAAGCCGATGGCCTCCTTCGGGCGCATCGTTCCTTCTGCTTCGATTCGCAGTTCTTTTCCAACCGTGGAAGCCGGGCGGCAGTATTTGTAAACTTCTTCCGGTGCGACGACGAACCACAGGTTCGGCTTGTCCTCTTCGGTGCGGATGGCCTCCAGAATCCGCTCGGTGAAGAAGCCCGCGGTCTCGTAGCTCCGCTTGAACCGGTCTCCGATGAGCACATGCTTCATCAAGTCCGCCTCTTCAAACTCGACGCGGAGAAGCGGCTTCGGGCTGAACGGAATTCCGAAAGCGGCCTCAAATCCAGGAAACGGCGGACGGCCACGCATGTTGTCGCCATCGACTACCGGATGTTGGATCTTTTCGACCCAGCCCAGGAATCGGCGGATGCCATCCTTGGTGCCGATGACGCCGTATCGAACGCCGTAGGTTTGCGCCGGATCAAACGGCCCAAATAAACTGAGCCCGTCGCGAGGATCTTCCACGCTCTGGTCGTGGTTGAAGAGTAAAGTTGGTTCGGGCAGATGAATGAGCTTGTTCATGCTTCACCTCCTTCGTCGTCGGCTACCTCATCTCCTTCTCCATCCCCATCGTGGTGAGGCTCATCCTCAAGCACCGCCTGTTCTTCGACGATCTCGTATGATACCGGGCTCTCGAACATCATCGGTAACCGGTGCACTGCGAGACTTTCCTTCGCCGAAAGCGGTACCGAGATTTCCTCTTTACCATCGCCCGCCAGGAACGACATCGCGGCGATGATCCGGTCCAACCAATCATCGTTATACCAGTTTTTGCTATTATCGCGAAATTCGGTTGGGAACTCGTTGGCCACATAAGCAGCTTCGGCCCAATTGGTTAGGACAATGTCCAAGTAGATGTGACTCAGTAGATGTCGCTGAGGCTCCGGTCAGGGGGAGTCTGTTTTCTTAATCTCCTTGAGATCGTTGGCTTTTCCCTTGGCGTGCAAACCTCAATATGGCATACTATATGTAAGAGTTAGAACAATACATATACTGTGCCATTCACT
>CAIYET010000489.1 GCA_903925285.1 Candidatus Hydrogenedentota bacterium | reverse complement strand
GCACCGGAATCTGGTTGAACTCCTCATGCACCATCTCCACCGGATCTTCCACCGTAACCACGTTCTTTTCCGGGGTGGCGTGAACGGTTACAATAACGATAACATGAACATAGTGCGACCCTTTCAGGGTCGATGGATGGCGGTTTTGTATCCGTGGGTTGCCACCCACGGCTATTCATGTTCTTCCCCTTCGGGGAAACCGAATCGAAACGATGATTCACCGTGAAAGTGAAGATAAAGAACGCTAAATACGGAAGAGTCATATGTTCTTTTTGCTCTTGGGTTTACGTTCGGGCGCCTTGGCTGGTTCGGGTCCGCTCACCCGTTCCTTGAACCATTCGGCCAAGTCGATTTTGACATACTGCGTCAACGGGGCTGGGACGGGCGGGTTTGACGCCGCTACAGCCACATAGGCGGTCTTGCACGCGGGGTCAAACACAAACGAGTGCAACGTTTGCGTGTCTTTGCCGCCCACGGGTCCGTTCGCGAGCAATTGCGTCGCCTCCGTCACATCCATCTCGCCCGGTCGCGCCATGATTTGTTTGCCCAACCAGTCATAACGCTGCCAAGTGTTCTGCAATTTCAGGAGCGGAATCGCCGCCTTGATATTATCCGCATCGATACCGAATTGCGCGCCGAACCGGATAGCGAGCTTGTGCAACTGGTTCATCCCAATCGGATGATTTGTCCGTCGGATCGCATCCTCCATCGCCCAATGGCCCGTCTCCTCGGTTTCCTTCGGGTCCATCGGACCGAACACGCCGCAATCGACGGCATCGACCTCGAGTGCCCGCGCGCTTGGGATCTTGCCGTCGCCGATCACGAAGTTCCAGCCCGTCGTGCGAGGCCCCTTCTGGATAACGGCGACGGCTTCATCGAGCGTGCCCGCCGTTTCGAGTACCCGCCGCATGATGAGCATCAGCGGCAGTCCGTCGAAACTCTCCTCCGACGAGACCGACGTCATTTCGCCGATGGTGATACCCTTCGCGTTCATCCCGCTGACGCTGCCGATTCCGCCCGTCCACCCCAGCATCATGAACGGAATGCCCTTCGCGGGCCGCCACACGAGGATGATCGCATTTTCCTGCGCGCCGCCCTCGATATTCCAATCGAGGTTGCGCCCATGCAACAACCGTCCGTCCTTCGTCCACTTGCCCCACGCCGCGAAATTCGAGCACTGCTGAGGCGGCGGACTCGTATCGGGACGCTTCAACTCGGGCGGCTCATTCGGCTTATGATGCGCGAGTTCCGCTTGCGTGACGGCCGCCCGGATATCCTCATATGCGATATCATGCACGCCCGCGGCTTCAAGCCCCTTGACCAGCCCGCGCATTTCCTCGATGTATTCCGGCGGGAAATGCTTCTCCATCCGTTCCGACTGCGCGTTGATGTATTCCTTTGTATAACCCCGCGAATAGAAGGCCTTGACCATGTAGCCTTCCTTGATGATATGGCGAATCTGCTTGGCCAGAAGCCGACCATGCTGGAATCCCATCTCCGCCGGTGTGCCTTCCATGACGATAAGCCACTGGTCGGCCACCGTGTACAGTTTCCCGGCGCCTTCCCGGTCCACCAGCTTTACCTCGGGATCCGCGACAATCTTCGGCGTTGCCAGTTCTTGCGCCAAGGCATACGGCATAAAGAGCACAACGAGTACACATATGCACCGACCTTGGCACTTCGAATAACCGATCATGCAATTTCTCTCCGGCGACATCCCGCCTCGACACTCATCTCCATCGAGCAGTCTACTTGAACCATGCGGCAGGGCGCAACGCGCAAATCCTGCCCGATGCCAAACAAGGTCGGCCTGAAAAATACGGGGACGACTTAATCGTCGGCGAATT
>CAIYET010000488.1 GCA_903925285.1 Candidatus Hydrogenedentota bacterium | reverse complement strand
CGAGTGAATATACCATTGGTGGCCCTGCCCAAAGGTGAAGTTGTTGGTCGGATCAGTGACGGATTCGATCTGCATCGTTCCGCCCGAATTGATGTCAACCTGTCCCGACTCATTGGTCTTGAACTTCGTCACTCCATCGCAGGTTCCAAGGGGATGCACAAACATTACCGAGGTATCGAAAACGCTTCCTGGACATGAGCCGCCTCCACCGCCTGTTGCCGTCGAGAAATTGTCAACGCTCCACTGAAGCACATTGCCGGAACTGTAGAGCACGAACTTGTATTGTTGCCCAATCACCAGCCAAATGTTCGCAAAGCCGCCAGCATCGAGGATGATGGGATTCGTATTGACCGCCGTGCCCGTCGCGTCAACGTAGGTGGCCTGTGGGGTCGTGGTGCCTGCCTGATAGGTATAGAGCTTGCCAGCGGCCAGCGGCTTGCCATTGATGTCAAAGAACTGCTGTTTAGCGACCGGAGAGAGCGCAACCGACGCTTGCCCGAAGGCGCAAGGCGCGATGAGTAAAAATAAGATTAGAAAGAATCGTTTCATTGAGTCCTCACTGGTCTGCCTTTTTCGTCATATTCCCAACCGGGCGGTAACTTAGGTCTCGCGTTTATTGCGGCAGGTGCCGCTTGAATCGCTGGGATAGCAGCAATTTTAGAAGCCGCGTTTAGGCCCCGAGCCGCGGCCATTGGGACGGCGGGAGTTGTAACTATTTCTGGGGCGATAGCGCCGACTCCGGCCCCTACGATTGCGCCAGGAAGTCCCCCAACGGCTGCACCCGTCGCGGCCCCAGCAGCAAGCGCTCCTGTTCTTGCTTTCCATCTTCCGATTGATCCCTGAATGATTCCTGCCTTACGGCTTTCAATGTCAGCGCGATTTTTAACTTCGACAAGGCTCGAATATAATTGATTCAAATCCGACGCTTCGGGAGCAACGCGGTCAAGCTCCCCGTCCATCGCTGCATAAACCTGCCTGTTGAGCTTTCCAACTTCGCGTTGGTCGGTATTTGCATTCCAGTTGGTAGCGTCTCCTTGCCCCTGTTTGATCTGCCACAACTCTTCTGGTAGCATATCAACCCTTTTTTGGCCCGTTACCGGATCAGTTGAAAGCCGGTCAATATTCTTCTGAATGTCTGCCGCGAAGTCGGTTTGCCGAGCCTTGAGAGCTTTATTCTTAGCTACCGTAAGCGCGTCAATGGCTGGCTGAAGCGACACTGGCTCTTGCGAAGGGGTATAAGCATTGCTTATTTTCTGTCCCACTCTTTGCAAAGCTTCATGCGTTGACTCAAGAACGGCTTTGGGTGTTAGGCCAGTCGTTTCATCCAGCGCGGCTTGCCCCGGAGTTTTACCGAACCCACGATTTTTTAATCCAACTTCAAGCGCCGACTCAGCAACCGAAGGCGCGATGGCTCCCGCTGCCTTGCCAGCGCCTTCGATTACCGGGGCTGCCACTGCTGTTGCCGCAGGAACAACCGTATGGCCCAACACGCCAGATGTGTTGCCCACATTCGCCGCCTGCTCCATCCCGCGAGCATTCACGCCGATGGCTTCCCCGACCGGAGCGATAGCGCGGTATGCTGCCGAGCGTCCTTCAGCCTTGCGTGCTTGGTCATTTTGATAGGTATTGGCGAGAAATTGTGCTGTTCCACTTGCCCCGAGGGTTGCGGTATTCAATGCGCCAGAAGCCAAATCAGCGACACTATGGGGAACCATCCGGCTCAAATCCTCGCCCACCGAT
>CAIYET010000487.1 GCA_903925285.1 Candidatus Hydrogenedentota bacterium | reverse complement strand
CGCTGGGGCTCGTCCGCCAGCCTGATCCTTTATCGCGACATGGTCGTCGTCAATGCGTCGGAGGAGAGCCGATCAATCCGCGCCTTGGATAAGATGACCGGCAAAGAACAATGGAAGGCCGAAGGGACAGCCCTGGAACTCACCTATGCGACGCCCCTGATCGTCGGCCTCAACGACGGACGGAAAGAGATCGTCATTGGCGTTCCCAACGAGGTCTGGGGGTTGAGTCCCGATACAGGTAGACTCCTCTGGTACGCTGAAACCGGGCTAAGCGGCAATGTCGCGCCCAGCCCGGTGACGCAAGACGGCATCGTCTACCTGATGGGCGGATATCCCAAGCAGCAGGCCGTGGCGATTCGGGCGGGCGGAAACGGTAATGTCACCAAGAGTCACATTCTCTGGAGTACGCGGGGCGGCTCGTACATTCCGTCGCCCGTCCTCTGCGACGGCAATCTTTACTGGGTGGATGACGCGGGTTTCGCGAACTGCATCGAGGCGATGGCCGGAAAGTCCATTTATCGCGAACGGCTTCCTCGATCCGTGGAGGCCAAATCAGGAAAGCCCTTCTATGCATCCGTCGTATTGGTCAAGGCTCGTCTTTATGCGGTAAGCCGCACCGGCGATGTCTACGTGTTGGCCGCAAAGCCCACCTTCGAGGTGCTAGCCCACAATCAACTAGCATCCGACAAGTCAGCCTTCAACGCATCTCCGGCAATCAGCAGTGGCAAAATACTGCTTCGCTCCAATCGATTCCTCTACTGTATCGGGAGCGAGTGAAAACTTGCCGAAGAGGTGTGCCTCATACGGTGAAAGAAAGGACCAAGGATCAGACATGGGCCAATATGGGAATGAAGACAGCAATTCCAAGAGGAAGCCAGACTTTGCAATTTGGACACTCTTCCTCATCATCCTGATCGGCGTTGGCGCGCGCGGCTGGATCTTGTTCAGCGCGGAACAGATGCCGGGCGTGAACGGCGCGTACGGCCTGGTGCAGGCACGATCGTTGATCGAGAAAGGATCGCTGGGACTGCCGGATTTCCCGCTGATGTTCGCGCTGCACGCGGGCTTCGCAACACTCATCCGGCACCTCACGGGATTGGATCTTGATTCCGCCGTCGTGCTTGCGGTGAAGTTGTGTGCGGCCCTACTGCCGCCGTTGGCGGCGGTGCCGGTGTTTCTCCTGGGACAGCGGTGGTACGCCCGTGCGGGTCGTCCCCGATCAGCCATTCCGCTTGTAGCGGCGGCGATGGCGTCCTTTGGCGGTCAGGCGCTGGCCATGACGGGCAACATCGACAAGAACGCATTGGCCCTGGTGTGGCTGTCGGGGATGCTGCTGGCATTGCATGCCTGCATGGAACGGCGGACGCTTTTGAGCCTGGCCGTGACCGTCCTGTTTCTCGTCTTCCTGGGGTTAACGCATATCGGCACGTTCGGCGCGGCGTTGGTGGTGACGGCGTGCGTAGGCGCGGTATACATCAAGTGTCCGGGCGCACCGCCTCTCAAAGTAACGATTCCGGCGACGGCAGGGGCGCTGGCCTTCATTGGCGCAGCGGAAGGCTTGGTCTTCTGGAAATTTGATCCCGCACGCATCGAACGGCTGGCCCGGGTGATGACGAACCCTTTTTCCGCCATATCGCACCACCCGGCCCCCCCGCCCATGCCACCCATGCCCGATGGGCCGCCGCTCCTGTTTTTTATCGGCACCCTCGTGCACCTCGCGCTCTTGGGCGCCTTGGGGGCGTGCGTGCTGCGGGTTGTGTGGAAACGGCGCCGTGAATTAACCGATGCGGACATCGCGTTAGTGTGCGGGAGTGTCTTGGCCATCGTCTTGATGACGGGACCGTGGGTACATGGAGACACCGCATTAAGGCTGGCGGTCATCGCCGCGCTGCCTGTGATTGTCGTGGCGATGTTTACGCTGATCCATACCGACCGCCAACGTCTCGGATCCATTCTCGCCGGTCTCGTATGCCTTGGCGTGATCGGATACGGGGCTTTTTACACTGCAAATGGCGGCTGGCGCATGCTAAGCAGCGGCGGGTACGAGGAGATGAAATCCCTTTCGGCGCAGATACCGCGGCCTGAGCACACCCTGATTGTCGCGAATCACGGGATGGAATGGCAGGCCGCATGGCTGCTGCACACCCATGTAGCGCAAATATCGGCCCTGCGCGCAAGCGATTGGCAGCAATATGACGACGTGCTGTTTCTCGTCTTGAAGGATAAGTTCGCACCGGGTGGCCCACCGGGATTTGGCCAACAGGGAAGACCTGATCCAGGGCGTGGGCCAAGACAAGGTTCTGAATCCGATCCGCATATGCCGGTGAAAATTCCAGCAGACGCAGTGATATTGCACGATGGCCAGCACCTCACGCTCGCACGCGTGAACGCACCTCCACCTTTTGTGAAGGACACGACGCTCTCGAAGCCTTGGAACTTACCGATGCGACGCCCGTGATCGTCGGTCTCAACGACGGACGGCAGGAGCTCATCATTGGCGTTCCGAACGAGGTCTGGGGATTAAGTCCCGATACAGGTAAACTCCTCTGGTACGCTGAAACCCGACTAAGCGGCAATGTCGCACCCAGCCCGGTGACGCAAGACGGCATCGTCTACCTGATGGGCAGATATCCCAAGCAGCAGCCCGTGGCGATTCGGGCGGGCGGAAATGGCGACGTTACCAAGAGTCACATTCTCTGGAGTACGCGGAACGGTTCGTATATCCCGTCGCCCGTCCTCTGCGACGGCAATCTTTACTGGGTAGATGACGCGGGTTTCGCGAACTGCATCGAGGCGATGACTGGAAAGTCTATTTATCGCGAACGACTTCCTCGTGCTGCGGATGCCAAATCAGGAAAGCCCTTCTATGCATCCGTCGTATTGGTCAAGGACCGTATAGTAGGGGGCGGATTCGAATTGCCGACCTTTGTCTTGATCCTTGGGTTCCAGCGCCAACAAGGAAATGTTTGAGCAAGTGCTTCTCGCCGTGCAACTGAAAACACCCTCTTCGTTTCTGCCGCATTGTTGGTAGACCGAGAGAAGAGGAAAACAGAAGCGAAGCCAAACCTGAAGAGAATGAAAATCGCCCTGCAGGGCCATCTGACCCATACAGGGCGCATATTCGGAAACTCCGGCGCTTGCCAAGACGGCAGTCCGCTGGAGTGCGGTATCTGGCTCCCCGTATTGCGAACACAGCGAAACATTGCCGCCGGATGGCACGTCATGCCGGTGTTCTGTAACTCCTCTGACCGCAATGTGATCTACACGATTTCGCCTCCAAACAAGCCTGAAAAGGCTACGCCGGTAAGCCCCGTAGCGCTTGCTCTCGCGTTCCAACGGATGCTGGAAGAAGGAGAGGTTAACAATCGGTCAGACCTCGCAAAGCGGGTTGCACTCACGCGGGCAAGGGTCACGCAGATTCTCAATCTTCTCAAGCTTCCCGCAAGAATCCTCGAAGAACTGCAAGCAATCCACGAACCCGCACAGATCGCTTTCTATACAGAAAGACGGTTGCGTCCAATCGCTCGTATCCAGCGTACAAAAGAGCAAATCGATGCCTTTCGCAATTTGGGGAAGCCGAGAAACTCAGACAGACGAGTGACAACAGGCATGGCATCTTGATCACAATCTCGGGCGAATCCTTTAACAGCTTTGCTCTTTGTAAGTCTTTCCAAGCCGACAAGCACGAATTCTCGGGAACGACACCCATGTTGCGGCTACGGCGCGCCTGTGTAGCGGATTTTGCCAGCAACGTTGTACACTTTACTTACGTAATCGGGATAAGGTCATTGATTCCCGTCAGAACGAGCTGTGGAGACGTCACATGCAGCAGATTCGAAAGAAGCCTTCATTTGTCCAAGGGCAAACCTCGGGAGGACAGGTTTTGTCGCGTAGGCACTTCATTGGCGGTACAGCCGCGGCAGGCGCTTGGCTTGTTGAGTGCGGGCAGCCCGTCCAAGCGACTCAATCCGTCCCGATAGCGACGGATTACGATGTGATCGTCTGTGGAGGCGGAACATCGGGCATTCCTGCCGCAGTCGCGGCCGCACGTGCGGGGGCAAGAGTGGCCGTGGTGGAACGGTACGGGTTTCTTGGTGGTAACGCCGCCTTCTCGATTATGCCGTGTTGGCACGGGATCCAGGAGCATCATTCCGGACTGTTAACCAAGTTCGCAAACATGGTCGAGAGTTTCGGAGCTGGTCCTTCGCCCCTGAAGGAGGGCAACCACATCGAGCCGGAAGCCGTGAAGATCCTCTTTCAGACGATGGCGGAAGAACAGGAAGTCCGAATGTATCTGCATCACTTCATCACAGGTGTTGTAATGGATGGCAGCCGCGCGACAGCCATTGTGACCGAAAGCAAATCTGGAAGAAGGGTGTTCGGGGCCAAGTGTTTCGTAGACGCTTCCGGGGACGGTGATCTCTGTTTCCACGCGGGTGCCAAATTCAATAAGGGAGTCGAGGGGAAGACGCAGGCAATGGCGTTACGCTTCCGGGTCGGCTACGTCAATTTCGACCGGTTTGCTGACTGGGCGGAAAAGCAGCCGGCGGAGTTGAATCTTGGCAGACTCGTGCGTGAGGTACGAGAAGGTGGCGGCAAAGGGTGGGGCAAAGCCTTTTACTTTGACAGCAGGTTAGACCGTCTGTTCGATCAGGCCCGGGGCCGATATTCGGACCTGCCGGAGAACACCTACTTCAATTGCAGTTCGATCCGTCCCAATGAGCTCTCCATCAATACGACGCGCGCCTACGAACTAGACGGAACCAACGCCGATGATCTCACGAAGGCGGAAATCATCCTGCGAAAGCAGGCATGGGCCGTATGGCGTTTCTTGAAGGAGAACATTCCGGGCTTTGAGGAATCAACCGTCATCGAGACAGCCTGCCAAGCGGGTGTGCGCGAATCACGAACGATTATTGGTGACCGCATGCTTACCGAGGAGGACGGGGCTAAGAACCGGGAGTTTTCCGACTCCGTACAGACCTGCCGTGTCCAGTTTGACAGCCACGATAAGAAAAAGTACGACACCGGCGGAAACAAAGGCTTCGTCGACATGCCCTACGGGGTATTCCTGCCCAAGGGGGTTGATTCCGTGCTGACAGCCGGCCGGTGTACCTCCTGCGACCATCTGATGAACTCCGGCTTTCGCCGCATGGAAAACGCATTCGAATCCGGAGAGGTCGCTGGCACAGCGGCGGCGCTCGCAGTGCAGAAGCAACAAATGCCGCGTGCGCTGTCCGTTTCGGAATTGAAAAACGTTCTTCGAAAGGGTGGTTTCAAGACATGCCAAGCCGACCGAAAAACGGGGCCTGCGTGAGCCAGAAATTCCGGTAACAACGTTGCCATTGGCACCATGCGCATAGTCCCAGCATGAATCATCTCTATACTCGAGCTCCGCATCCATATTCCGGCGATTCCCATTCCTTTCATACTCAGTATTATTAGGGCGTTGTTGGAAAGGATAAGTGGCGATTGACTATACTTTATATGTGGATACGTTGCGCCGGTCATGCGTGGTGACGTCGTCAACCTAGACCGCGTCGCAGATGTTATCCGGTGATCTCGCCCTTTCCCGGTTGTAGATTTCCGAATACGGAGGAGTTATGAAAGTCATGTTCATGAACGTTTTTGCAGTAGATGGTTTTGTTCGGAAGCACAAAATCATTTCTGGCATCCTGCTGGTGCTAATCCTGCTGGTGTTTTGGGTCTTTTCATTGCGCCGGGGACCGTATGACAGCTATTCGGTGAACCGGATGTTACCCGATGGCGGCAAAGCGGCCGAAGCGCCGGGCCTGCTCATGGTGGGCGTGGCCAAACGGGAGATTACAGCCAATCTCGCGGAATATGACAGATGGACCGATGGCAATAACAATAACAAGTATGATTTGTTGACCGATGCGGGCACCGGCTGGCAGAAAGTGCTCTTCCGGATCGTCAACCATTTGGGGAAATTTATTGACCTGGAAAAGGCTAAGCGGTCGGGTGACTCCTACGTGGATACAAACCACAACGGCAAGTTCGACCCGGTATGGATTGCCGGCTTTGGTTGTGATCGTCCCGCAAAGGGGGTACATGATCCGCAGTGGGTGCGCGCCATTGCCGTAAAAAATAATGGCGTCACTGTGGTAATGCTCAGCGTGGACGCCATCGGCATCTTCAACAATGACGTGATCGCCATCCGGAAGTCGATCAATCCAGCGCTCAAGGTCGACCACGTGGTGCTTTCTTCCACCCATTGCCACGAGGTGCCCGACACGATGGGCAATTGGAGCGGCCTGCCGATGTTCGGCTATGACACCCGCTACATCACCAAAATCAAGAAGATGGCCAAGGAGGCTGTCGAGGAGGCCGTGTCAGGCTTGCAGGCGGCGGACATGTACTGTGCGACGGTCAAGGTGCCCGAGGAAGGGTTTGTACGCGACTCGCGCAAGCCCATTGCTCTCGACCCGAACATGTATCTCTGGCGCTTCACAAAGCCCAACGCACCTGACGAAACCATTGCCACCTTTGTAAACTGGGGCAATCACCCCGAATCACTGGGCGGCGACAACCCTCTACTCACCTCGGACTTTGTCCACTATATCCGTGAAGGCTTGGAGAAAGGCGTGCCCGAACCGAAGGGCGTGAAGGGCTTCGGCGGCACCTGCGTGTATTATCAGGGCATGGTGGGCGGTTTGGCCACGCAACTGGGCGTCACCGTGCCCAACCGGGACGGCAGCGCCGGGTTCCATAAGGATTCCTTTGAAAAAGCCGAACACCTTGGATACAACGTCGCCATCCTTGCCGCCAACACCCTGCGCGGTCCCGACGTGTGGAAAAATGAGAAACCCCTTGTCGCCGTGGCCGCCGAAACAGTCAAGGCCAAAATGGACAATCCCCTCTTCAAGTACGGAATCATGTTGGGCCTGCTGCACCAGGGTTATTTCTGGGGCGGTTATGCAAAGACAGAGGTGGACGCCATCCGCATTGGCAACGTGGTGATTGTTACCGTGCCAGGTGAACTCTACTCCGAAATCGCCGTGGGCGGCGTGGAAGCACGCCCTGGACGTGATTTCGACATCGCGCCGGTGGAAGTGCCGCCATTCCAGAACGAGCAGCTCAAGTTTGCAAAACAGACACCTATTTTTGGCCTGTGCAACGACGAGGTTGGCTACATCATCCCCAAGAGCCAGTGGGACGCAAAAGCGCCTTGGACCTACGGTGACAGCGATCAGTATGGCGAAGATAATTCCGGAGGCCCCGAAGTGGCGCCTGCCGTACACAAGGCAGCCATGGAGATGATTCGCCGCATCAACGGGACCTTCCAAGAGTAGGCCACGAGCAATTGCTTCTCGTTGCGCAACGGCATGGGTTCTAAGGCTCAACTCCACTAGAGCACGCGCACCTCATAGGGCGGGGGCATTGGACGTAGGTTTCTGCCTGGAAGAACGAGACCGACTGTCCCGTGAGTAGCTCTCGACAGTTATTCAGAGCACGTGGAAGGGCTTCTTCCTTCACCGTCCCGTTTCGTGTGCCGTTGCTCGTGCACGCCGGGAAGGAAGTAGACTCCCTTTAGGCCGGATAGTATGACCGCGCCGGAGGTTTGCATTCAGTCTGCGACGATAAGTCCGCGATGACGAGTGCGACGATGTGGAGGGCAAGACCGAGTCCCATCCGACGTTTCTTACCGCCTGCGGACATGGAGTCCTACAGTCTACGACTTCGGGATTGCCATGACAGATTCGTCTCATGTGGACTTATGATAAGAATGAACGGATGCAGTTACTCCCATGCTCTTTAGTTGCCTGTCGCGAGCTGCGGCGCCTGCACTCGATCAACTCGCGTATTCAATCACACACATTGTGTATGTGTCGAATGTGGGCATATGGATGGCGACATAATCGCCGTCTTCGGTTGTTCGTGGAGAAGTTCCGTCAGCGGCCATGGTAACGCGCTTGATTCGGGCGCCCTTCGGCGGCAATACGCGGACGCACGCCGTGACGGGCAACGCGGGCAACTCGCGTGTCATGTGGAGCAATCCGAGAATCATGCGCTTCTTCTCAGGCTGATGGAAAAGCGTTATTTCGACCGTCGGATGCGTGTCCGCCTCGAACCGATAAGGGCCAGGCAGGAAGCGCCGCAAGAGATGGACCAGCAGGGCGCGATTGACCTCCTCGTCACGTGATTCCATGGGCGCGGCCATCCATACGGCGAGGCCCCTTCCGAAGCGATGCACGGTGATGGCAGGCGAGGTGGTAGTCTGAAGCGCGGGCGGATTGCTGTGGATGGCTGCGAAATGGCTTCCAATATTCGAACCCACGGCCGGATCGACGAAAGGCAGTGTTATCGAGGCGAGGACGGTTACGCCTTCGCCGGCTTCAGCCTGGATCATCGGTCCCGCGAAACTGACATGGTCCTGTGGCCATACGGTCTTGAGCAGCTCTGCATCGCTTGGCGTCATGTAGGTCATGGCGGAACCGAGTCTGCCGGTGTAGCGGACTCCGAAGACATCCGCCAGTCGATAGCGCGGTCCGCCTTGGGCAAGGCGTTCGAGCGAGGAAGAACCGCTCGCGAAGAGAATGCCTCCTTCATTGACGAACGACTGTATTTGGTTTGCCTGTTCTCCTGTAAGTTCAAGAACACTGGGTAGCGCAACCGCGCGGTACCGGGATAGTTGGTCGAGCGTCACGTTGGTTACAACGCCAAACGGGACGTGGGCCGATTGCAGCGCGCGCGCCCAGCCTACCACGGCGTCGCGATGGGGGCACTTGTCCGCTTCTTTGAGCGCAGTCACATCGAGCTTCTGTTCGTCGGGATTGTACAGCGATTCCTTGTCGAAATAGATGGCGATGTCCGCCAGGAGGTCTCCGCCGAGAAATGGTTCATAGACCGCGCGTTCTTCGCTGAGTTTACCCAGAAACGCATAGACCTCCGGGTTCACCGTGCCATCCACGTTGATGTAATCCACGAGCATGAGTGCGGCGGAGTGCAGTGTGGCGACGAAGGCCTCGGTGCGAATCTCCTCCATGGGTTTGACCGTGACGTGGTCGGTGAATAACCGTGTCCGGCTCGTGTGGAACTCGAAGGGACGTGTCCGGCTGAGGCTGTGGTAAACCTTGCACGCGAGCGAATGTTGGGCAGGACCGCCGTAGAAATCGCCGCCGACATAGTCGCACGCTTGGGTGAGTTCCAAGGGAACGCCGTTGGGCCAGGGGTGAAAGATCGTCGAGAACTGATGGTTGACCGTGATCCCCGGGCGGCTTTCCTTGGCGGTGGCGGTACACGCTGTAGCGAACTCCAGAAGCCAACGTTCGCGCGCCGCATGAAATGCCCGCCAGGCCGGGTCGTCCCAGTCCACGATGCGCGGCAGATCACCGCCGTATTCGTTCCGAAACCGTTCGGCACAGTGGTGGCAGTAACAGATCAACGGCCAGAACGTCATGTCGAAGAACATGCCGTCGATGTCGTAGCTTGACGCAATCTCCTTGACACACGCGAAGACGAAGTCGCGGTAGGGACTGTTAGGGCAGACCAGCCCGTAGCGGCCTCGTGGCAAATTGCCATCCACGTAATGGACGCGCCAGTCGTCATGGTGCTCGAAGGCCCAGTTGTCGTGGATGATGCTGTAGTACGCGAGCGGATGGATTCCGTGCTGACGGCACTGTGCCACGACTTCGCCGAAGAAATCGCGGTCGCAGAGTGCGGCATGGCGCTGGCCTATAGCGGTACGCCAAAGGCACAAGCCGACGTGCGAGTTCGTATACTGCAGAAGCGACTGGTTGCCCGCTCTTGCCATGCATTCCACATACCGGGCCGCATCGAAGTGCGACAGGAGCGCGGGGTCCCAATCGGGCACATGAATGTCTACGGAGAAACGCCGGTAGACTTGGTCGGGCCAATGGGAAATGGGTGCTTGGGACACGGGTGCTTTTCCTCGAATTATTGTTTCACATCCCGGCAGGGCCGCTGCGCTAGCGGCAGCCGCGCCCAAGAATGCGCGCCGGCTCAACGGATGTTTCTTCATAGAAGCCTCAAGGCATGTTTTGGGGCAGCACTTGCATCTTTACAAGAACGCTGCCCCCGATAACCGTATCCATAGTGTTGATTGAACGGCTAAGCCGTGTCGCGCAAGAATATCATGGAAGAATGGATGATGAAAACCTTGGCGCCGTCGGTTGGCATCTCAGGATGCCTTTACACGTGGCCCAGTCGGCGCCGATAACGAGAAGAACGTGACCATGGATCGGGTATACTCGGTCGTACAGGTGGAATGCTTCGACTCAACAATGTATCGGCGCGTTGTGAGCGCTTGCGTTCGAAGAATTAGGATAGAATGTAATGAAAATCGTCAAGAGAGTTGTCCTAAGCCTGCTCGTTCTTTTGCTGTTGTTGGCGGCGGGTTTTGTGTTTATGGTTGGTCCGTGGCCCCTGTATACGGATTCGCATTACCAGCAGTCCCGTTACTTCAAGAAGGCGCTCGATGCAATTGACGCGGCGGCGAAAAAGACTCGGTCGGGCGGAAACGCCGGGCCATTGAAGGCGGGATGGGCGGAACGTGAGATCACGCCCAAGTCCGGGCATCCGATGGCGGGATATGGAGCTCGCCCGAACAACAAGCATTCAACCGGGGTGCGTGAGCCGCTTTTCGTGCGGACGTTGGCGTTGAACAACGGAACGGACACGGTGGTGTTAGTGGGCTCGGATATGCTCCAGACGTTGCCAAACCTGCTGGAAATGGTCGAGGCACGGATTTCGAAGAGCGTATCGCTTACCAACCGGAACGTCATGTACACGAGCAGCCACACGCATTGTGGTCCGGGCGGACTTGCGCCGGGCATCGTGGCAAAGGAATCTTACGGAGATTATGCGCCGGATTATCTGACATTCCTGGCGGACCGTTTAGCGGAAGCGATAACGGAGGCGGTGGACACCATGGCGCCCGCACGGTTCGCCCACGGCGCGGTAGACGTGCCCGAGTACATTCGCAACCGCACGCGGAAAGGTGCTCCGGTGGATTCCACGCTGAATTTCGCGGTGGCCGAAAAGATCGACGGGGGGCAGCGTCTGTATCTGGCTCGTTATTCCGCGCACGGCACGGCCTATGGCGAGGAGATGCTGGAATTCAATAACGACCATGCGGGGGCGTTCCAGCGGTCAGTCAAAGAGAAGTCTGGTGCGCCGCTGCTGTATATGGGCGGCGCGGTCGGTTCGATGTGCCCGAACCCACCTGGGCCGCCGCTGCCGGAACCCTGGACCCCGGAACTCAAGCTGGCCTTCGAGAACGACGTGGAAAGCGAACTGGTCAAACAGGGAAAGAAGACGCTCGCGGACCTGTTGCGCGACCAGCAGACGCGCGTCGAGGCGATGGGCGCGGCAATGGCCGATCGGTTGCTCGCCGCCGCAAAGGAACTGAACTTCGAGGACCACGTCGACATCGCGTCGCTGGAGGCAGCCTATACGCCGCCGCCTGCACAAGTACGCCTGTTTTCGCCCAAGTGGCGGCTCTCCCCGTTCGCCTTCAAACTGCTCGGCGTACCCACGACAGGCCGGCTTCAGGCGGCCCGCATTGGCTCGATGTTCCTCATCGGCATGCCCTACGATTTCAGCGGCGAGACCAGCCGGGAATGGCAGCAATGGGCGCGTGAACGGGATGCGGACCTCTGGGTGACTAGCTTCTCCGGAGCGTATCTCGGCTACCTTTCCCCCGACAAGTACTATCACGAAATCGGCGAAGGCCTTCACTACAACCAGAATTACGAAATCGGTCAGATGAACTGGTTCGGTCCCAACCAGGAAGCCTACGTGACCGACCTGTTTCACCATGTCTTCGAGCGCATGACAAACATCCCGCACGCAACGGTGGCGTCATGAACACGACAAACAGAAACAACGCGATTGGGTTTCTCCTGTACATCTTCGCCGCAGTGTTCATCGGGGTCATGGCCGCAGAGATCGATGCGGCCGAGCCTCGGCTCCGGGGCATGTGGATCGAGCCGGCGGCAATCTCAATGGTGGCAAAAGATGCGTCACGGCAGACCCTGGAACGTTGCACAAGAGAAAGCGTTCAGGCGATGCAATCGGTTGGCGTGAGGACACTGATCCTCGCTTACGCTGAGTACGGCGGAACGTTCTTCTATCCGTCAGCGATTGAATTCTTCGATCGGGACATCCAACGAGTCGTCAAAGGCGCTGACTGCCCGTTCGACGTGTATGGCACGATCCTGGAAGAGGCGGATCGGTTGGATATGCAGGTCTTCCTCGGCCTCGGTCGCGGAGGCGACACGCCGCTCCTCTGGGAGTTCGACAAGCCGGACTGGATCGAGCGAAACAAGAAGGCCATCGAACTCGGCAAGCAAGTAGCGAGCGATCTGGAAACGAAGTTCGGGCGGCACTCATCCTTCGCCGGCTGGTATCTGACCCATGAGATGAACGATCTGACCCGTGCGTCCGCTTACTACGATCCGCTTGCGGAATTCTGTCATTCGCTCGGTCCACGAAAGCCTGTCCTCGTGGCGCCCTCGGGAACGCCGATCATCACGAATGAATCGCTCGCGAAGAGCAAGATTGACATCTTCGCCTATCAGGATGCGGTCGGAGCGGGGTACGTACCGTATGCGAATACCTACGATCCCGAGAAACGGATTGCGATGCTCGATAAGGTTTATGCCCAGTACGCGCTCTGGCATGCAGGGACGGGGAAACGGATCTGGTCCGATCTCGAGATCTGGGAGATGGATGGGAAGCAGGGCTACAGCGGCGCCTATCCCGCGGCTTTCGATCGTGTGAGAAGGCAGATTGCGATTGAAGTGCCGCATGTCGAGATGTTAACCGGCTATGCGTGGCATGGGTACCTGCAACCGCCGAACGCATCGGCCGAGAAGCCGATCCAGAAGGCCCGTGAATTATTCGAGGCGTATCGAAGATTCGCGAACCAGTGACCTCTGCAAACTGAATCGCATGTCTTGGCATCCGCCATTCGCGGAAGCCGCATGCGAATTGAGGTAAGGACATTGAGAAGAGAATTGGATAGACGGTCTTTTCTGGCAGGCAGCCTGAGTGCGACAGTTCTGGCTTTGTCTTCCCCAATGTTCGCGGAAAAGGAAAACTCGACGACGGGCCATTTCCCCGCATTGAAAGAACTTGGGCGGAAGTTCTCTTTTGCGATTCTTGCCGACCCGCAGGTCGGGCACGGCGATGACACAAATCCTGTTGCGGCGAACGCACGAAGAACACTCACGGAGGCGGTGCGCGAAATCAATGCCATGAAACCCCAACCTGCGTTCGCCATCTTCTTGGGCGATCTGGTTAACGTGTTCGACGAGCGGTCCGTGGCCACCTTCGAGGAATGCATCCACGACATTGAGGCACAACCCATCCTCGTGCATGGCAATCACGACACCCATCCACCCTACACGCTATTCAAACAACTCATGCAGCGCGTTTGTGGCTTTGATGATGTCTTCTACTCCTTTGATGCTGGCGATTGGCATTTCATTGCGCTACCCTGCAGTCTGGGAGGCCAAGGCACGGAAGAGCAGAAGACGGAGGCGGCCATGCTTCAATGGATCGAGTCCGACCTCGACGCCAACAAGAAACGGCCAACCGTCGTCTTTGAGCATTACCACATGCTGCCGCAGGGGTTGACGCAACTGGAGTGGTACACGTTTCCCCTGGATCTCCGTCTGAAGCTGATAGGCCTCTTTACAGGAAATGGAAATGTGAGATTCTACTTCAACGGCCACATCCACAATGGGATCAAGACGTCGGTCAAGACATCCTGGCACTACAAGGGAATCGACTTCATCACCGCGCCAACGATTATTGCTCCGCGCAATTTCGGCGAAGAATTCGAGCCGTATCAGCGCGGTACGGCTGAAGGCGGCTATTACTTGATTGTCGATGTTGAAGGCAAGAACGTGGCCATACGGGGCCGGTTGGTTGGTCAAGAACGCGAGTTCAAATATCCCCGGCACTTGCGTCCATTCCACGAAGACTTGGAACCCCGCTGGTTTCACCGTACGCCCGAACTTCCATCCAACGCAAAGCTCCTTAATGGTGATTTCAGGCATGGCTTGCACGGCTGGCAGTCCTGCTACCGTTACGTGGCCGACGACGACCCTGGCTTCGTTTGGAAAGCCTGTAAGAAAGGCGCTCGACATGCCGCTTACGTATTCACGCGCGCCAAGGAACCGCTCTTCTGGGCCAACGACGAGATGATGGAACTTTACCAGACCGTAGCGATACCGGCGGGCGGTTCACCGGTGTTGCGCGCCGAGTATCTGCTTGAGGACAAGCCAACGGATGGCGGCGGCTATATCCGTCTGAACGCCATGAGAAACAACGAATTCAAGTTCACGATGATGTTCAAATGGGGCGAGAATGAACGCAAGGCCGATATCCTGGTGCGCGGTTTCGGCTATGCCTTGACGGGAACAGCGCAAGGCTGGACGTTCCTGGAAGACCTGGGTCGCGCTAAGCGCGGCTTCTTCTGGATTGCGCCTTCTGAGACGGGCACATGGCACAGCCTCACAGCCAATATCGCAGCGCTTCACGATTCGGCACTTGGCATCCCGGGCGCGTTTGCGCAATTGGGCATAACCAAACTGTTCCTGGCGATAGGTACGTGGGTAAACCGGAGCAAAGGCGCGGCCAGCGGAGCCTATTTCACGAATTTCAGTCTGACCTCCAACCCGCAACTAGACTCTTCAATCGACGGGATTCCGCTCTCGATTGATGAGCATGTTTTCAAAACTGATTTCGGTCAGGACCTTGTTGAAAGGCAGAAGAAGAAACGCAAATAGAAAAACCATTGTGGGGACAGAACAGATGCCGATAGTCCCGCAACAAAAGAAGTCCCGATATAGATATGGCGTGAGCGGCCATGCCACAATAGCGTGAGATCGATCAGTCCGTTGCCCTTTGACTCTCTGTCGGATCCGATTTCGGGAATGAGAGGCAAGCTTCCTGGGCTCGATGTTTCGAATTGCAAATAAGGAGCACCTATTGTCATGCAGACTGCCATGATGTTCAGTCCTCACGCCGATGACGCGGCAGCGTTTTGCGGCGCCACGTTAGCCAAGTTCGCCGCGGAAGGTTGGAGGGTTGTCTTGGTGCGCGTCACGGACGATGCGCGGGATTCGGTGGGATTGTCGATTGAAGAGACGATCCGGCGCAATACCGAGGAACTGCACGCCGCGGCGCAAGCCTTGGGGATCGGCGAGATCGTGGAACTGGGCTTTCCCACCGATACGTTGGCGGACGTACCGGAAACGGCCTTGCGGGAACGGTTCGTATACCTGCTGAGGAAATACCAACCCCATACGGTCTTCACGTTTGACCCCTTCGCGCCCTATGAGGGCAACCTCGACCATATCCGGGTCGCCCAAGCGGTTGAGGAAGCCTTTTGGGTGGCGTGTTTCGACTTGCACCATCCGGAGCATTTCCAGGAAGGGCTTGCGCCCTTCTCGGTATGCGAACGGTGGTATTTTTCCCGTGAGATGTCCAGCCCAAATCATGTAGAGGACATTACCGATTTCTTCTCACAACGAGTCGCGGCGTTAGCGGCGCACCGGACAATGATGCAAAACACCATCAATCAGTTCCGTCTGCAGTTGCGAACTTGGGGCCGGCGCTCACTTGCGCTCGACGAGGCGATGACTGGTGACCTCACGCAATTGGTCACCGGCTTCTTGTACGCCCAGACATCGGCGGTGGCCGAAGCTCATAACCTGGGCGAAGGCCGTCTTGGGGAAGCATTCCGCGTGGTGCGGTTCGGCGACATGGACGAGTTCTTCGAGCAGGTGAGCGAACCGCTTCCCGACGCGCCTGAACCGGTTGTCCACCAAGACAGGAAATAGGATGCCCTTGTTCAAGCAGGAGACCATCTATGTTGGAGAGAACTTACTCGTACTATAGGGACATCTTTCGCGGCCGGTTGATGCCCCTTGCGTTTGTGGACCTCGATCTCTTTGACGCAAATATCGACGCGGTTCTTGGCCGCGCTCGTGGGCGAGCGATCTGCGTGGCGTCGAAGTCCGTGCGGTGCGTCGCCTTGATGAGGCGCATCTTCGGAAGGTCGCCGCTGTTCCAATCCGTCATGGCCTACAGCGCGCGGGAAGCTGTCTTTCTGTCCGAGCAGGGCGTCAGCGATACTATCCTCGTCGCCTATCCCGTCTGGGGCGAAATCGAACATTGCGGACTGGCCGACGAACTGAAGGCGGGAAAGCGGATCACGCTCATGGTGGACTGCCCCGAACATGTCGATCATCTGGAAGGATTTGGAGCGAAGCACGAGGTGCGTGTTCCGATCTGCATGGATGTGGACATGTCTTCGGAGTATCCAGGCGTGTACTTCGGTGTACGGCGCTCCGGCATCCGGACGCCCGAGCAGGCGCTGCGGTTGTGGGAGCGTATTCTCGGCTGTCCGCATGTCGCGCTCGACGGGATCATGGGCTACGAGGCGCAAGTAGCGGGATTGCAGGACAATGCTCCGTGGAGCCGGTCCCGCAATCTGCTCATCCGGGTTTTGAAGAAACGATCTATCCCCACGGTGGCCCAACGCCGTGCGGCGATTGTACATGCATTGACAGCGGCGGGGTGCACATTGCGATTTGTAAACGGCGGCGGCACGGGAAGTGTGGAGACCACCGTTGAAGAAGATGCGGTAACCGAGGTCACGGTCGGGTCTGGCTTCTACTCACCAACCCTGTTCGACCATTACGCCAGATTCAAACATCTGCCGGCGGCCGGTTTTGCCATCGAAATTACACGCAAACCGACGCCCACGGTTTTCACCTGCCATGGAGGGGGCTATGTGGCTTCGGGCGCCGCAGGTCCCGATAAGTTGCCGCAGCCCTACCTGCCGGGCGGAGCGCAATTGATTGCCCAAGAAGGGGCCGGTGAAGTGCAGACCCCCGTGGTCTACGAAGGGGCGGAACGGTTGGGCATTGGCGACCCCATTTTCATGCGGCACAGCAAAGCGGGGGAACTGTGCGAAAGGTTCAATACGTTACTGCTGGTTTCAGAAGGCGCCGTCGTCGACGAGGTGCCGACCTATCGTGGCGAAGGCCAATGTTTCCTGTGAGATGTCAAGTCTCGTTGTCGTCGGGCAAGGAAACGGCCGCCACGCGCCGCCAATCCTCCACCGTGAACCTGCGCGTCCGCGCCTTATAGTAGATAGCGACTGGGATGGACCATACCGCGTACAGCGCCAATACACCGGGACGTTGGGCAAGCAGAAGGACGGCAAATCCGATCGAGAAAGCCACGGTGAACGCAGCACAGATGTAGAGCAGCCACTTGGGAAATGTGATGTATGCGGAACGATACAACTCGGGAAAACGGGCCGGAAGCCTCAATGCAGCCACGGACAAGACGAAGGCCCCATTGCCAAGCCGTGATGAGATCGTCGAGTCACGTGAAAGCAAACGGGCGTGCGCGCAAACCCTGCACGCACGCCCATGGGGCTGATTCGCAACGCGTCTCCGTTATCTCCGCTGCGCGATATGCCGCGCCCCGTGTTGGTTCCTTTTTGCATTCCCTAGCCGCGTGATTTCCGGTAGCGTAGCGCCGCCAAGGCGCTTAGAATGATTGCCGTAACCGGTAGAGTCCATGGGGCAAGGGGCAATTGATCGCTCACCAGGATAACGTCCGTAAAGGTTTTCGTGGAACTTCCGCCCAACGTGGTCACTGTCAATGAAACCGTGTAGCGGCCCGTGTGTTCATAGACGTGTGTCGGATTGGGCTCTTCGCCATTAAGCACCGGCCCCTCGCCAAAATCCCATGCCCAATCGAAAATCGGTGACCACCCGGCGCTAGAAGCATCAAAGAAATTAACTGTGTGAGGCGGACGCCCCCACGCCATCGACATGTAGAAATTGGCTTCGGGCCACGGGTTGCCTGTGTCAAAAAAGAACGCTGTTGACCAGGCACCCCACGTGCCGCGGCTGTCCTTGGAACGCACGTGCCAGTGGTACGGCGTGCTCATCTGCAGTATCCCGGTCGGAACCGTCCAGGAAGTCTGCGTCGTATTCGTATCGCCCGAATCGCACATGATATTGGTAAACGCGCTGTCGGTGGCCACCTGCCACTGCCCGGACGCTTGCAGGTCACCGTCCGGGTCCGAATAGGCCCCTGCCTCCAACGCGGGTGTCAAGCCCACATCCTGCGCACCATCTGCCGGACTGATCAACTCCGGCGCATTTGGCGGGGTGTTGTAGACCGCCACCGCCGTGCACTCCGGCGTCATCGTGAAGGTCAGCGACTTCTGGCCCGCCGTCTGGTTCACCCCGTCCAGCGTCCAGTACAAGAACACGTACCCCGTCGGGTCCGTCGTGGATGCGCTCAGGTTGACTTCCGGACAAGGGACGATTCCCGTCAGCGTGTAGTTCGTCGTCCCGCCGTGCCCCGTCGTACTCGAAATCGTCACCCCGCTCGCGCCGGTCGAGTTTACCGTTAGCGTGCAGGGAGACCATAAGGCGGTCGGACGACCGCCCCACGGATTTGTCCACCCCATGGTCCCAGCCACATAATAGACCGTCGCATTGTTGTCACCGGAGAACATCGAATAACCAGGACTGGGGGCGTTGCCTTTGAAGTAGACTCCTGTCAGCCCGGTGCAGTTCTGAAACGCAAAATCTCCGATGCTGTCAACGCTGCCGGGGATCGTGATGCACGGCAGGTTGGCGCAGCCAGAGAACGCAGAGCTTCCGATGCTGGTGATAACACCGGTGGCGCCGGGGCGGATCGTGACGGTGATGAGGCCCATGCAGCCATTGAACGCACTCCCCCCGATACTGGTGACGCCGCTGCCGATTGTGACAGTGCCCAGGGTGATGCAGTCGCCAGAGAACGCCGCGGGTCCGATGCTTTCAACGCTGTCGGGGATCTCGATGCCGCCCAGAGCCTTGCACCCATAGAACGCCTCGTACCCGATGCTGATGACGCCGTTGCCGAGCGTCGCGGTGAGCAGCCCGGTGCAGTTCTGGAACGCAAAATCTCCGATGCTGTCAACGCTGCCGGGGATCGTGACGCACGTCAGGTTGTTGCAGCCGGAAAACGCCGAGCTTCCGATGCTGGTGACAACACCGGTGGCACCGGGGCGGATCGTGACGGTGGTGAGGCCCGTGCAGCCATTGAACGCACTCCCCCCGATACTGGTGACGCCGCTGCCGATTGTGACAGTGCCCAGGGTGATGCAGTCGCCAGAGAACGCCGCGGGTCCGATG
>CAIYET010000486.1 GCA_903925285.1 Candidatus Hydrogenedentota bacterium | reverse complement strand
GCTTCAGGCTTCAGGATGAACGGCCTGAAGCCTGAAGCCTGAAGTCTGAAGCCTGAAGCCTGAAGCCTGAAGCCTGAAGCCTGAAGAAGCGGACTCTTGTGCAGCCACCTTGACGGTTTCGGCTTTACAGGGTAGGATAGAGACGGCGTTGTTTACCGGGAAGGGTCAAATGAACAGGACCTTGGCTATTGTCGTGTTTCTGTCGGTGGTTTTCGGCGTGGCGTATGCCGACGTGTCGGGCGAACGGCTGGCGTCGCTTCGTGCGGAGGCTTTGGCGAAGGGCTGGACGTTCAACGTGGGCGAGAATGCTGCCACGGGCCAACAATTGTCGGCGCTTTGCGGCCTGCGTGTGCCGTTGGATTGGCGTGAAACCGCGCGATTCCGAACCTTTGCCGCGAAGGAAGTCTTACCGGCATCGTTCGATTGGCGTGCGTTGGGCGGCTGCCCGCCGGTGCGAAACCAGCGTGGTTGCGGCTCGTGCTGGGCCTTCGGCACGGTGGGACCGCTTGAATGCAGCATCCTGATCAAAGACGGCATAACCGTGGACCTCTCGGAACAGTGGCTCGTGAGTTGTAACCAGGAAACGGACCCGCCTCACGCACTCGAAAAGGGCACGTGGGGATGCGAGGGTGGTTGGTGGGCGCATGACTACCATTCCGGTTTCAAGACGGACCCGTGCGGCGGAACCGGGGCCGTCCTCGAAACCGATTTCCCATACACCGCGACGAATGCAGCGTGTGCGTGCCCATATCCGCATGCCTACGGAATCGACGATTGGGCCTTCATCGGTCCCGAAGAAGGCATCGTGGACACCGACGCGATCAAGCAGGCGATCATGACGTACGGACCCGTGAGCGCCGCCGTCTATGTCGGCGCGGCCTTTCAAGGATATAACGGCGGCGTGTTCGGTTTCAGCGAGGACCTGGAAGTGAATCACGCGGTCGTCCTGGTCGGCTGGGACGACGCTCGAGGCACGAACGGCGCGTGGATCCTGCGCAACTCGTGGGGACCGAACTGGGGCGTCGGCGGCTACATGTATATCGAATACGGCTGCTCGAACGTCGGCTTTGGCGCCTGTTATGTGGACTACGCCGGAAGGGGCCTTGGACGCGGTCCCACCATCGTGAAGCAACCCGAATCGCTCCTCCTGCCTCTCGGTTGGTTCGGACGGCTCGATGTCGCCGCAACCGGCATCGGCGCCCTGCATTACCGCTGGCAACGCGACGGCGTCGATGTCGGCTCGGACGCCCCCGCGTGCTACATCGAACAAGTGACGGAGGCCGACGCCGGTTCATACATCTGCGAGGTCAGCGACGCGCGCGGTTCGAGCTATTCGAACACGGCGACTCTCGATATCGACCCGCTCGCTACCGTACCCCTGTGCAGCAGTGCCATGCTTATTCTAGCACTGGTCTTATGCGCTTTTGCCGCGAACCACACCTGTTCGTATATGTGATTCTCTTGCGCGATACTTACGAGCCGAAATACATGCACAACGCATCGACATAGGCTTCGGCGAAGCGTTGCCGCCACGCCGGATCGGCAAGGTTTTCGCGGTCGGCCTCGTTGGTGAGGTTCGCGGACTCGATCAGGACTTTCGTGGGGATTTGCGTGTTGCGCAACACTGTCGGCACATAGACCCGGCCGCCGTCCTGCCGGATCTGGGAACGGATCCAGTCGCCTTCGAGATGGCGGCGGACGCGCTTCTTGCCCAGCGCCTGCATGATATCATCGGCGAGGTTGCGCGAGAGCGCCTCATCGCGCCGCCGCTCGACCAAGCTTGTCGACACGGCCCGTTGCTCCTTGGCCTCTTTGAAGCGCGCGTAGATGCCGCCGTCCGGTTCCTCGCGCTCGCGCCGGTATTTTGCACCGGGCAAATAAATCATCGCGCCACGCAAACGGCCGTCGAACAACGCGTCGGTATGGAAACTCGTGAAGACCATCTTGCGCGGCTCGACGCCCTTCTTGACCTCGGCGCGGTAGATCGAGTTTGCCAAATACCACCGGAGGTTCGCCGATATCTTCGCGTCGACATTCTCATAAGGCGGCGTGGTCAGAACCTTCACATTGTTGTCCGGCGAGAACCGCCGCGCGTCGCTGATTTCGTAACCGCGCTTGAAATCCTTTACCGTGACATAGACCTTCGCACGCGTCTGCGATTCAAGCAGTTGCTTCACACGGCAGACAACGTCGTAATTGAGCGCATACTCGTACAATCCGGATTTATCGTGCTCGGCGCCATGATCGCGTCCGCCGTGGCCCGGATCGAGCACGACCACGACGCCCTCCAAGTCCTTCGTGCGCAGGCGTTCCTTGCGCAAACGCTTCGCCTCGACGATCGTCTCGTCATAGTCCTTGCGCTCCTTGTCGCCTTGCGGCTTGTAACGATCCGAGAGCATCTCGAGCGGGATCAGAATTTTCTGCCCGGTCTGCATGTCGCGCACGTTCCGAATGCCGCTACGCCGCTGGACGACCTCGCACGCCTTGAGGATGTCTCCGTTGTCGCCGATGTCCGTGAACCGAACGACCACGGCCGTGTACAACGCCTCGCCGGACCTCAGCCGGTAAACGGCATACGGGCCTTGCGCATCCGAACCATATTTCAATTCCGCCGCCAGCGCATCGAGGTTCGCAGGCTCCTCCTCCGCAGGCTTCGCCGTTTCCTTGGTCGATGGCGTCTCGACCGGTTTCGGCAACGGTACCTTCATGATATCGAGCACCAGCGCCGCCGGAATCAAGACGCGTTGGCCCTTCTCGAGCACCGCGCTCGCGGCGTGGTTGCGTTTGTCCGCCATCACCTTGCGATAGTTCGTGCCCTTCCCAGTCACCCACTCGCACAACGCCCACAACGACTCCTGGCCTTCCGTCCCCTCGCACAACACCGTATGCCACCACCCCGCGTCGTCAACAGAGTCCTGCTTGAACACGCGCAACAGAACCTTGAGCCGCGTCGCCGCGTTCAACTGGTCGAAACGAAGGGCAACGGATATGCGTTCCTTATACCGCTGCGCGTCCAGCGGATTCGCGAGATACTTCTCGAAAAACGCCGCCGCATCCACCCCCTTCGGCGGACGGCATTCGGCAAACAACTGCCGCCCATCGCGCAACACTCCCACCAAACCCGGCTCGACCGGCGCATAAATAGGCTCGCCTCCGTACACCTCTACGGCGCACAGAATCGATATCGCAAGAAGGGCGTATACCTTCACAAAACGCTCCACCGTTTCCTTTACAACTACAGATTGTAGCCAATTGCATCGCTGAACACAACAGATTGTGTGTGGTTGGCGCCTACACCTCCCAATCGGTGAAGCGGCGGCGCATGAGGAGGTAGAGGAAGAACGGGCCGCCGAAGAGGGTCGTCACGATGCCGATGGGCGTTTCGCCGGGCAGGATCTTGCGCGCCAGGATGTCGCAGAAGCACAGGAATCCGCCGCCGGCAATGATACTCGCGGGCATGAGGAGTCGATGGCGCGAACCGGTGAGCGTGCGCACGGCATGCGGCACGATCAGGCCGATGAATCCTATCGGTCCCACGACGGATACGATGATCGCCGTCATCAACGAGCCGACTCCGAACGTGATGATTTGCAGGATTCTCACGTTGATGCCGCGCCCTTCGGCGAGATCCGTGCCGAAGCCGAGTTGGTCGAGCTTGGCCGCTTGTGCCCAGAGGATTGCGAGGCAGGGCGTTACGCCGAGCAACAGCGTCACGACGGGCCGGTACCCCAGCACGTCCACGCCGCCCATCAACCAGCGGTCCATCATGACCAGCCGTTCCGGGTCCGCGAGATAACGCATCAACAGAATCCCGGAATTGGCGAGCATGCCCATCGTTACGCCGCCCAGCAACAGCACCGATGGCGACACGCGGTCTTTGCGCACCGCGAGCAGGTAGACGACCAGGATGTCGAACTCGGCGAACAGAAACGCGAACAGTTGCACAACCGGCACTCCGAACCATGCGCGCGACATACCGTAGCTCGCCACAAGCACGGTCGCGGTCCACGCCCCGAGCGCGCCCGCACTTGCCACGCCCAGCGTGTACGGTTCGGCGAGCGGATTGCGCAGCATCGCCTGAAACGCGCACCCGGCGAGGGCCAGTCCTCCCCCCACGATCAGCGCCGCCAACGTCCGGGGTAGGCGCTGCTGTACGAGGATGCCCAGCATCGGCGATTCTGCTGGCGACGCGCCGCTACGCCATTCGCTCCACGCCTGGCGAAAGTTGATCGTCTCCGTGCCGACGAACAGACTCAAGACGACCATTGCAATGCTCGCGAGCGCGATGCCTACGAGGATGGTTGAATTCGCATGGCGGCTCATTGCGCGTCCTCTTCCGCGCGCGACGGCGCTTCGGCCCACACCAACGGCGCGCCGGTTTCGGGATGCGTCGCAACGCGAATCGGCGCGCGGTACGCATCCGACAATATCGTCGGCGTCAGCACGACTTCGGGCGCGCCTGACGCGACGACGTCGCGTCCTTTCGCGAGGATGACGAGACGGTCGCAGAACCGCGCGGCGAGATTCAGGTCGTGCGTGACGACCGCGATTCCATAGCCCTTATGCGCGAGCCGTTCGAGCAGCGCGAAGATCTCGATTTGGTGATGGATATCGAGCGCCGAAGTCGGCTCGTCCAGCAGCAAGAGGTCCGGCTCCTGCGCGAGGATGCTCGCCAGCAGCACGCGCTGCCGTTCGCCGCCGGACAATGTCATGAAATCGCGCGCGCGCAACTCCTCGGTTTCCGTGGCGCGCAGACAACGCTCGGCGACGTCTTTGTCGTGCGGTCGCATCGCTCCGAAACCCGCCAAGTGGGGATAACGCCCAAGGCATACGACCTCGAACACGTTCAACGCGAAGGCCGGATTCACCGCTTGCGGCAGGAACGCGATCACGCGCGCCCGTTCGCGTCCCCGAAACGACGACAACGGACGCCCATCGAGCGTCACGCGTCCGGCGCGCGGTTTCAATAGGCCGCACAGCACGCGCAGCAACGTGCTCTTGCCCGAACCGTTCGGTCCCGCGAACCCCACGAGTTCGCCGCTGCGCACCGTCACGCCGACGCTCGTAAACACGGGCCGTTCGCGCTCGTACGCGCAGGCCACCGATTCGGCTGTCAACGTGCGCGTCATGGCGTGGGTATGGCCGCCTCCGGATGCAACCGTTTCGCAAGGATCCGCGCGATCTCGCCTACGCGCGGCCCCGGACGCAATGCGTGCGATTCCATAATCAAATACACTCGGCCGTTTTGCACGGCGGGCAACGACGGCAACTGCTGCCAATCGGCCACGAATTTCGTATGCTCCGCCGCATCCAGATTCTCGCCCGCGTGGAATTCGAGAACGACCTCCGGCATGCGCACGACGATAGTCTCCTTCGACCCGGCAAAATAGTTCGTCGGGCCATCGGCATAAATATTCTCGCCGCCCGCGCACTCGACCATCTCCGAGACGAACGACGAACGGTTCGAAGTATACAGATTGTGCAGGGCATGGCTCGACCGCGCGGTAATGATGAGGACCTTCGGACGCGGCAGTCCTTTCACCGCGTTGCGAACGCCGTCCAACTCACGCCGGATGCGCGCGCGCAACGCGTCGGCTTCGGACACGCAGTTCAACGCCTTGCCGATCGTCTCGATCCCCGCGTCGATGGATGCGAAACTGTCCATGTTGACACTCAGCAAAGGCAACCCTTTCATTTCCGCATACTCGCCCACCTTCCGGTCGCGGCCCGGCACGATCAACAGTTCCGGCGACAACGTCGAGATCTTCTCGAGGTTCGGATCGATGTACCCGCCCACGCGCGGCAATTTCGTCACCTCCGGCGGGTAGTCGCAAAACGATCCCACGGCAATCACGCGCCCACCCTGCCCAAGCGCGAAGACGGTTTCCGTCAAATGCGGCGCCATCGTGACGATCCCCTTGCGCGGCACAGGTGCATTCGCGGGATTATTGCAGGCGGAGACAAGGAATATCAGTATAAAGGAAAGCGGAAGCGGCATCGAGAGGAAGCCGATATTGTAAGGCTGTAGGCTGTAGGCTGTAGGCTCGGACTTCTTACAGCCTACAGCCTGTTGATGCTCGATCATGAAACTCCGAGTCTGGCAAGGCGGCTTGCGATCTCGTCCGCAAAACGGTCGATGAGTTGCTGCGCATACGTGCGAATATCCAGCGTCGGATCCGCGATGAGCGGCGTCAGGTCCATGCCGAAAGTGAGGCCCGTCGTTTCGTCCGTGCCGTGCGACGCGTGATACGTCGCATGCGCCTTACGCCGCCCCATCGTCGCCAAGTCATAGCGTTTGCCGCCCGCAATTTGCGAATCGAACACGCCCAGCAGCGCCGCTTGCAAGTTCTCGTGCCCGGAGCAATCGAACGCGACCTTGTCCTCGTCCGTCATCCAATCGAGGTCGCGCCACACTTCGCACCCATACAGTTTCTTCGGGCGCACGTCCACCGGCAACGACCGGATCGCCTCGATAACCTTGAGCGCCACGCCGACATGCGTGTCATGTTTGTCCGCGAGATTGTGCGTGTACACGATTTCCGGACGCGCCGTTTTCAGCAACAGCGCCAAGTCCTCGACGGGCGCCTTGCTCGATGGGTCTTTGATCGCCCCACTCCCGTAATCGAGCAACGCCTGTGCGGCATATTCGCCCACCACCGCCGCCTTCATCTGCTCCTTGCGCCGCACCACGCGCATTGCGTCGTCCGTGTAATCCTTGTAGACGTCATCGCGCGGCGATCCGCTGCCGTTGGTCACAATCACGCCCGTGAACCACTTGTCCGATTGCTGAAAACAATCGAGAATCCCCACGTACGCCATGATCTCGAGATCGTCCTGATGCGCACCGACCGCCATATGCGTCGTCCGCGCCAGCGCCTTCTCGTCAGGCAATCCATCCGGCACAAACAATTCCGCGGTATCCAATCGAAATTTCATGCGTCGTCTCCTGATAAATTTGGGTCATCCGGATTTAGCGTACT
>CAIYET010000485.1 GCA_903925285.1 Candidatus Hydrogenedentota bacterium | reverse complement strand
CGAAGGCGAAGGTGAAGGTGAAGGTGAAGGTGAAGGTGAAGGTGAAGGTGAAGGCGAAGGTGAAGGCGAAGGCGAAGGCGAAGGCGAAGGCGAAGGCGAAGGCGAAGGTGAAGGTGAAGGTGAAGGTGAAGGTGAAGGTGAAGGTGAAGATGTGTTGACCATCATGTCTCCGCTCGACAACGCCACCTTATATGTGGATGCGGCAGGACATAACGAGCCAGTCATGTTCTCCGTTACAGCCCCGGCGGGCGTGACCGAGGTCACATACTACGTTGACGGCAACTTTGTTGGGTCCGCCGTGACTCCACCTTACGTGGTTGCACCGAATCTATACAGCAACGGAGTTGGTCTCGGCTTGCACCATGTAACCACCACTGCATACTTGTCGTCGCCTGTTTCATCGGTATCGACCGAAACCGTATTCACTCTAGCTCAGATCCCCGCGTCAGCAGATGCGGACAACAACGGGATGCCGGACAACCCATTTGAGACCCTCGCGCATGACGGCGATACTTGGATGCGTTCCGTCGAGGTTCAGGCAACCGGCGGAACGCGGTTTGTCGGCGCGATTCGGTTCGAGGCCACCGTCGAGAAGGCCGGTACGGCCCCTCTATCAATTCTACAGGTGGGGGACGATAACGCTCCCGACCGTCGCGCGCTTGTGCAAGTGAGCAGAGAGCTTCTGGAAAGTGGCGAGACAGGCGTGCTACTGGTGATAATAGCAGACGATCTCGATACGTTGTTCGGCATGGACGTTGCAACCTCGTTACGGCCCGAGCCACTTGGCTGCACGCTCGTTCAGGGAGGCAAGTATACCGAGATCAGTCTCATTACGAGCCAGGATGGAGTCAACTTCCAGGAGATCGACGACTCGCGGCTTCCTACGCGCCCTGTCCATGTCGACCTAGAAGGACTAAGCTTCGAGCCTGGAACTCGAATGACACTCTACTCTCACCCGACGTACGTGGATGCCGGACCGATAGGTATCGAGATGGTAGGAGAAGATGGCGATTGGACCACTACCCATATCAGGAATACGTCTTTCGGTGTCGGCGTTGTCAGTGCCGACCTAGTCGGACTGTCAGTAATCGTTCCTTATGAAGTTGGCGGCGAAGGTGAAGGCGAGGGCGAGGGCGAGGGCGAAGGCGAAGGCGAAGGTGAAGGTGAAGGCGAGGGCGAGCCAGTATCGTGTTGTGGAAGCATGGCCGGTCCCGGTTCCGCGCCGCGCGGCGATCTGATGCTGTTGGCGGCCTGCTCCATCCTGCTGCCATTCATGGGCAGGAAGCGTCAACAGGCCGCAGGGCGACTCTAAGGAACAGCGAAAGAACTACTTGACAAGCATCGCGCCGAAGCACGACTTTTTAAAAGTCGTGCTTCGGCGATCCGCCGCGACATTGGAAATGTCGCGCTACCTCAGATTATCTAAACGCGGGTCCTAACGGACCGCAAGGGGTTTTGGGTATTTTCGCAGTTTGACGGCTGAGTAAAGTTGTGATATAATTCCCATCGGATTGGTATACTGATGAGGCGCCCATGCAACTGACTTCTGGGAATGAGTTCGCGTTGTGGGCTTTAGTGGTTCTGGCCCGAAACAAGTGTCATCGCGCTGGGTCGGGATGTTTTCGGATCCGTTGTCCGAGATAGCCTCCGACTGGCGTGCGTGTGAAGCGGCTGCGTGGTTTGCTGTAAACGTTTAACCATGGGAGGATGTCGCAATGGTACGCACGAAAGCATTTCGTCTGATTTCCCTGCTGTTGACGGTTTTGGGGTCCTCTTTCCTTGTGGGGTGTCCCAGCGGCCCCACGGCCCGCTTCTCCGCCAGTCCCACCGAGGGCCACGCCCCGCTGTCCGTCCAATTTGCCGACGAATCCATGCCGGGATCGTTTCCCATCGCGGACTGGTCATGGGATTTTGGTGACGGATCGACAAGCACCGAGCAGAGTCCAAGCCATACCTTCGCGAATCCGGGAAGCTACACGGTCGTACTGAACGTCCATGCTTTTCTGAGCGCCGATACAGAATCCAAGACTGACTATATTGCCGTTACCCAAGGTGAAGGGGAAGGGGAAGGCGAAGGCGAAGGCGAAGGCGAAGGCGAAGGCGAAGGCGAAGGTGAAGGTGAAGGTGAAGGTGAAGGCGAAGGCGAAGGCGAAGGCGAAGGCGAGCCGATAACGTACACGAACGTCTCCGTTTCCGAGGCGCACGACTTGTGGTCAGCGGGCATCTTCTCTGTAGACGTGCGCACACCGTCCGAGTTTTCCGCCGGCCATATTCCAGGCGCTCACAACATCAGCGTGACCGACTTGCCGAATCGCTACACTGAATTTCTCGACAAGATCCACAACAACATCCTCGTGTATTGTGGAAGTGGAAGCCGTAGTGTCACCGCCTCGCAGTTGCTCGTTTCCCACGATTTCACGGGAATCCACAACATGCTCAACGGGTTCAATGCATGGAAAGCAGCCGGTTACGAGGTGGCCACCGGTTCCGAAGGCGAGGGCGAAGGCGAGGGTGAAGGTGAAGGTGAAGGTGAAGGCGAGGGCGAGGGCGAGGGCGAGGGCGAGGGCGAGGGCGAGGGCGAAGGTGAAGGCGAAGGCGAAGGCGAAGGCGAGGGTGAAGGCGAGGGTGAAGGCGAAGGCGATGTGATCCACATTGCGTCCATCGAGGAACTACAGAAGATCGGAAACGACCCGGCCTATCCATTAAGCGGCAATTACGTTCTCACGCAGGATATCGATGCTTCGATCGCTGCGACCTGGAACGACGGCGCGGGATTTGATCCGATAGGACAATACCGCTACGACCTCGACCTCGAATTCATCGGGGCCTTCGACGGCCAAGGTCACGTCATATCCGGGTTGATCATCAACCAGTCCGCCAAAAAGGATGTGGGACTGTTTGGCCGCGTGGGATCTGGCGGCAAGGTGATGAACCTCGGGTTGGACGGCGGCGCGATCTCGGGGACGGGAGCTACCGGTGCGACAATCAATGTCGGCGGTCTGGTCGGCTACAACTTTGGTTCGGTCGAGCAGTGTTATGCCACGGCCATGGTCTCGAACGGGAGCTGTGTCGGCGGTCTAATCGGCAATAACAGCGAGCACGCTACGGTGAGGCAGTGTCACGCTGCGGGCGCGGTCTCGGGGAGCTTCGCGGACCTCGACGTCGGGGGACTAGTCGGCGGACTGGTCGGCTACAACTTTGGCACGGTCGAGCAGTGTTATGCGACGGGCGCGGTCTCGGATGGGCACGATATCGGCGGTCTAATCGGCAAGAACGATAAGTACACCACAGTGAGACAGTGTTATGCCACAGGCGATGTGTTGGGGGGGCATCAGACCGTTGGCGGTCTGATAGGCTACAATGGTTACCACAGCACGGTGGCGCAGTGTTACGCGACGGGCGCGGTATCGGGGCGTCAGTTCGTCGGCGGGCTGGTTGGCGAGAACGTTGGTTCGGTCGAGCAGTGTTACGCGATGGGTGTGGTTGGGGGATATGGCTACGGTTTAGTATACCGTAATAATGAGTACTATGGTACTGTAACGAACTCATTTTGGGACACGGAGACCTCGCAGCAGACACGCTCGGACGGGGGCACGGGGATTACGACGGCGCAGTTGCTGCAGTCGGCCACGTTCATCGAGGCGGGCTGGGATTATGGCCAGGTTTGGACACAGATGGACGGACGGACCGTTCCCAATTTTGCCGGATGGACGCCGCCCGGAACGATGTACACACTCTCGGCCACCGTCATCGGGAACGGATCCGTAAGCTCGGCGGGCGGGTTGTACTCCGCGTGGTCGCTCGTGCTGTTGACGGCGGCGGATTCCGGGCATTTGTTTGCGGGTTGGGCGCGCGACGGATTCTTTAGCGTTCCGCCCATGCAGGCAAACCCGTTGCCACTCGTTATGCACGAGGACGCCAGCGTGACGGCGGTTTTCCTTCCCGCGCCAATTTCCATCGGCACGGTCGACGAATTGCAGAGGATCGGGCATGACCTTTCTTACCCCGTGTTCTGGGAGTACGTCCTTTCGAATGATATTGACGCATCGGCGACGGCGAGTTGGAACGATGGCGCCGGATTTGAGCCTATAGGCAGCATAAGCAATCCGTTTTCGGGAACGTTCGATGGGCAGGGCCACGCGATCGCCGGGTTAACTATCGACCGGCCGCAAGAGGACTTCGTCGGCCTATTCGGCGCTACCAAGGGGCAAATCGAGAACCTTGGGCTTGAAGGCGGTGCGATCCTCGGGCGAAACTACGTCGGCGGGCTGGCCAGCGCCAACTCCGGCCCGGTGACGCAGTGTTATGCGACGGGCACTGTATCGGGGACTGGCCAGTACGCCGGCGGGCTGCTGGGCTTCAGCGATACCGACGTGTCCCACTGTTACGCGACGGGTGCCGTCTCCGGCGGCAAACACGTTGGCGGGCTGGTCGGCTACAACAGCGGCACCATGGAGCAGTGTCACGCGACCGGCGCGGTCTCCGGCGAACAATATGTAGGCGGGCTGGCCGGCGCCAACTCCCGCCTGACGCAGTGCTATGCCACCGGTGCGGTCTCCGGCGGCAAACACGTTGGCGGGCTGGTCGGCATCAACCACGACACAGTGGAGCAGTGTTACGCCGCGGGTGCAATCATGGGGCAAGACTCCTGCATCGGCGGGCTGGTCGGCAGTAACAACGGTCGTGCGGGGCAGTGTTTCGCAACCGGCGATGTATCGGGCAATAGCCAAGTCGGGGGTCTCGTCGGCTTCAACGATGGTGGTGGCAGTGTATATTGGTGTTATGCCATCGGCGCAGTATCGGGCGAAGAGCGTATCGGGGGGCTGGTTGGATACAACGGATACTACATGTATGAAGATGCACTGAGTTATCAATACGTCTATGGCGATATAGGGTACTGCTACTCCAGAGGAGTTGTCTTGGGCAATTCTTACGTGGGCGGACTGGTCGGCGAGGACGACGGCACGGTTGGACACTCCTATTGGGATACGGAAACGTCGGGCCAGGCAGCGTCGGCCGCGGGTATTGGCAAGACCACGGCGGAGATGATGCGGCAATCCACGTTTGAGGGTTGGGACTTCGTAACCGTGTGGGGTATTGCCGAAGGCGTGAGTTATCCCGAACTGTGCCTGAGTATTGGCGTGGGCGAGATCGTTGTCAGTCCGGGCGAAGACTTCAATTCTTCCGGCTCTGTAGGCGGCCTCTTCGTTCCTGCATTCGGAAACTATACGTTGCAGAACATTGGCTCGGCCGCCGCAGCGTATTCCATATATGTCGCAGGCCCGTTGTTTGGACTGAAGACGGATGCCAATCTACCGCTTACGCTCGCCGTTTCCGGGACTTTGGCGGCCCTGCAAAGCATCGATGTAGGCATATATGTGAATCAGGACTATGCGGCAACGTTGTCGGCCAGCGGAATTCCTTACACGGATGTGGCCGTCGTTCGAGACATAACCCATGCGCTCGTCGTTAGCGATATTGCTCTTTCTTTGACCATTGCCGGTGGCGAAGGCGAGGGCGAGGGCGAGGGCGAGGGCGAGGGCGAGGGCGAGGGCGAAGGCGGCCAGACGCGGACCGTCATGTTGCCTGGCGACGTGCCGTTGGCGATGGTGTGGTGCCCGCCGGGGACGTTCATGATGGGCGCGTATCCCGGCGAAGTAGACAGTGATTCCGAAGAGTCACCCCAGCATCAAGTCACCGTGACGCACGGGTTCTGGATGGCGCAGTACGAGGTGACGCAGGAGCAGTGGGAAGCGGTCATGTGGTACAACACGTGCTATTTCATGGGCGACGCGCAGCGCCCGGTCGAGGAGGTGTCGTGGAACGACATCGCGGGTTCGGGGGGATTTCTCGACACGTTGAACGCAGCAGTTCCCGGCCAGGGGTTCCGTTTGCCCACGGAAGCGCAGTGGGAGTATGCCTGCCGCGCGGGGACGCCCACGCGATTCTATTGGGGCGAAGACCCGGGCTATACGGTGATCGACGGCTCTGCGTGGTGGCATGGAAACAGCCCCGACACGACGCAACCCGTTGGGCAGAAGCTACCCAATGCCTGGGGACTGTACGATATGAGTGGAAATGTCGCGGAGTGGTGCAAGGACTGGTATGGGAGCTATCCTGCGGATCAGGTAACTGACCCGGCAGGTCCCGCAACGGCCTCGTACCGCGTCCTCCGGGGCGGTTACTATGACAAACCCGGCAAGGGATGCCGCTCGGCCGCCCGCGAACATGCCCCGGACGACTTCCGCTTTGAAGGCTGGGGGTTCCGCCTCGTCGCGACGGAATTTGGCGCCGAAGGCGAGGGCGAGGGCGAAGGTGAAGGCGAAGGCGAAGGCGAAGGGGCCGCGCTTCTCGACTACTTGCCGCTCGCTCAAGGAAATCGCTGGGATTTCAATGCGGGGTCGTCTAAGACGGCCGGTGCGCCGGGCATAAGCATGGTGGTCGACGCTCAGTTCCTCGTGAACGGTTTTCAGGTCTGGCAACTGACGTACTCCGAAACCGGCCCGCAACCGACTACCACTACCGAGTACCTCGTCTTCGTGAGTGGCTGGCTCTATGCCACGCAAAACCGCGACGACCTGGACCGGCTCCCCGAGATTGGCCCGAATGTGCTGCCCGTCTTGCCGGAGCGTTTGCTTGACGGTCAAGCGTTCGCGTTGCCGCCGTCGTTTCTCTTCCCTATCGGCAAGACTGTCTCCGTCGAACCGCACGTGGCCTATGCATCGATCTCGTTCGGCGGCGTGACGTTCCTGCGCAATTGGGGCCCGGCACTCTTCACGCCGTCGTTCGCCGGCGAGGGCGAAGGCGAGGGCGAGGGCGAACCCCTAGCGGGGCCGACGTCGACGTTTGCGGACTGCTATGAATTGATCTGGCTTCAGGGGGCGGCCGTATTGATGCCCGGCTCTCTGCCCGTCGGAATCGGCTTCTTTCCCGCCTTTGCCGACGTAAACGGATTTTGTTCGGCGGATCGTCAAAATGACGCCCATGACTTTGAATTCGACGGCAATGGGATGCTTGACTCGACGGAACTCAAGCTCATCGAAGCGGTGCTGAAAGACCCCACCTTCAACCTTCCGAATGGACTGACACATGAACTGGTCTTGGCCTCCTGGCGTGAAAATGAGAGCTGGTTTAGCGCGGTTCTCGGCGCGAGATGGCAATACGTACACACGCATGCCAATGGACTGCCGCAGATCCTCAACGCGATGATGCTGCTCGGCGACGGCGTCGTGAGCTACCCCCTGCCGGACTACATGATCGGATCGGGATCGGTGGCATTTGTGGCTGCCGCGATGTACCTGCTGGACGAGGATGTCGCGCACCCGATAGACCCGGGCCAGTTTGCCCGGTTGCCCCAGTATTTTGCCCCGGACGGCGATGCCGACGGCGACGGCTGTACCAATGCCGAGGAGTTCCTGGTCTACGGGAACGACCCGAACGCCTTCGTTGCCAACGCGCTGAACCCCGATATCCACCCGGCCAATTGCCTCGGTACGGGCGAAGGGGAAGGCGAGGGAGAAGGGGAAGGGGAAGGGGAAGCAGGCCCCGTGTATGTCGACTTCGACTGGGCGTTCGGCGAATTCGACTGGGTGATCTTCAGCAACTTGCACGACTTCCCCTATATCCTCAGCGCTCGGGACAACGACGGCGACGGTCTCCCGGAATCCGAACAACTCGCGATGCTCTCGGCGATCCTCATGGACGGCAACCCCTGCTTCACGGGCGTCGAGGAACTCGACCCGGCGATGGTGGCCCGGATTCAATCGGATTGGCGCCACAACCGCGCCCGGGTGCGGCAGGACATGCTGGTGACCGGGCAGGCCGGCAATCTGCTGAGCATCTATATGCACACAAATGATAGTTATGTCCTTATATCAAGAGAGTATACTGTCGATCTTGCCGACGCGACCGTGGACTTGCTGGCGGGATTTCTCACCATCGGCGGCACGGACATGGTCCGGTTTGTCAACGACGTAATCGGTGGGCTCGTCCAGGGAATCGGCGACCGGTCCCAGGCGCCGGCCAGCATCGTGACGATGATCAGGGATAGCATCCATCTGGACGGGGAGAACTATTTCTCCTGGGGCGACTTGGGAACGCGCGACAACCGCCTCGGCGGCCACGGAAACGTGGACTTCAATCGGAATGCCACGAGCAACATCATCGAGTACACGGGAACTGCGGGCGTGCGTGGGGACTACCTTGCGGCTTGCCACATCCACCCCGATTTCGCCGCATGCCGCCAGGTGTTCTTCGTCAACAAGGCCAATCGGTCCGGCGTCGAAGACGGCCTGCAATGGGCAACGGCCTTCTCGACCCTCCAGGCTGCCGTCAACGCGGCGGGCATGTATCGAACCCGGCCGCATACGGAGGTCTGGGTCGCCGAAGGGGTGTACGATGAAGCGCGGACGTTCATATGTCCGATCACGACGAAAGACACGGCCTCGTTGGCGATGCTGCGGGGCGTCGATCTTTATGGCGGCTTTGTCGGCACGGAAACCAACCGCGACCAGCGCGACTGGAATGCGCATCCAACGGTGATCGATGGATCCAAGTCGCGCGGCGGCCTTCCGGCGCTGCATGTGGTCTTCGGCGCCAATCAGGCGACTTTGGACGGGTTTACCGTGACCGGCGGCAATGCCAATCAACCCGCCGACAACAAGGGTGGCGGGATGCTTAATTATTACGCGTCGCCCACGGTGCGAAACTGCACGTTTGCGGGCAATGCGAGCAGTTTTTACGGCGCCGGGATGGCCAATTGCGATAACGCTTCGCCGCTCGTCGAGGATTGCCGGTTCGTCGAAAACGTCCTGGGCGCCGGGGATGTCGGCGGCGCCGGCATGGGGAATTGGGACTACGCTTCGCCTTTCGTGGTCCGCTGCGTCTTCGAGCGAAATTCCGGATCGAGCGCCGTGCTGGATTTCGGTCCAGTGAACTCGGTCGTGACGGATTGCACGATTACGGACAACGTCGGTATGGGCTATCGTGGCAATTCATTCTCCACGATCACCGGTTGTCGAATCGCCAACAACCAGGGATCGGGTCTCGAACTGGACGGATTGACCTTCGCGAGCAACTGCATCATCAGTGGAAACGCAGCGGACGGCGGGCAGGGCGGGGGCGGAATCTACCAAAATTACGGGGCTGCGATCCTAACGAGCTGCGCAATTTACGACAACCGTTCAGCCACAAACGGAGGCGCAGTGTACAGCTTCGGGTATAACGCCGGCACCCTTCTCATGGCGAACTGCATTCTGTGGGGAAATGTGCCCGACGAGATCTATCTGTTTCCCCTGGCGGACCCGCCCGCCGTAATCGCCACCCACTGCGACATCCAAGGGGGCTATCCCGGCGCCGGAAATCTGGATGTGTGGCCGCAGTTTGTGGATGCGCCCGGCGGCGACTTCCGGCTCTTGCCCGATTCCCCCTGCATCGACGCCGGGACCGCGCTCGCCGCGCCATTCGTCGACATCGAGGGCCAGCCGCGTCCTCAGGGCAACGGCTACGACATGGGGCCTTACGAGAGCACATACGCCGCCAGTGAAGGCGAAGGTGAAGGCGAAGGTGAAGGCCAAATCACGATGGACCTGGCGGACTTTTGGACCCTGGGAATACACAAACGCTGGTCCTATTTCAGGAGCGCCGAACTCGGTGCCTCGATCGAGGTAACGCAGACGCGCACGGTGAATGGGTTCAGGACCTGGGAACTGAGTTCCGTCAGAAGAACGCCCGTCGGCGCCGAAGCGCACGTCACGTACATGGCGCTCGTCGGCGACTGGTTCTACACGACGCGCCAGCGCGGCGATCTCGATCGGTTGCCCGTGATTACCGGCGCTCTCAAGCAGGCATTTCCCTCGCAATTCATCAACGGCACCCCCGTCTTCCTGCCTGCCGCGGGACGAACGGTTACACCCATGTTACTACTAGACCGCCAATTTTCTCGTGGTGACGTACTTATCCTGCTCGATGAAGGCGGCTTGCCCTACTGCGTCTTTGGGCGGGGTGGGGGGCCGGTCCTTTTCGCTGCCATGGACGAGGGCTTGCTGCCTTAAGTAGTCTGCTTCGCAAGAACACGTCAACGTATTTACGGGTACAT
>CAIYET010000484.1 GCA_903925285.1 Candidatus Hydrogenedentota bacterium | reverse complement strand
TTGTTGATGAAAACGCCCATTCCTCTTCGGGTATAGAGGATGCCCATGACCTCAAGGTCACGATAGGATTTCGCTACGGTGTTGGGATTGACGTTCAACTTCTCTGAGGCCTCACGTACCGAGGGAAGCTGATCGCCTGTCTTCAGACGACCTGAAGCGACGGCAAACTGCACTGAGTTCTCGATCTGAACGTACACCGCTACACTGCTGTGGATATTGATGTTTTCAAACATGGACCGTTTCCTTTCGCTGGTTTGGCAATTCCGCTGTCATCATTTGACGATAATAGGGAAACAGGTCGTGAAGTCGCAACACAGGTCCCTGGCCTTATTGGTATGGGGCCGGGAACCATCTTGGCCAGAATGCACGAACAAGCATCTTTTCTGCCTCATGTTCAGAGTGGGCTACTTCCGGCCGAAGCGGGCTGCCAGGATTTTGTTGAAGTCTTCGGGGTCAGTAGCCTTCTTCTTTTCCGGGCGTGCGATTTTTGGGATGGGTGCGGATGCGGTTTGCTGCTCCGGATTGGCGCGCATGGAGAGCGATATCCTTTTGCGAGGGAGGTCGATGGCCAAGACGGTGACGGTGACTTTCTGGTGGACTTTGACGGCCTCGCTGGGATCTTTGATGAAGCGGTCGGCGAGTTGGCTGATATGGACGAGTCCGTCTTGGTGAACGCCGACATCGACGAAGGCCCCGAACGCGGTGACGTTCGTGACGATGCCAGGGAGTTTCATGCCCACGTGCAGGTCTTCGACCTTGTTGACGTTTTCCACGAAACTGAAGGCCTCGAACTGCTCGCGGGGATCTCGTCCCGGTTTGGCCAACTCGGCCATGATATCGCGTAGCGTAGGCAGCCCGACCTTGTCGGTCACGTACCGGTCCAGTTGGATTTGCTTGCGCAGAGTTTCGTCGCGCATAAGCTCGGTGACGGAGCAGTCGAGGTCTTTCGCCATCACGTCGACGATACTGTAACTTTCCGGGTGGACGGCGCTGGCGTCGAGCGGGTTCTTGCCTGCGGGAATGCGCAGGAAACCCGCCGCCTGTTCGAAAGCCTTCGGCCCGAGCCGGGGAACTTTTTTCAGTTGAGCGCGCGTCTTGAACGGGCCGCTCGCGTCGCGAAACGCCACGATATTGGCCGCCAGTTGCGGACCGAGGCCGGACACGTACATGAGCAGTTGTTTGCTGGCCGTGTTGATGTCTACGCCAACGCCGTTTACACAACTCGCCACCACGTCGTCTAGGCTGCGCTTCAACGCCGTCTGGTCGACATCATGCTGGTACTGGCCGACGCCGATGGATTTGGGGTCGAGCTTGACCAGTTCCGCCAACGGGTCCATCAGTCGCCGTCCGATGCTTACGGCCCCGCGCACGGTGAGATCGTGGTTGGGAAACTCTTCACGCGCCGCGTCCGACGCCGAGTAGATGGACGCGCCCGACTCGTTCACGAGCACGATGGGAATCGATGGCCCCAATCCCTGCGCGCGAACGAATGCTTCCGTTTCACGGCCGGCCGTGCCATTGCCGATTGCCACGGCCTCGATTTCGAAGCGTGCGCACAAGCCCAGTACTTTCATTCCGGCTTCGTGGGCCGCGCGCTCGCCGGTGTGGGGATAGATGACGTCGTCGTGGAGGAGTTTGCCTTGCCGGTCGAGGCATACGAGTTTGCAGCCGGTACGAAAGCCCGGATCGAGCGCGAGTACATTCTTGTGGCCGAGCGGCGGGGCCAACAACAGTTCGCGAAGATTCGCAGTGAAGACGCGGAGCGCTTCGGTGTCTGCGCGTCGCTTCAGTTCGGCGCGAATCTCTGTCTCCATCGAGGGACCCAGGAGCCGCTTATAGCCGTCTTGCACGGCGAGGGCGACTTGCGCCGATGCCGCGCCTTTACCCTTCACAAACATCCCATGCGCTACCGCCAAGGCCTCTTCTTCGCATGGCGTCACTTGCAACGAGAGAAATCCCTCATTTTCGCCACGGAACATGGCCAACAACCGGTGTGAAGGGGCCTTGGCGGACGGTTCGCGCCAGTCGTAATAGTCTTTGAACTTTGCCCCTTCTTCCTCTTTGCCCTTGACGACCTTCGACTCGCACGCACTGCGTTCCAGAAACAGCGTACGCATCCCGGCCCGCACCTGCGGATCTTGACTGACAATTTCGGCAATGATGTCACGGGCGCCCTCGATGGCTTCTCCGGCATCCGCAACGCCCTTTTCCGTATCGACAAATCGCAGTGCTTCGGCCATGACGTCCGCGATCTCCTGGGCCAGCAACGTCAGCGCGAGCGGTTCGAGACCTTTCTCGCGAGCTATCGTGGCGCGCGTCCTCCGTTTCGGACGGAAAGGCAGATAGATGTCCTCGAGCGCCGTCATGGTCTCCGCGCCCATCACTTGGGCCTTGAGGACATCGGAGAGCAGGTTGCGCTCATCGAGCGATTTCAGGACGGCTTCGCGGCGCTTGTCCAGTTCATCGAGTTGTTCCAGCCGGTCGCGAATTCCCGTCAACGCGACCTCGTCCAACGCCCCCGTAGCCTCCTTTCGATACCGCGCAACAAACGGTATCGTCGCCCCCTCCGCAAAAAGTCCTGCCACGGCCTTTACCTGCCCGGCAGCC
>CAIYET010000483.1 GCA_903925285.1 Candidatus Hydrogenedentota bacterium | reverse complement strand
TGCCTAGAAGCCCGGCCAGAAACCCCCGGAAAGATTGTCCTTGACATTTAATGACATATGTGTTACTATTGTCATTAGATGGAGGATATATGGGCCATGATGGGTGAAGTCTCGGCACAAGGGAACCTATTCGGGGGCGATTATCAGCATTTGGACTACGTTGGACGCGGGACGTTCTACGGGTGGCTGGCGACGGAAGGATCGCGGGTCTACCCGGACGGGGACTTTCGGGCGTTCTACGTGTTGGACAACGGACGCAAATCGGTTCCGCCTTCGCAGATGATACGGCTGGTGTTGTTGCAGTGGTACGACAAGGTTTCCGATGACGAAGCCGTTGAACGCACGAAATATGATTTGCGGTGGAAGACGGCCTTGGGAATCGAGGATCACGAAGGTCTTTGCGCGAAGTTCACGTTGCAGACGTTTCGGGGCAAGCTGCTGCTGAGCGAACGGGGCCGGGCGATTCTTGCGCGGAGCGTAAAGATATGTCGCGAGGCGGGGGTGTTGCGCAGCCGGAAGATCCGGGGGAGCATAGACACGAGCCCGATTATCGGGCGGGGCGCGGTCAAGGACACGTACAACTTGGTGGCGGACGCGATGGTGAAATTGCTTCGGGCGCTGGCAGCGTTCGAGACGCCGCTGCTCGAAGAGGTGAATGCGCAACGCTACGCCTTGGAACACGATTGTTCGCGGTATTTCGCCGATGAGTCGCTCAAGGGCGGCGCCGAACTGGACTGGGATTCGGAGTCTGAACGGGTGGCCTTTCTAACGGGGCTGGTCGTAGACGTGCGGCGGGCACTTTCGTTGGCGCGTTCGTCATTGGAATCGACGGGTTCGTTTTGCGGGCCGCGTGCCGGATCGAGCGAAGACGTACGCACGGCGATGCAACTGCTCGAGCAGTTAGTGGACCAGGACATCGAGGTGCGAGACGACGGGCAGGCGCACATCAAACCCGGGGTTGCCAAAGACCGGATCATCTCAGTGCACGACCCCGAAATGCGTCATGGACGCAAGTCGAAACGGACGCGTTTCGACGGACACAAAGGGGAAATCGTGGTGGATTCGGATAGCGGTGTCATCGTGGACGTTTCGGTGAAACCCGGCAATGCGCACGATGCCCAGGACAGTCTCGACGCCATCGAACGCGCGGAAGAAACGGTGCGGGATGCCTGGGCCGATGCGCCAGAGGAAGAGGTGGATGACGCGCAAGAGCAAGGCGAAGCGGGCATCGCCCAAACCCTCGGCGATTGCGCCTACGGTACGGCGGCCAACCGTCGCGCCTTTGTCGACGCAGACCGGGAACTCGTTGCCAAACAACCCGCGTTGCACAACGGCGGACGTTTCACCAAAGAGGAGTTCATCCGCGACGCCGACACCGGCGCACGGACCTGTCCCGCCGGCCACACCGTGAAGCCGCGCTTGCGCACCGTCGCGTGGCAAGGCCAAAACGTGCAGGCCAACTTCTATCGCTGGCCCGCCGCGATCTGCTCGCAATGCCCCCGCCAAGGACAATGCCTCGCACCCTCCAAGAACGACCATGCCCATCCGCGGCCACGCGGACGAACCTTGAGCGAACACCCCGAAGAAGAACTCCTGGCACAAGCCCGCGCCCAACAGCGCACCCCCGATTTCCATGCCGCGTACCGCGAGCGTCAGACGGTGGAACACCGGCTTGCACGCATGATGCAGCTCGGTTGCAGACAAGCCCGATACTTCGGCAGAGCCAAGACCGAACTCCAATGGATCCTCGCGGCCACAGTGGCGAACCTAACCCTGGCCGCCGGACAACAAAGGGGGCGGAAGGCCGCGAATCCTCGCAATGGATCCCTGCAACGGTTTCTACGCCGCATCGTGCACGTCGTCCAAGGTGTCTTGCGCCGGCCCGTAGCGATGCCATTCGAACGGGCCATCCTTTCGCTGGCGGCTTGAGGTATCATGTGTGCGTCCAGAAACAGGTCTTTCTGGCCGGACTTCTAGGCAGCGGTAAGCGAAATCGTTCGTTCTTCGCCAGCAGAAACCAGTCGGCTGAAAAGGCCGTTACTTTTTGCAGGGTTGGTGTATGACCCTGATTCGACGATGCGGCCAGCATCCATTACTAACACCCGATCGGCGTTTCGTAGTATGCTCAGACAATGAGCGACTGCGATGACCGTACGACCGTCCATCGTCCGCTCGATGGCGTCCTGGACGGCCTTCTCATTGAGATTGTCGAGTGCCGAGGTTGCTTCATCAAGGAAGAGCAACGCCGACAATCTCAGGAACAAACGATGTGCCGCGTTGGGTGCCGTGGATGCGCAGCCAGTGCGCGGGTGTCGGCGCGAAACGGATATCTTACCCAACATACAGTTGATTGGACATCTAGCCATTCATGGGCTATCGCTCTATTTCCGAAAGCCAACCAAGACAGCCTAAGTCCGCATATCAGGCTGGGTTTCTTTCACATTTTGGGTTATTCCCAACCGTAACGGGCAACATATGCTTTCTGCGCCCCTTCCATTAGGAATGCGGATTCGACGTCAACTGGTTTGGTAATTGTTCCGGTCATCAAGAAGTAGGAGTTGCAGTCGTCCCAGCGGGCCTTCCAGTAGTTGCGTCCCGTTGGCGTCAAGATGAGATCCTGGACTTCGCGTGGACTCCTTGGATAGTGTTCGTAATTGTTCCAGAACTTCCGGAAGTCTTCCAACGTGAATTGTGCGCCAGAGGAGGAGTTTAGTTTCCCAATGATTATTGACGCACCGTCCTCCATGTTCGTATTCATGAGGTTAACCGTCGTGAACCAGACATGTAGGACTTTTACCAGCACATCTTGATGCTTCTCAGCGTAGACTCTCGTGGTCACTAGACCATTGATTGGCGGCGGGCCTAGTTCTGCTCCCGTGAGCATCTCGACCATGCCTTCCTTTGCGGCGCGAGTTCGTTGCGGAATGCCGCCGATATATGCGTCGCCTTCACCCCTCAAGAATGCCGCAAGACCTTCGTCGGGATTCATGTCAATGATGTGAATGTCAATTTTGAAATCCAGCCCCCCCCGACGGGCTGCAGCCGCAACCCCCTGTTCCATGTCCGTCTTTCCAGTGGTTACGACAGTCATGCCCCTCAATTGAGCCGCAGTCTGTTTCACTGCTTGCTCATGATCTGCCACTTCTTGCTGAATCTGTGCCAGCGTCTTTAGCTTGCCGTCTGGACGAATCATCATCGCAAAGCCGTTGTCAAAAGGATTGAAACCATACCAATACACGATATTTGGATTCCTTTGATGTGTG
>CAIYET010000482.1 GCA_903925285.1 Candidatus Hydrogenedentota bacterium | reverse complement strand
TTACCTCGGTTGAAGTCTTCTCCGTTCCGTTCCGATTGCAGTGCATAGGTTATCCGCAACAGAGCGACGACGGCCGCGAGCGCACCGAAAACGGCGAAGACGGAAGAAACGAGGAGCGATTGCGAACCCGATATGACGCCAAACGAACAGGTAACGACAAACAAGCACACGAAGAAAATGCCAACTAGGGCGGTCTTGTCTATTCTTGCCTGACTTTCGCGGTCTAGCCGACGTCTGGCCAATGTAGATTCTCCTGTTGAACGCCTGCGCCCTTGCGGAAATCTAAAGGGCTCCGGCAGGCGTGTTAACGATTGTATGGCAATTCGAGCAAACGCCACGATAGGAATGCGAGGGTTGCGCGTTTGCCTTGATCGCAATGTCCGGCATTACGACATGGCAATTTTCGCATACCCCACGGAACTCGTGAAGCATCTGCGCATCTCTAAAGATGGTCGGGGCGGCGTTCGTGGTTTGGAAGGCAGCGAGCTGACCCCCTTGTCTGGCGTTAGAAGTCGGATAGCATTGCGTAAAGCTAGGGCATGCAGGATTGTAGGCCGCCAGTTGGTTTCCCTGTCCGGTGGTTGCATTCGGAAAGCATTGCGTGAAACTGGGACAAGTAACGCAACCGGGGGCGAAGGTCGCCGCCAATTGGGCGCCCTGGCCGCTGGTTGCGTTCGGGACGCATTGCGTGAAACTGGGGCCTGCCCAGCCTCCCCGGCCTCGAATCTGTTGCCCGGCGCCTCCCGACCAGCCGCCCGGAGCGTACATCGTTACTGTCGGTCCCGGCAGCCGGCATCTCCAAACCGTTTGCGCACTTTTCAGCTTCACCCCGATGACCACCGCCGCCAAGACCGCGATGCCCGCGACTCCAAGCCATAACGCGGAACGTAACTGGTTATTCATCTTCTACCCAATCTCCTCTTTTCAATGTCCGGGACGAGGTCCCAACATGACTCTCAACGGCAGTTCTGCGCCCTGCCTGATAACCGTCAGTTTGACCTGCTTGTCCGCGCGGGCCTTGCTCAAGAGCGTCTGGAGTTGCTCCGGCGTTATCACGCTTATCCCATTCCAGTGCGTCAATACGTCACCTGTTTTCACGTCGGCCTGGTAAGCCGGCGAGTCGACGAATACCCGCGAAACCAAAAGCCCGTACCCGGAACCCAAGTCATATTGGCTCGCAACCGCCGGCGTAAGCTCCACCGTCTCAACCCCAAGCCACAGGTTCGACGCAGCCTGACTCTCTCGCACATCGGACAGCAGCAACAGGACCTCGAATCCAATTACGGCGGCGAGCGCCAATAGAATCAATCGTACGGCTATTGTTTCTCTGACCGAACCCATCCGGAAAGGTCAACTCCTTTTTCTGGCCCACCCATTTCGATATGGACGTTCTCGCAATCCAAGCACTTAAGACATCTCACGCACGTGGTCGCGTTAGGATCGTCGCCCACGCAGAGGTCCACCGGACATCGCTGTACACACTTGTTGCAGTCCTTACAGTTGGCGCGGTCGACGCTCAACTGTACCAGGCTCCATCGGTTGAACAGTCCAAATACGGCGCCCAACGGACAGACGGTTCGGCAGAACGGGCGTTTCGAAACGACGAACAGACCCAGGAAGACCACGAGTATCAGTATCTTTACCGCGAACATCGCGCCGAGGCTGCCCGGCGAGACAGCCGGCTCGTTATACACCGGAATGATGGGGTTCCAGAGACCCCACGGCAGACCCGCCTGCAAAGTACCCATTGGGCAAAGCTTTGAAAACCACGTGGCGTGCGTCACCAGCGGAATCAGTATAACCAAGAAAACCAACACGAAGTATCTCAGCACGGAAAGATGCTTCGGTATGCTTATCTTCCTACTTTTTATCCGGTACATCAGTTCCTGAATCAATCCGAATGGACAAAGCCAGCCGCACGCCATGCCTCCAACCAGCAT
>CAIYET010000481.1 GCA_903925285.1 Candidatus Hydrogenedentota bacterium | reverse complement strand
CCGCTCCCGCAAGGCGTCGATCGCCACCTTGGCCTTGAATCCAGGCGCGTGTTTCTTCCGTTTGTCGCCCATGTTGCTGCTCCCATTTCCGGGCCGATTTTACATCTTAGCAACCTGTCCAGTTTTTGGGGAGCGGCTCATGACGCCGGTGAGGAGCATCTTCCGGCGGCGTTGTTTCATAACGATACGGGCCCTTCACCACGCCAATACCGAGAATTCTTTCACCCTCCGCTGCCAGGAGCACATCATTTTCCGACATGACTTGTGTAAAATTGCGTATTTCGCCCGATTTACGCGAGGCCACATTCGCTTCATACTGATAGCTTTCATTCACCTTTTTCGTAATGTTTTCTTTTACATCATCACCGGACAAAACGTCGGACAAATCCCCCAGTTCTGCCCAGCCTATTGCTGCATATCCCCCATTTTGCATGTCCGGCCAGATTGTTTCCGCATCTTCTCCCTCGCCTAACTTAGTTCCGATTCGCCAGTATGTGATCGGGGGGCCATTCCGTTCGTTGAGTACCGAGGTGAGGTGATTAATCGGCCAATTCAATTGCATGGATAGTTTGACGAATCTTCCCGCAGCAATATATAGCCCTTTTTGAACAGGCGGTATTTGAAGTAATTTAATGAGGGTGTGCCGCTGAACAAATTCAGCGTGATAATCATCGAGTTTATCCGGGAACAGTAAACTCAGATATTTATGGCCCCACGCTAGTCGAGACACATCGGGAGCTACTTGGTCCAATGAATTCTGCAGTTCAACGTATTGTTGATCACTGGCTCCGGCCGGTAGTGCCATCATGACATCAACTGCCGTCACCAACTGTGTTCGGTGTTTTTTCGCGATGTCGATGGCTTCAGTTATCGACAATGTTTCCTGGTTCTGCGGGTGTCCCGTCATCCATTCCCCTGTGTCCTTGCTTTTATAAAGCCCAAACTTAAGGGCACTGCCACCGGAAATGCTGCCAAACTGACGCGTCGGGAACTCGGAACTGCTCCTAAACTCTAGCCAATATACGAGACTGTCCTGACTGCCATGGGCGTGCATCGTGTTCAGCAAAGCTTCGCCATCCAAAGACTTTAGTCGTTCTGGCCCAAATCGTTCGCGGAATAGCGCGTAACATTCCGACAGGCGTTCTTTTGTGAGAAGTTCGCCACGTTTCAACAGGTTTTCGTAACTAGCGCGAAGGGATTGTTGGATGAGCGGGTCCAGCGTGATATTGCCATAACTCTGCTGCATGGCAAACAGATCGTCGGGCGGTAATTCATTTTGGAACTTGGTGTCATCGTCAGAATCCTCGGAGGATTCTTGCTTGTGTATCTCAGTCCACTTCTCAGCAAGTTGTTGTGCGGCGGTTTCGTTTAGCACGGTTTGTTTGCCAACCTCTGTCAACTTCCATTGCCCACGTTCCTGGCCGTCCAACAATCCTTCCCAGACAAGGTATTGTCGAGCCCAGCACAATTCATTGTAGAATTTGGTCTGCCCGGACTTATTTTTGTCGGCAAGAAAATCTGCGGGAAGATTTAGTTTCTGCTGAATTTGTTGTTGCGCCATTTTGGGCGTTGCAGCCCCCCCAAGAGCACGAACCGCATCCAGCAAAGGTCCCATCCATTTTGTGAATCGCCAATTCGTTTTCATGCTGTTTTCCAATCGTCCTTTTAGACTTCCGGTTCGTTATTTGGTGCGCTGCTTGGCAGAAGGTTGTCGGTCGCTTCGTCGATGCGGCCAGTGACCTTGGCGATGAGGTCGATACTGACGCCTTTCAGTACGGTTGTTCCTTTGCGAGACCTGACGCTGAGCCCCTCTGGATTGTGGTACGGTGCCTGCCGTGAACGTTCAGAGCACTCCAAGTGCCTTGTTGCAGGCGGCCATGGGGTCGGAGAAGAATACGGGGTCGACCTTTTCGATGATCTCGCCGGAGACTTCCAGAAAGTTGCGTTTGTTCTCGAGGGGCACAAGGGCCCGACGGGCACCGTTTTCCATGGTGATCTGGAGAGGTTCGGCGAGGGAGTAGACGGCCTTGATGTTGCCCTGGATGCTCAGATCGCCCAGGATCACCATGCCGGCGACCACCGGCGTCTTGCGTAAGGCCGATACCATGGCAACGAGAAAGGCGATTCCGGCCTCGCAGACGATGCGGTTTGCGAGCAGGTCAATGACCTCGACGTGCAGATCGGTGGTATCGAAGACGCTACCCAAACCCATGGCGACCTTGTGCCCTTGAAGGTATCCAAATGCCCGGTGTAGACAGTCGCGCATGCTGGTGTCGACGCCGCCGGCGGTTTTCAGTTTGCCGGTGCCGGCGGAAGTCCCCACTTCCACGCGGTACAGTCCAACTTTGCCTTGGTCGTTCACAGACGCCGCGTACGCACATCCCGGCGCTGATGGATCAACTGAAATTACCGCCCGTCCACCCTCCTCGGGGACACCGACATACCGTTCTTCGGCCGTCTCATGATCCCGGTACGAAAACGATGTCTGGTGATACTCGAATGACCCCATCTTCTTGAGCTGCTCTTTCACGCGGCGCCGGCCCTCCACGGCCAGTTCCACCAGTTCGGCCAGTTCGGCCTTCGTGAATTCGTTGTGGGGATAAATCAGTTTCACCAGCCCCGACACGGATTTGCGGACGGCCTTTACGTCACGCGCGTTGAGGTGCGCGCCCAGCGAAAAATGGCGGTCGATCGCCTCGGTGCAATTCTGTTTGCGCAGTTGGCGCAAAGCCTCGGCAAGATAATCCACGATGAAACCGTAATGGTCTGTGAAGAACTCGATGCGCATCTTCGGAACTTCCCAGCCGGGGAGGTAGAAATGGAGGCGGTCCAGAAATGCCATGTCGTCCCGGATTACCCTGGGCATGGGCACGAACAGGTTCGATGTCCGCACCATGGTTTCCACCGGTTGGTTGGTGTTGCCGAACATGGCAATGGATGCCGTGCCGTTCAAGGCTTCCTTGCCGCGTGCGAAAGATCCCGATTCGCAGTACGTCTTGAGGGTTGTGACGACTTCCTTTGGCATCTTCTCCAAGTCGGCGACTTCGTCGAAGCCAACCGCGTCCCATAGGCCGACAAGGCCGATCTTCCCGCTGCTGATGTTGTAGAACAGGTTGGCGACGGTGGTTGGGCCAGTCATCAGGATGGCGTACGGACTCATCTCCTGATAGCCGTATGACTTTCCTGTCCCGCGCGGCCCCAGTTCCACGAGGTTGAAGTTGGACTCGCAGAAGGGAATCAGTCGCGCGAGAAACAGGAGTTTCAGCCGCCGGCTGAAGTGCGACGGTTCCAGGCCGATGCCGCGCAGCAAGGCATCGATCCATTCGTCAGAGGTGAAGCGGGACCGCCCTTCACGGTAGGCGGCCAGATCGAATGATGCGACCTGTATGGGCGTCAGTCTTTCGATCCAGAAGGGGCTGCGCTTGCCCTTGGCTTCCTCGTCATACTGGTGTCGAATCTCGACTTCAGCCCAGATTCCACCCATGAGGAGGCGTTCGAAGTCGTGGATGAACCGGTCCGGCACATGGACGAACTTGTGCCCGAAGTTGAGAAGTTCGGCCCAGTACTTATCATCCTCGGCCAGATATCGCACCTTGATCTTGTCAATGAACACGTGCTTGCCGCGTTCCTTGACGCGTGCCTGGGCTTTATTGCCCTCTTCCGGCCGCACGAAGTTTTCGGCCAGCGTGTCGTTCACCACGCGCAAGCCGGCGTCGATGGCGGCTTCGTCCTCGGTGGCGCAGTATTTCCCCAACAGGTATTCAAGGACGAAGACAGGGACGTTGGCGCCCACCTTCACCTTACGAACCAGATCCTTCCGAACAACTTTGCCGGCAAACACGTCCGCCAACTTCAGGTCTAGCGCATCCATGGGAATTCTCCTCACACACCGAACAGGACAGGGACATCCTTCAAGCTTTGCAGCACCACCTGGGTTGCGCAGTCTATCGCTTGAATGGTTATGGCGGTCGGGGGCGTTGCCGCCGAGATCATCAATGTCACGGCATTCGGTTTGCCGGGGGTCAGGATCACTTCATGTGTTCCTTCCTCGAATCCGTACGCGGCGGTTGCGGCCATGCCGACTTCATCCTTGCCGGAGAGGATTTCCAGGCGAATGCGGTGTTCTCCCTCGGTGAACAAGCCATCCGCCGTGGCCTCCACGATGACCGTGAACAGGCGGTTTGTCACTCTGGCCTTTGCCAGTGACAGGGTCACCTTGATCCCGCCACTCCGTGCTGGTGCGCCCCCTGGGTTTGCGGTCAGTTGAAGCAATGGCAATATCTGTTCCTGCGGCGATAGGCCACCGTGGCAGTAGGGTCCAGTGCCACCCTTGATTCTGAACGTTCCCAAGCCCTTCGGGAAGGCGAGTTCGAGATCGCCAGCCAGTTCGATGGCGGCGGCTGTAAACCGGGCGAATCCTTGGGCAGATTGTCCGCCACGGCCAATCCAGACGCGCGAATGCAGTTCTACTGTCGTGCCGCCGGGCGAATCCATGACCAGTCCGGGGTCGGTGGCCTCAACAAAGTTGAAGCCGTGATCGGCCGTGATGATGAAGCGACGGACATCGGCGCGAATCAGGCTGCGGATCCCGCGCCGCAGTTTTTCCAGGACTTCGTCGATGTAGACGCGCGTCTCCTCCGCATCGTCGGCTTCCTCGCCCAGGCGATCAATCTCCTGGGATGTCACGATTACGAGTCTGGCCTCGGCGATCTCCTTCTTTCGTTTCGGCGAGAGTTTCACGATCTCGCCAAGACGGTAGGTCGCGACCGGCACGCCGGCGCGAGTCTGCATCCATTCCAGACGGTTCTGGCGCGTCTTGAAACGTTTGTCGCCGATGGTGACAGCAAGTCCGCCGGTATCCCCCTCCAACCCGAGGCCCTTGTCGGCGTCGGGCAGAAGCGCCGCCATGCCTACTGTGGTAATGCCGGGCAATTGGCCGATGACCGGCTCGATGGCGCAGGAACAATCTGCGCTGAGGCCTTCTAAAAGTTCCGCGGCCATTTCGTAGCGCAGGGCATCCACAAGGAAGAAGGCGGTTCTAGCGCCTGACTCCAAAGCGGGGCGGACCGATTTGGCGAAGATGTCTGTCTGCCGGCTGATCCGTTGCGTTTCAAACGCTGCACTTGCGGCCACCTCACCCCATATTAACGCGAGTGAATGGAGGACCTCGGCGTATTGGGTGCGCGCCAAAGCTACACATTTATCCAAATCGGGTGCAACCGCGTCCAGGGTGTCCAGTCGCGCATAGCGGGTTTCCAGTTGCCGTGCCGTGCTGTCCATGCGCATCCAGGGTTCGGCATGGGTGGCATACGCCTGGGTCATCTCGTCCAGCGACCACTTGCGTTTTCGTAGGTCCTGCCTGACGCGTGCGGCTTCGAGGCACACGCCCGCAGCCGTTTGGATCACCTTCCACTCGAATTGCAGTGCTGGACGTTCCAGTGCCCAAAAGAGCGGTAGGCGCGCACTGGCGATCGCCAGTGTGGTGGCGACGTCCCCGCCCAGCATCTTCCGCACGGCTTCCGTCATCCATGACGCGTCAAGGAAGGCAAACGTATCCGCCTCGCGCAGGGGGGGCAAAGGCAAGTCCACACCTGCCAACCCGTTGGCGCGTTCGACGGCATCTGCTGCCTCCACATAGGCGGTTCGAAGGTCCAACCGATTCCGCCACAGGTGGCTGATGCGCCGCACCGCGTCCCGGTGCGCCGGTTGCACGGGAAGTGGCAAGCGCCGCACGGTTTCCGGCATCTCCTCCTCAGTCAGACGCAGCAAGAGGTCGGCCGTCAGAAGGTATCGCCGCAGTGCTATTCGTAACGCGGCGGTTGTGTCAGTTCCACTGGAGGGCATCCCCAGTTCGCTTTCCGCGAGATCGGACACCTCCTGTAGCGCGTTCTTTTCCCCAATTGCCGTGTCCTTGGCGTCTGTGGCGACGAACTGAAGCAGGATCTCTTCGCTCGATGCTCCGCCGAAGACAACCTGCAAGGTGCCCGCTGTTGTTGAGCCGGCGTCGTCGGCCATCCGGTCGAGTTCGACCAGATTGAGGAGGCCTTCATCGGCCTGTCGCGCCAAGTGCGTCGCTTGCAGTGGCCGGTGGACCTGAAAGACGCGTTCGACAAGCACCCCAATTTGCGTGTTGCACTCCGGGCGGGCCGCGCCTGGTTCCAGAACAACCCCTGCCGTCTCTGCCTCAATCAACGCGAACTGACTCTCGTCCCTTTTCAGCGGTATGTAGACCACCAGCGCCGGCGGCTGATCCGCATCCGGTTTCAGGGCGCCATCTTCCGTCACGAACTCCAAATACGGTTCCAACTGCTCCCGCAAACCGAAGAACCCGCCGTCGAACTGCAAGACCGATACGCCCGGCAACGCGAGGTGGGCAACCAGGTTCGCATAGGTCTTTGTCGGGTCGTACCAGACAACGATTCCCCGTTCGGTGACCTGCCGCTGCACCACCGCGAGAACCGTGGCGGATACCCGCCCCAAGGCACTGGCCACGGATTCGTTCTTTTTATCTGCTCGTTTCACCTGCACCCCTCGCATGGCCGGCAAATGGCCGGATCGTGGCCGGATCGTTGTTCATAGTTAATGACTGGCGTCGCTTGCAAGCCATTAACCCAATGCTTATCAATCAGTTGCGTCATCGTCTCCGTCCATCCGGCATCTGGCCGTTTTGGCCGGATTATGTCCGGACATGGCCGGATGTCCGGCTTAGTCCCGTTTCTCGGTGCGCACATACTCCGTCTTTGGTCCCGAGCCACGTTTCTCCAGGCATCCGGCGGCTTCCATCTCAGCGAGGTCCCGCCGGGCCTGTCTTTCAGAGACTTCAGTCCCAAACCGCTTCATGTAATCGCGCACCCGGAGAACCGCGCCCGGCCGCAACTCATGGAGGCACATCTCTTGCCGCGGGTTCATGCGCCAGACGGCCTTTCGCGTACTGACGCCGGCATAAAACCGCAGGCGCACGCCACCGGAATCCTGACTCCACTTCGGCACGCGCATACCGAACGCGCGGCAGGCCTGCACAATTTTAAACGTGCCTCGTCCTACGCGTTCCATGAATTCGTGCAAGTAGAACACGTGGCTGATGTCCGGGTTTACCAGGATCGAGGCATGCGTTTCCCGCTGAAGGTCGCTTTCGGTCAGGCCTTCTGGGAGTTTTCCGCTGTTCCATATCTCGATCCGCTCGGGATAAACACTGACGGCGATGCTTCCACCAAAGGAGGCGTAATCACGATGCGCCAGTGCGTTCACCAAGCCTTCCCTCAGTGCTTCGAACGGATACTGCGGCCGCGACTCCCGTTGCAGGCTCTCGGTTGGGAAGTCCGCCCCGATTGCAACGTGCTTTTTCAGGAACGCCATGGTGTGGTCCAGCAACTCGAACGCAGGCCCTTCGAAAAGACGTTCATCGGTGTAACTGCCCCCTTTGTCGGTCTCAAAGCATACCGCACGCAATCGCGTCTGCGGCTGGCGCAGTGCCACGCGTTTGCCGAATAGCACGTCCGCCGCGTTCGTGAGTTGCCCGTAACGCGAGAGGCTCAGGTCTGTCAGCACAGTTTCCAGGTTTTTGGAATCGGTGAACGTGTAGCCCCTTTTCTGTTCAGCATTGCGAATCGTTTGTTGAATAAGATTCCCGGCCAGATCGGCGACTGCCAGTCCGGAAGCCGTTCGCCGCTCCCACCGTTCCGTCTCACGCGCGCGATTCTCCACCATCGTCCGCATCATCTCGGCGTCGGCCTTTACGGTCCTAGATCCGGTCCGAACATAGATTGTGCCATCGAAAACATAGGGACGGTCCACACCTTCTGGCACATCCACCACGATCACTTTCCCGCCGGGAATCGTATCCAGGGTTGTTGTGAACAAGATCTGCGGCGTGACCTTTGATTGCAGGAAGTGCCGTAGGCTATTTGCTTCCGCTTCCGTGCATTCCCCGGCCGCAGTACCGCAGTCGTCAACACCGACCAGAATCGTGCCGCCGTTGCCGTTCAGCATTCCGCACACGGCGCGCGCGACGGCATCCGGCGTCTTGATGGAATTCACGAACTCCACCCGGGCACTCTCCCCGGTCTTCAGGAGATTCTCCGTTATGCTCTTCACGTTCATTTATTTCTCCTGGCCGTGGTTTGGCGTCGGACGGCCGTGCAGTTCTGAAATTGATCGTGCAAAAACTGGCTTACTTCATCGTGGCGCATGAACTGCGCCGTCACGAACAGTCGAGCGTCCGGTTTTGACGTGTATTTCTGGACCCAGTTCCCCTTACGATCCTGGTAGACAAGGAGGTCATGCCGGATGGCGGCCTCGTACATGTCCACCACGCGCAGGTCGTCCACCACGCCGTTCCTTCCAAGACGCAACGCGGCCCGTTTGGCGGTTGTGTCGTGGCCCAGACTCCGCAGGAGTGTGCGGCATGTCGGGACATGGTCGTGGGCAAGGATCCAACGCGGTCTCCCCAACTGGATGGCTTTCAGCAACTCCTGGTGCGTGATCGAGAGTCCGCCAGAAACCACGCCGCTGCCGTAGTGCGGCGTGATAATCCCGAGGAACAAATCACACCTCTCGACGGCGAGAAGGCAACTCTCGAAGGCCGTCTTGTTCGGGTACACCGGCATGGTCCCCTTGTGGGAACACCACACCTCATAGCCAAACCCGCTCAACAGGGCATAAACCTGATCAAGCAGGTCCTCGATCCCGTACACGGTAGACGAGACCATGATCGTCATTTGCTTTGCCGTCTGATGAGTTTTCGTGCTCATATTGGCATCTCATCCCCAGTTTTTCGCTTTCGGCCCTTGGCGCGCGGCTCCTCAACAGCCGGCACGGCCAGACCATGGGCAATTGCGAATGAACGGTTGGTCCGACATGCTTCCCGCACCCGTTCCGGCCAGTAAACCATTGCCTGTTGGGACCAGTCGTATTTGCCCGCCTCCAACTCCTTCCATGCCACGCGCGTCTCCGGCCAGGATGGCAGGATCTCATGCAGGGGCGCGGCATTCAGCAATACGCCGTCATCAATGTGCGGCGTGTAGCCTCGTTCGGCAATCATTTTCAGGTTGCCGGCGAATTCGGCTAAATCGTCCGCAAGGTCAAGTGCGCGTTCCAGTTCCTTAGCCGCCTTCTTGTCTTTCGCGGCGCGCACACGAAGGTCGGCGATCTCGCGTTCCGCCAGCCGCAAGCGCGGAGCCACGATGTCGGTACGAATGTGGAATAGCGTGTCTGTCAAGAACCGTTCGTGGAATATCCAGACCGTGTAGTTCTTCTTCGGCGATTGTAGTGGCCAGTATACCGGCCGCTTGCGGTAGAGTTGAAAGTGATAGCGCCAAAATGATCCCGTGGGTTGGCCCGTAAACCGGTCGAACCAGTTTCCGAGCAAGACCACTGATTCTCCTTCTCCCAATGCGGCCCTTACCTTCGCGCGTGCCTCATCTGTGCCAAGCATTGATCCCATTGCCGTCCATACCCGAGTTGCTATGTCGAGTGGTTGACCTCTATCGTTCACTAGCACGCCATCCAAGGCTGTTAGCGCTTGGAGTTTCGTGTTGTCCTCTTTCGTGAAATCGCCTTGGCCGAGGCCACCCGCTTTGCCAACTTCGAATCGTCCGAGTACTGCCCCAATTGCGTAGCTAATCCAGTTTCTGGCTTCCTTGCCCTCTAGGTTTGCCGCGATTTGGACTTCAATATCGTCCTCGTCCTCGCCTCCTTCTGTCTCCGAATCATCACCCGACTCGTCGCTGGCCAATTCAGTTTCCAAAATCTCTGCAACCAAGGTCTCCTTTTCGCTCAGGCCGTAAAGACCTAACCCTATCTGGTCTAGTGTCCGGGAAACGGCTTCTGTATCCCCAAATACCACACCGCGATGTGGAGCAACAAACTGAGGGGCTGTTTCATCAGCCGCGCGTTGAAGAATGGCTGCGGAAATAATTGACCGTGCACATTCTTCCAATTCTTGTTTCTTGTTCGAAAAAGGTGGAATCGGCAATAAGTCAACCCCGCCCTTTGTTTGGTTGATGGTCGGGCAGAGAATACGCATAACATATCGGACAGCACTGGATCTCAAAATGCTAAAGAGCGGAAGAGCGTGCTCTGGCCCTGGAAAAACGGCAAACCCAGCATTTGAGCAAATTGACCCGGCGTCAAGAAACCTCGCCACGAACCCTTTTGGGCAGATAGATGACCAGGTAATTCCTTGTTCGCAATAGAGCGCCTCGTTATGGGTGCACCATGCCGTGTTGCCCTTCAGATATGGGTACTTGTCTAGCAGAAATCGTTTCAGTTCACGTCCGTTGTCCTGCCAATTAACCACGTGATATACACTCGACAGATTCCGTTCGCCGACGCCTCCCTTGGCATAGTGAAACCATTTTCGTGGTGAGGATCGACATTCGCTAGCCGTTGCTGCCATCGCAATCGTGCTGCTAAGCACCTCCCAATGGAGGCGGCAGAAGCGTTTGTTGCCTGATGTCTTCAGGCCACTGTCAATTGAGTAAAGGGTAGATAGTTTTGGAGCGACACGAAACAATGTTCTTTCCGCGTCGTCTGTCCAGTATGCCCATGGTCTTCCAGGAATTTCATCAAAGTCTTTCTGAACATGTCGAAAGACCAAAGAGTGATCATTTCCGTTGCGTAGCGCGGCCAGAGCGGTATCGAACACGGAACGCTTGGCCTCGGCATCCCGTTCCCGCACGAGTCTGAAGTAAACAGCGGTATTGTCGTTCCGTCGGATATCGTCTGGTTCACGTCGAAAGACAAATGCAGCCGTCTGTAAGGTTCCTGGATTGCCGACTGAAAAAAGGCCTCCGCCAAAGTGGGCTAATGTCTGAATGGATAGGTTTCCACGTAGATCCCGACGAAGGTCCTCATAAGAACTGATGAACATGAATGAGTGCATGGTCAACATGCCCATGAATCCGTTGCTGTCCAGTAACTCGGCACACCGTTGTATGAATCCCGCATATAGATCGCCCTTGCTGTGCGGATACTCATTCGCCAGCAAGGTTGCTAACCGTTTGTTCATCTTCCGGGACGACAGGTATGGAGGATTCGTCGCGACCACGTCGTAATGATGCTGGACAAGTCCTAGAAAGCGGAGTCCTTTCGCAGCTTCGCCGACGAAATGACTATCGTCTCGCCCGCTCTCACGTGAGGAACGAACGAATGCATCCAAGCGTTCGACAATCTCGTCCGCCAGACTGGCGAAAAATCTCTCTCGAGCATCGGGTGCGTCCATGCTCAAGCGGTCGGATTCTCCGAACCCTGGAAGTATTTCAGCATTTAGGTCAACTCTGCGGCGTTCCTCTTCAATCAACCGCTCAAGGTCTCTTTCCGCCCGCAAGAGACTGCCAAGGTTATCGGAATCTTTCAGGCGGGTGGCCATGCTCCGAAGGATGCGTTCGTGGATTGGTTGCGGGAAGCCCGCGCCACGGATCATGCCATCCAGGCGGCCACCAGTGATCGTCTCCACATTGCAGCAAGCCAGATTGCGGTCGGTGAAAGTCGCCCTTGGGTTCAGGTTTCGCGCCTTGATAAGTAATGTCAACGCCGAAAGTTGAACGGCGCGCATGTCCAGGTCAATGCCGTGTATGTTGTTGGCCACAATCGAGGTCGGAATATCGTCAGCCGTGACTACAGAAGCGGTCTCTGGCCACCCTGGTCTTCCTGCGTTCTCCAGTTCTTCCTGATACATCTCCACAAAAAGGTCGAAGGCGACGAGACCGAAGTGCATAGAGCCACAGGCCGGATCCAGGAAGGTGACGTCACGAACTCGCTTCATCGGGCGGGCGGTCGCAACCTCCGGCGGTACGAAGTAGGCAAGGGATGCCTTCATCCGACTATTCGGATGCATTTCGATCCATAGTCGGCCGAGTGTGTTTTCGATCAAAAACTGCACGACCCAGCGAATCGTGAAGAGTTGCGTCACCGCCGGGATGTCCTCTGGCTCAAACATTTGGCCTTGTTCGCGTGCGTTGGCGAAGGCCGCCTGTAATTCTTCCGCGTTGAATGCCTGGTAAACCCAACCGATAGTCTCTTCGTTCCCCTGTTTCCATGCGTTCGTGATCGCCGCGGGATCGTCTGGTGTGGCCGATTCCTTGTCTATCGCCGTCACCAGTGCCTTCAAAGCTGGTGGCCGGGGGCAGAGTCGGGTCGCAAGCGTGGCGGGGTCGAACAGTACTGAGATCTCCCGGGCGAGTTCGCCGCATTGCCAAAGTAGGAAACGGCGATAGGCGGTATGGCGCGGACCTTCGCCCATGGCATTCACGGGCGTTTCGCCCTGGTCGTGCATTTGGCGCGCTGCCGGGTCTTTGTCGTCCGCCAGCCAGAAGAGGTAGGCGTTTGATTCGGCGAGTCGGGAGACGGTGGCCTTGATCAGTCGGCGTTCTTCCATCATCCGGAAGGCAACAAACCGGTTCAGCCATGTGAATGCGGTCTCACGCACCAGTTTCCGACGGGCAACTGTGGGATCGAAACCAGCGTCCTTCTCGGCTGCGGCATACGATTCCAGCATTTCCCGTGTCGTGCGGGCTTCTTCGAGTTGCTGCAATGCGGGATAGCCAGCCGGTGGTGCGAAGGTGCCGTCCGGTAGCCAGCCATAGAGACCCTCCAGTTGCTGGCCGGCTTCGCGTTCCAAATCGTGCCGCGCGGCGAGGGTGAAGGTCTGAACGGCGGCGATGAGTTTGTCGTTCAAGGTTTCGCCTCCGGTTTCATGGTCTCACGGGCCAGGGCGGCCTCGGTTTTCGAGGCGATGATCAACTTCATCTGTTCGAGCGCGCGCTGAACGACCTCGGAACTCGCATCCACGAAGGATCGGGCCATGCCCACGTGTGTATTCGCCCAGGCGTAACTGATCTTGCGCAGGCCGTGCCGGT
>CAIYET010000480.1 GCA_903925285.1 Candidatus Hydrogenedentota bacterium | reverse complement strand
TGGCGTATCCCTTCTATCCGAATTCTGGGCCGACGTATCGAGGCCCGCGCTGGCCGGCCTGATGGGAGCTGCCGCCAACCTGGGTATTCTCCTGCTTTCGCTCCTGGGCAAATGGTACGAGGTTACGCCGGAGACATGGCGTCCATTGATGCTCATGACGGGAAGCCCCATCGTGCTTGCCGTGCTGGCCTTCTGGCTCGTGCCGGAATCACCAAAGTGGTTACAGAGCCGCCATGCCAACGGCGCAGTAACTTCAGCGATTCCGCTGAGAGACCTTTTCCGTCCTCCGCTTCTTCGGGTAACGATGTTGGGGATTTGCCTCGGCGCGATCCCGTTGCTCGGCGCTTGGGCTTCGAGCAAATGGATGCTCCCTTGGGCGGACCACGCTGCGGGTGCGGCCAATCCCGGATACAAGGCGCTCGTGCTTTCCTGCTGGTCCATCGGCGCAACGATTGGCGGTCTGGTCGGGGGCTATGTCGGGCAACTGCTGGGCCGGCGCCTTTCCTACGGCGCCATAAGCCTCTGCGCCTGTGGCATGAACATTTTCATCTACGGGTTCTTGCAGCCGCTTGAGTCGGCGTTCCTTCCAGCGGTCTTCATCCAGGGAGTCATCAGCACGATGTTCTTTGGCTGGCTGCCGCTGTACCTGCCCGAAATCTTCCCAACACGCGTTCGTGCGACGGGAACCGGGATTTCCTATAACTCGGGCCGCTTTCTTACGGCGGCCGGCGTGATGGCGGCTGGACTGCTCATTCAACTGTTCCACGGAGAATACGCCAAAGTGGGCGCAGTCACCGGGCTGGTCTATGCCTTGGGCGTGTTCGTGATCTGGTGGGCTCCGGAGACGAAAGGAAAGGACCTTCAAACCTGATAAACACCCGAAGGAGACTATTCATCGCCGCAGTGCTCCTCGTTTTCCTGATCTTGGGAACGATCGGTATTGCCCACCACCTGCTGACGCACCGTGTACCAGGAGATTACTTCGACTCGAACGGCGTCCGCGTCCACTACACCGATGAAGGCGCCGGCGAACCGGTGCTGTTGCTTCACGGTTTTGCCGTCAACGCGGACTTGAACTGGCGCCGTCCGGGCATCCTCAACGCGCTGAAGAAAGACTTCCGCGTAATTGCCATGGACCTGCGCGGCCATGGTCTCAGTGGCAAACCCCATGAACCGGATAAATATGGTATGGAGATGGTCAATGACGTCGTCCGGCTCCTTGACCATCTCAACATTCAAAAGGCTCACATCGTCGGATACTCGCTCGGAGGATTCATCGCTCTAAAGCTGGCTGTGACTAACCCGGAGCGGGTGCTTACCGTTGCGCCGCTCGGTTCCGGATGGGAGCAGCCCGACAAGAGCGCCTTTCTGCAGGCCTTGGCGGACATGGCCAAGGACCTCGAATCCGGAAAGGGCGTCGGGCCAATCAGCGCCCGGCTCGGCGGTCAGCGGCAGAAACCCAGCTTCCTGCACACCTGCTGGGTCACGCTCATGACCAAGTATTTCAACGATCATCTGGCGCTGGTCGGAGTGCTGAAGGGGATTCCCGAGTTGGCCATTACCGAAGAGCAGCTGCGAGGCATATCCGTGCCGGTTTGCTCGATCGTAGGCGAACGTGACCCGCTCCGGACCGGCGCAGAGAGCATGAAGGGTATTGTGCTCCGCCAGGAACTGACTATTGTTCCCAATGCCGATCATTTGCGCGCGCCGATGCGCCGAGAACTAGCGGAGGTATTGCGACGGTTTCTCACGATGCACCATGGCATGTAGGATTGGGATCGCGACCTTGAGTGGTATAGGGAAGAGAACGAGAGTCGTCCCAGGAATATCCAGTTTGTCGACACGCTCTTCCATTCCAAAGAATATCGCGTTCTTAATGTACCGCTCGACTCTCTGGCGGAATGAGGGTCGGCTTCCGGTTGAATGATTCAAAGATCCGATAGATGCGCCAGAGAGATTCTCTGGCGGCGGTTCCGGTCACACCGTTTCTGACAAAGCGCTTTGATTCAGGATGTGGATCGGAGGAAAATGAGCCAATGTGGTCATGGTCAGCGTGGAGATATCAGACAGATGCCCGAAAGCGTGCGTGTCGCAATCGTGGGATTGGGTTTCGGAGCTGAATTCGTTCCGATCTATCTTGACCCTAGAAACGGCATTTGGATCTTGCCTTGGCGGCTGGAAGTAGTTCAAGATTCTGGACATGGAAACGAATCGAGCGGAACAAGGGATTCACCCGTTGGGTGAACGGGAAATGGTAGTATCGGGAAGCGGATTTCCGGCGGTTTTCGTAGATACGTACGGGGGCCGGGTACACGTGCAATGGGACGGGGACGGTGCAGTGACTCCGCTTGGCCAGTTGCCGTTCTTCATCGATTTTCTGAAGACGGCAGATCTTTTTGCGCCGTGGGTGGATGAGAGTCCGCTTTCGTACACGAGCAATAACGCACCGGCAAACGTAGACGTACTGGGGACGCTTTTCCTGTCGGTGCTTGCCGGCCACACGCGCTATGCACACATCGAATCGGTGCGTTATGACGCCGTGAATCCGGCGCTGTTGGGCATGGGCAAAGTGGTGAGTTCGTCGTCGGCGCGACGCGCATTTATGCAGGTGGACGGGGACGCCTGTGCGCGCTGGTTGCAAAACCACTTGCATCGCTGTTACGACGAGTTGTTTTGCGCGCCGTGGATCCTGGACGTGGACACGACGGTCAAGCCGCTGTTCGGCCATCAAGAGGGCGCGGTGCTGGGCTATAACCCGACAAAGCCAGGCCGCCCGTCGCACGTGTTGCACACGTATTTCATGGCGAACACACGTCTGGTGTTGGACGTGGAGACTCGTCCCGGAAACGAATCGGCCGCGAAGTATACGATGCCGGGCCTGTGGGCTTTTCTCGATGGCTTGCCGCGCAGCAAATGGCCGTGCTTTATTCGAGGCGACTGCAACTTCGGTACAGGGCGCGACATGCACGACGCCGAGACGCGCGGGATACGGTATCTGTTCAAGCTACGCCAGACCGGTAAAGTCAAGACGCTGATCAAACAGGCGTTTAGCCGCACGGATTGGATACCGGCAGGGCAGAGATGGGAAGGGGTGGAAGATCGGCTGCAACTGACAGGATGGACATGCAAGCGCCGGGTGATCGTTCTACGACGCAAGCTCAAGACGGCGATTGCGCTGGCACCCTCGGCGCAAGCGGCAGTAGTGGCCGAGCAACTCCAATTCATCGAGACCCAAGACGGCGCGGTCCAGTACGAATACATCGTGCTGGTTACGTCGCTGACGGACCC
>CAIYET010000479.1 GCA_903925285.1 Candidatus Hydrogenedentota bacterium | reverse complement strand
GGTGGGGCTATTTCGCATGCGCGCAACGCCGTCCATCGTTGGGAACTCCTTTTGCCTCGGAATTCGACGCCTCAGCCACACAGGAAGAGCCTCATTTTTCTCGAAGCGGACAACGAACTACAGGTCTGAATGCAAGGTTCACCCCGTTTCATATTCCTACCTAGTACAGTCTTTCACGCGCACCAACCTATATAAGGATAGAATTGACAAACAATAGAATCTCAGGTAACATTCAACCATAAGGAGTACGTATTATGATTAAAAAATATTCGTTACATTTTAGCGGATTGGAGTTATTTTTGCAGGTAACGGCGGGAGTTGTCCAGTTTGCAGATATGCAGTAAGAGCTTCGCGGACCGCGTTGACGGGATTGTGGCCGCGTTTCTTGAGCGTGAAGAATATGCTCATGAACACCGCCTGCATGTCGGCGCCTGGTTGGCTTCGGTTGCCGTAACTGTTCTTGCGTAGGATCACCGCGGGGCGGATGGCACGCTCGGCCAAATTGTTGTCGAAGGGAACGCTGGGTTGATCGAGAAACGTCAAGACATCGTCTCGGTGGCGTCGGAGCCGTTTGATGAGGCGTCGGGCCTGCGGGTCTTCCCACGGCGTGTCGATCAGTTCCTGCAACCGCCGGGTCAGACAGGCGCGGCGCGAGGCATAGGTGTCGGGCGGCCTCTGCTCGCGTTGCCGCCCCAGGCGAATGGCATCGCCGATCAGCCGGCGCAGTTTCTTGGCGAACGGCGCCCAGTGGAGGCCCGGCGATTTGTATTGTTCGACGTGATCGAGGTCGCGCAGGAGATGAACCAAACACTTCTGACGCGCCCCGCACGCCACGGCGTTGTACGCCGCCCAGAAGTCGGTGACCAGCGTCCCGGCAAATTCCTCGACGAAAAACCGCGTCAGGGCGGGGCTGCCCCGCGATCGGTCTATCAGAAAGAAACTCAACTCGTCCGTCGCAAAGCACCACAACCAGTGCGTCTTCCCATTCACGCGCCAGCCCGTTTCATCGGCGTTGAGCACCGCGGAATTCAGCGCTTCTTGGTGGATGGCTTGATACCATCCATACATCACCGCCGCCAACCGGTCCCACATCTGCACCAGCCCGCCCGGCGTCACGGGGAAAGACAAGTGGAAATTGAACACCTCGACGAGCTGCGACAGCGTCGTGCCCAGGGCATAGTGCAGCCACGCGCTCAGGCTCAGCACGCGATTGCCCAACGTCGCGCCGGGCATCGCGTCGCTCACCACGGGATCTACCTTCTCTTGGCAATGGGCACACCAGTCGCGGTGGATGACATGTTCGGTAACCTCGGATTGAAGGTTCTCGGGGATATCTTCGGTAAGGCGCGTGCGGGTTTCCTTGCGCCGGGACAGCCGTCCACCGCACTTCGGGCAGACCTTGGCGCGATGCTCTTTGCGGCGGTCAATGCGCGCGGGCGGGTCACGATGGCTGCCGGGATGGCCCGGCTTGCGTCCCGGTTTCTTCTTGCCACGGGCCGACGCCGACGGCTTCTGGTAGGGAGGCTTCATCCCAGAAGGCGTCGACGGGGTTTCATGAGAGGTAGCCGCGGCGGTGGCCTGTTGCTCGGCGAGTTTCTTCGCCAGCGCCAACAACGCGAACACGACGGCTTCTTCGCCCTGCGCGTAGATAGCCCGCGCTTGTTCTTCGGTGAGCAAGGATCCCAAGGAAGTATCGAATGCCGACATAACCAACGACTACCGGACTTTACACAACATCTTGTGGTTCTATTATCCACAAAATCTACATATAGTTCCGCCAGTCGGCTAAAATCTTACCTAAATTCTATTCTAATTCTGGGGACACCAGAATTAGAATTCATGTTACCTTCCTTGGGCTTGTGCCTCTTCCTTCTTGGCGCGCAATTTCGCTAGTTCCCTGTTGTACAGATCCCTCGGGATACGGCCACGAGTGATCTCAAACGTCATCTCCTTCTCC
>CAIYET010000478.1 GCA_903925285.1 Candidatus Hydrogenedentota bacterium | reverse complement strand
CGGCCATCACGTCGTCGAACGGCAGGCCGTGCTCTTGCGCGATCCGAAACACCTCGCGCGCAGCAAGCCGCATTTCTTCCTGCGTCGCCCTGGCGCGGATGCCGACGCGCGTGAGCGTGCGTTCCTCTTCCGCGAACGCCTTGACGCCAGCCTGCAAGCCAAGCCCCGCCCCGAAGCTGGCGGCAGCGCCGGCAAGCTTGCCCATGCCCGCACCGAGCATCCCGGCGGCCATACCGGACGAGCGCGCATTGCGGGCGAACTGGCTTGCCTTCCTGTTCGTCCTGTCGAGCGCGGCGTCGACCTGGGACGCGGGACCTGACACGCCATTGATGAGCTTCATCAACAGCGTGGAAGTGCGGTCACCCATCAGACTTGCCCTTGGTCTTCAATCGCCGCGCGGATGAAATCCGGCAGCAGGTCGGTCATCATGCCGATGACTGCTTGGATGTCCGGCCAGCGCAGCGCGCCGAGCGACACCGGATCAAGACCAGTCATGCGGCCAACGAGTTCGACGTTGGTGCTGATCCGTCCTTCGATGAAGTCCTGCACGTCCCACAATGCCGGCGGGGCGACCGTGACACGCCGAAGCGGAACGTTCGCAATCACCACCGGGAACAGCAACCGATATGACCGCTCACCATTGCTGCCGACATACCGAGCCTCGGGACGTGGCGGTGCCGGCCGAGGCGCTGGCGTGACCGTGGATTCGTCGTCTTCCGCCGGGGTCTCACTATCATCGAACGCGAAGCCCACAACAGGTTCCCCGTTTTGCCCGGCTGTGTTGCCGTCCAGGGGACGCCCGACATCCTCGGGCGCGGACGCGCCGATCGGGTCCGGGTCACCCGAGGGAATGAACCCCTCGGGTGCGATATCCGATGGCGAGAGGACCGTGACGCTCATGTTCGCTCCTGGCTCAGATATGCAATCGACGCCCGCAAGGTTGCGGGATCGTCATGGGCATGTCCGAGCATGATGTTGCAGTGCCGGCAGAGAATACCCCGCACTATCCCCGTCTTGTGGTCGTGATCGGTATGCCAACCACGCCGGTCGCGAGGATCGTCCGTTCGACAGATCGCACAGCATCCACCCTGCGCATCGAACATCGCGTCCCATTGTGCGGGCGTGATGCCATGCTTTCTAAGCGTGGAGAGCCGATTGATCTCCCGAACCTTATCTGGGTTCTTCGCCCGCCATGCTGCCGCTTTCGCGCGACCCGCGGCCGGGTCGCGCTGATACTTCTCGCGCGCCCACTTTCGTTCATATTCGATCCGTCGCTGGTCGAACGTTCCAGCGGCGCGGGCCGCCTTTGCTTTCGCGGAATTCCCACGACTGTATCCAAGGATCTTGTCGCGGTTCTTTCGTCGCCATTCCACGAGGTAGGCGCACCGAGCGGCGCGCCCTTCCTCCGTGTCAGGCCAGCCCATGGACCAAGCGGAGACTACACGAGCCCCAACAGGGCCATATACTCTCTGTCCTCAGTCCCGAAGACACGCGGGCGCGGCATGGTCCAGAAGTCCCAGGTCCACCACTCTGTTCCCCCGATCCATAGTTCATAGTGACTGACTTCGATCAGCGAATAGTCGTGGCCGAACTCCTTGCCGCGCTCGAACGCCTCGGGCGTGATCTTGCCGATGGCCCCGCGCAGAATCACCTTGCCTTGGAGCGCCTTCGCCTCCCGCTTGTCGCGGATGACGCCATAGCCCGTGAAGGTGTTCACCTCGCCCGAGCCAACGCCGAACAGGCGGTAGCCTTCCGCGTCGAAGCCGGCGATCTTGAACGTCGGCTCCATCTTTTTGAGCGCGTTCATGCCGAACGTAATCT
>CAIYET010000477.1 GCA_903925285.1 Candidatus Hydrogenedentota bacterium | reverse complement strand
TTTCCTTCACGCGGCGATACGTGACATTCGAGGCCTCAGGCTTCAGGCTTGAGGCTTCAGGGCGCGTCGGGGCATGGGGTATGGGGTTTGGGGTTTGGGGTACGGGGTACGGGGTTTCGGGTTTGCCAAACCCCAAACCCCAAACCCCAAACCCCATACCCTTTTCGTTTCGCAAGAGTCCCCGTTCGACGCATCCTGTCATGAACGCGTCGTACGTAGGCGACGGGTTACCGCGAATCGCGGCGTCGAAAGTCGTGCGAAACGACGCGTGCCTCGGTCCCGCCGTTTCCGCCTCGACGCGCATCGCGCATAGATAGGCGCGTCGGCGAAAGGCCTGAGCGTTAAACGTTCCGCGCCACTCGTTGCGTAGCAATCCGGACAGCACGTGCAGCGGATGGAGCATTGCGAGCGCGTGAACATCCGCGTCGTAACGGCGTTTGATCTGGCGCGCCGTCTCCGATACCAGCGACTGTGGGTCGCATTCCATCGCGTTGAATAGGAATGAGGCTTCAGGGTACATCGCATTTCGCGCTTCGTGCTCCGCACTTCCTGAAGCCTGAAGTCTGAAGCCTGAAGCCCGGTTGAAGACTTCGTTCCATTCGGGCGTGTCGATGAACAACTCGACATCAATGGGCAGACCCAACGTTAAGTGAATTTCGGAGTCGGCGCCGAGGACTGTGCCCGCTACCGGCAGTTCGCTCAGGTCGGCGCCAATCCCCTTGCGTGCCACGGCGCCGCCCAGCCGCACGAAGAGTTCCGTAACGCCGTACGGCGGATAGTAACTGAGGTTTACCGGGACGATCACGGTTTGCCGGTTCGGACTCGCGTCCGCAGACTCTGCGCCGTCGCGGGCCGCAAGACGTCGCAGGAACGCGGCGCGCAATGCGAGCATCGCAGGTTCGGTGCGCGCGACGGGCGCGAGCGGCGTCGCGTCCTCACCGGTGATCTCGCGCATGAGCGAAAGCCATACGCCAGGCTCCAGGCCACATTGCACTTCCTGAAGCCTGGTGACTGCATGCGCCTGCAAGTACGACCCGATGCGTCCAACCAGCAATCGGTCGTCCGCAAGAACGCCTACGGAGCGATTCAGGTACTTCTGAAACAGATAGGGAATCAGGAGGGCTTCGAGGCGTCCTTGGCGGTTCGCCACCAGAATCGCGTCATGCTCCGGCAGCAACGCCTCCAGATGATGAACGTGCACCGCCGCACGGACAATCCGGTCCCCGGTTTCCTTGAGCCACACCTTCGGTTGTAGAGTTACGAGCGCCATACGTCTGCCACTCCTGTTCAACGCTATTGTACCTAATCTCGGGACGAACGGCACATCCGCACAACTGTCAGTGAATGAGTTGCGACCAGCACCAGGCCCTTGGGGCATTCCTATCTAGCGCGACGAAGTGTTCGCGCCGAAACCCAGCGTCTTTCTTTTTATCGTCGATAGTAAGAAAGATGAATCGCGCCCGAAGAGTATCGGACGGGTTCCGCAGTTCGTTCGGCCACCAAGGCCGTCGTGCGGTGGAAACGGCCCGAGGAAACGTCACATGTGATACATCTACGGGAACTCGCTTGGCCATCATCGCAGCCTCGTCCTTCCGGTTGAGCGTAAACGTCAGCCAGTACTCGTTTGTATCAAGATTGTAGCTTTCATGAATCTCGCTGGCCGAAACGGGGACCAAAACAGGCAGCCAACCGCGGGTAAATGCGCCGTCTGCCACTGCTTCCGCGTGATTCTTGTACACGACATCCCTGTCTTCCGAAAGCACTCCGCACGATGTCAGCAAGAACAGCGCAACTACACTGATATCTCTTGTTCTGTGTGCCATGGCTTACCTCGCGAAAATCAGCGACTCGACCTTACACTGCCATGCTGTTATGATAGGCTTGGAAACTGAAGAACTCAAGACTGGGCCCTTTTTCATGGAGGAGAGCGCGATGCGTAAAGCAATTATGGTCACAATGTGCTTGGCGGCGATGTGTCTTGTTGCGGAATCGGACGATTTGCGCGTGGGGATGATTGGCCTTGATACTTCGCACGTGCCGGCATTCGCGAAACTGCTGAACGATGCGAGCGATCCGCAGCACGTGGCCGGGGCCAAGGTTGTGGCCGCGTTCAAGGGCGGCAGCGCGGATATCGAATCGAGCGCTTCGCGCGTGGACGGGTACACGAAGGAGTTGCAGGAGAAGTTCGGCGTCAAGATCTACGATTCGATCGAGGAGATGTGCAAGAATGTGGACGCGGTCATGCTCGAAAGCGTGGACGGACGTCCGCACCTCGAACAGGTGAAACCGGTCATCAAAGCGGGCAAGCCGGTCTTCATCGACAAGCCGATGGCGGGTTCGCTGCATGACGTCATCGAAATCTTCCGGCTCGCGCAAGAGGCCAAGGTCCCTGTTTTCAGTTCGTCGTCGTACCGATTCTACCAGTCGCTCAAGGATGTGCTGAAAAAGGATATCGGCGAGGTGCGTAGTTGCATTTCGATCGGGCCGTGCCATCTCGAACCGCATCACCCGGACCTGTTCTGGTATGGCGTGCATCCGACCGAGGCGCTGTTCACGGTCATGGGCACGGGCTGCGAATCGGTCGTGCGCACGGCGACGCCCAATACCGACATAGTTACCGGTACGTGGAAAGACGGACGCATCGGCGTCCTCTACGGCATCCGGAGCAGCGGTACGCCACATAAGGTCGTCGTCTTCGGCGCCAAAGACGTAGCAGAACAGGAAAACAGCGGCGATTACGCCCTGATGGTCGTGGAAATCGTCAAGTTTTTCCAAACCGGCGTCGCCCCAATTTCCGCCGAAGAGACGACAAACATGTTCGCGTTCATGGAAGCCGCCGACGAAAGCAAACGCCAAGGCGGCGCGCCAGTCAAGATCGCCGACGTGATGGCCAAAGCGAAGTAGGTGCAAGTCGTTCAGTCCACCGAAGAATCGAACATATACATGAACCCGGCGCAGAGTTCGTTGATCGGCGGGTCGCTGGGATACTTGACGAAGGCGACGTGGCCGTCCATGTAGAGCACGTTCGACCCGCCGGGGACATGGTTGAACTTGGCTGCGACTGTCGCGACGTTGTCCCACATGAGGAAGATGCCGCTTTGCGCCATGGCGGTGGCGGCGGGGTTGTTGATATCGGTGATCATAAACCGCTCGACGCCTTCGCGTACCCGATAGACCGTCTCGCTGCCGCCGTTGCCGTTGCCCGGCAACACGTGACGGTCATGGTCGACGACCTCGCAAAACGCAGCAGCGTCGTTTGCCTGGAACGGTCCCGCCAACTGTTCTATCAGGTCGAGCATGGTCTGGATAAACTGTGCAGGGCCTTGTGTAATAGAGAGATCCAATGGCCGCAAGTTTAGCTTACTGACGACTTCGAGCAGAAATGGCGGGATGTCGATCATCTCATATTTGTCGCTCAGGTGGTCGTACACGTGGTAGGCATACGTGTAACTCGAACCGATCGCCTCGACGCTCTGCTTTCCGCCGCCATCGGACTTGTCCGTCAGCGTCAGATGACCGTCTGTTGGAGCGTAATGATCCTGCAACCGGTCGTTCGCGTCCGACGGACAGAAAACGATGGCCGGATCGGTCAGGTATTCGGGATACACCGACGCCACCAATGGCCCAAACGAGATACACGGACGCGTTCCACAGCCCAGTTCGATCTCGGTTGGCGGGTACTTCTGGTTCGGCGATTCGCCCGCGTACATTTTGAAGATGATCCCCCACTGCTTGAGGTTGTTCTGACAACTCGCACGGCGCGCCGCCTCGCGTGCTCGCGCCAGCGCTGGCAGCAGGATCGCCGCGAGAATGCCGATAATCGCGATGACGACCAGCAGTTCGATGAGCGTAAACCCATACCTCTTCATGTCTCCCCTCCATAAAAACTGGTATTACCAATACGGGCATATTAGCCGATCGCCGTTCATTTAGCAAGGAAAATCGATACGGGAAAACGATTTAGTTGACAAAAAGGGCGAGATAGGTAGAAGATAAGACCTCTAACCCTAAAAAAGGCAGTCAGAATTCAGGAGTCAGAATTCAGAATGTTGAAAACAGTGGGCTTACACACGAGACTCGGCGACATTTGCGCTCACCCAACACCGGCGCGGAAGCCTTGCGCGCGGCGCGGTGAATGCTTTC
>CAIYET010000476.1 GCA_903925285.1 Candidatus Hydrogenedentota bacterium | reverse complement strand
AGCTCGACAAATGAAGAACAGAGGGAAAGCGTCAACAACACTGCTGCTCGTTCTGGCTGCGGCAGTTCTAGGCGGCCTCGTCGTATGGGTTTTCGCACCCCCAAAAGCAGAAAATCCTGCCGTGGGGAAGGCTCCATCCGTAACGGAAGCCGCACAAACTGACAAGACCAAGATTGAAGAGGGGGCACAGGCGTTCACGAAGGGCGATAACAAGCTTCAAGTAGCTCTGATTACTAACGGCCCATTGTCCGACTGGGGGTTCAACTACTCCCACGACGAAGCTTTGAAGTATGTAGAGAAGGTTTTGGGAGACAAAGTCAAAGTTGCGGCTATTGGCAATGTTCCCGAGACCGGCGACGCGGAACGTATAATGCGGCGATTGGTGGATAAAGGGGCAAACGTCATTATTGCCGCGTCGTTCGGTTATCAAGATACGACCGTAAAACTCGCGGCAGAGTTTCCAAGTGTCAAGTTCCTTCAGGCTTGGGGCTTTAAGCCTGCTCTCAATTTGGGCACGTATTCATCGAAGATGTACGAAGCGTGGTACGTGGAAGGGATTGTTGCCGGTAGCATGACAAAGTCGAATAAGCTCGGGGTGGTCGCAGCCCACCCAATTCCTCCCATGAAATGGCAGATAAACGCCTATGTTCTGGGTGCTCGGAGCGTTAATCCGAGTGTAACCGCCTCTGTAGCGTTTATCAACCATTGGTTTGATCCCGGGCTTGCCGCAGAAGCCACGGACACTCTTATCAATCAAGGATGCGACGTCGTCTGCGGCGTTCTTGACAATTCGGTTGCTGTCGCGCAGACGGCAGAAAAGCGCGGTGTTTTTCTTGTCGGTCATAATGCTGATTTGCGTGATTTCGCGCCGAACATGTGCCTTGGGGGAACGCGCTGGCTTTGGGGTAAGCTCTATGCCGACACCGCACAGTCAATGCTTGCAGGAACTTGGAAAGGAACGAGCGGGGATCTGAACGGTGGTTTCAAGGAAGGATACGTGGGAATCACTTCCTTCAGCACAAAGGTACCTGCCGATGTACAGACGAAGGCCAATGACGCTGTTGAGAAGTTCAAGCGCGGTGAATTGGCTGTATACAAGGGGCCTATCAAAGACAACACTGGCAAGGTTGTCGTACCGGAAGGCGAAACAATGTCACACGAGAAGATCATGGGAATGGATTGGCTTGTGGAAGGGGTAAAGTGATCTGTTCGGCTGATTCATTGGTTTTTCTTGTGTCCTGAAGGTCTGCAATTGCCTTCGGGACACTTGGTTTTCAGGAAGTACCCGCTTTATGTGTGGAATCTGTGGTTTTTCGACAATACGAGCTATTGACGGCCGCGAAAACGAGACCGTCTTGGCGTCCATGTTGTCCGCAATGCTCCATAGAGGTCCCGATGACAAAGGCTCATTTGTCGACGACGACTTTGCGCTTGGCAGTGTGTTGCTCAGCATAGTGGATATTGGTCATGGCCGGCAGCCGTTCGTACGTGAATGGCAAGGAGTGAAGTACGTAGGTGTTCTCAACGGGGAGATTTACAACTATCGGGCGCTCCGTTCTGAACTCCAGTGCCTGGGGATGGTCTTCCAAACTGACTGTGATACGGAAGTTGCCGTCGCGGCGTACGCAGCCTGGGGCGATGATTCCGTATTGCGTTTCGATGGACAATGGGCCTTCGCCATCTGGAAGGTCTCGGAAAAGCGGTTGTTTCTCTCTCGCGACCCCTTTGGAATCAAGCCACTTTTCTATTGGGCATCGGGAAACGAGTTTGCCTTCGCTTCAGAGCCCAAGGGATTGTTCAGTCATCCGCGTATCGAAAAGCGGCCGAACACCAAGGCCATTCTTGAGTATTTCCTTCACGGCTTTGCTTTTGCCGCAGGATATGCCACGAGCTCGCGCTCGTTCTATGAGAATGTCAGCCTTCTGTCACCTGGACACAACCTGGTTTGGACAAGAGAGCGCGGAACAAAAGAAACTGCCTACTTCCGTGTATTGCCCGGCAAACCCTTTCAGGAATCCGAGCGCGCCGACGTCATTCAGCAACTTCAACATCGCGTGCGCGAAAGTGTATGCGCCTGTCTCATGGGAGACGCTCCTGTAGGCTTTGCGCTTAGCGGTGGCCTAGACTCGAGCATCATCACGGCTGTAGCGGCCAAGGAATTCAAAAAGCAAGGACTGCCCCCGCCTCTTGCGGTTTGCATCACGTATGACGGGCAAGCAGTAAACGAAGACGCGGAACATGCCAAGCTTCTGTCGCGTTATCTTGCCCAATCATGTCCGATAGACCTCAAGTACTCTCATCTGGATACAGACTCGTATCTGGACGATCTTGACCGAATGGTGCAGCACTTTGATGAGCCGCACTGGGAGGTCAAGCAACTCGCCATGTTCAACAACTACAAAGTGCTCAAACAGAACGGCGCCAAGGTCGTCT
>CAIYET010000475.1 GCA_903925285.1 Candidatus Hydrogenedentota bacterium | reverse complement strand
CCATGACCGTATTCCGGGAACGCCCGTTCGCGCAAAGACTTACGGACTGTACCGAAACCTGACTATAAGCTTAAATGCGGGTTCTTCCTACTGATCTTCTTCATGGGGGGCTTGTTCTTTGCGGTCTTTGTGGGATCGTAAGTGAGTTTGGTGATTCTGGTTGTCGTCTGCGGCCCGGTATATGGGTGGTGAAGCGTGTGGTTGCGTGGACTGGTTTTCTGGTTGGGTCTTCTTTTTGTCCATGTTGGGATCTGCTGGTGAGAAAGGGAGTGGATTCAATAGTGCCTTTTGAAGTTGTCCAGTTATTGTTTTTTTGCCAACTGGCGTCGATGGCTGGAGGATGTTAACGGTAGGGTGTTTTTGGAGTAAGACGGTATGGTCGCGTGTTCGTGTGGTAGGTTCTTTGCGGGGCTTGAGGGGCGGCATGTCTGTACTGAAAGATCTCTCGTGTTCGGGTTGTTTCAGAAAGCGGGGTGCGTAGCTGGTCGAGTAAGTAATTCGGCCAGTCGTGGAGGAGGTCCCACGGGTAAAGCGAGATGACGTTCAGGTTGTTGGCGGCATAGGCGGCTTTTTTCTTTGCTGTTCGCAGGTCGTAGTCTTGGTTGCCAACGCGTCCGTAGTATTCGATGTAGAGATTGAATTCGGGCAGGAAGAAATCCGGGTAGAGGGTTCGCGTTATGCCTTGGTCATCGACGACAACGGGGCGTTCATACTCGTATCCGATTCCATAGGCATTCAGCGTGGTGGCTATTCGGCGTTCTCCCTCGGACCTGAATTGCGGGCAGACTTCTCGTTCCAGCATATGTTCCAGGTTGTACGGCATGTCGGACAGGGAAATCTTCGCCGGTTCTTAAGCTTTTCCTGTCACCGGCTCGTGGTACCACCGCTGTCGGGAGGGCATTTCGGTATGGATTGCATCAAAAATACGCGTTCGGTATTCCTGCCCGCGAGGCCCCAGCGACCTATAAGCGCCCCACCAGTTGCCCCGCCTGCATATTTCGTGCGCGAGCAGTTGGTGAGGACGGGGAAGCGCGAGCGCTAAAAACGGCTGAGCGCGAGCACTAAAAACGGCGCTCGCGAGCGGCGAATACGGGGAAAGTCATTCGGGGGAGTCAGCATAGATGCAACGTTGGTATTGTGTGCCGTTTCTTGACCGCAGTGGTCAGGAATTTCGACGGCATTTCATGCCAAGGAGTAAGCCTCTATGCGAAAGGTCAGGGAAGTATTGCGTCTGAAGTGGGCCTGTGGCCTGGGTGATCGTGCGGTGGCGGCGAGTTGTTCGTTGTCGCGCAGCACGGTGTCGAAGTATGTGCGCCGGGCCAAGGAAGCGGGGTTGTCATGGCCGCTTCCGGATGAATTGACGGACGAAGCGTTGGAGCGGCGTCTTTTTCCCGTCGAGGAAGTGGGGCCGCATTTTGTTCCGGATTGGGTGGAAGTCCATCGGCAACTCAAGCGCAAGAGCGTGACGTTGCGTTTGGTCTGGGAAGAGTACAAGGAGGCCCATCCGGACGGGTTCCAGTATACGCAGTTTTGTGTTCATTACCGGGCGTGGCGCGAGACGTTGGATTTGCCCATGCGCCAGGAGCACAAAGCAGGCGAGAAACTGTTCGTGGACTATTGCGGCCAAACGATGCCCATCACGGATGGGAAAACCGGCGAAGTCCGCGCGGCGCAGATTTTCGTGGCGGTATTGGGCGCGAGCAACTACACGTACGTCGAGGCGTGTTGGAGCCAAAACCTGCCGGAATGGATCGTGGCTCATGTCCATACTTTCCAATACATGGGCGGCGTTCCGGCCCTGGTCATTCCGGACAATTTGAAGGCGGGTGTGTCTGTTGCCCACCGCTATGAACCGGAAACGAACCGGACCTATGAAGGGATGGCCGAACATTATGGCTGTGCCATTCTGCCAGCACGTGTCCGCAAGCCCAAAGACAAGGCCAAGGTGGAAAAAGGAGTGCAGGACGTGGAACGGCGCATTCTCGCCGCGTTGCGCCATCGCACGTTCTTTTCGCTTGCCGAACTGAACCAGGCCATCGATGGACTGCTCATTCAATACAATGAGCGCCCTTTCCAAAAGCTGCCGGGCAGTCGGCGTTCGCTGTTCGTGCAACTGGATAAGCCCGCACTCTTGCCCTTGCCGGAACAACCGTACGAATTCGCCGAATGGAAAAAGGCGCGGGTCAACATCGACTACCATGTCGCGGTCGAGGGCAATTACTACAGCGTTCCCTACCAACTCGTGAATCAGACGCTCGATGTCCGCATAACAACCACCGCCGTCGAGTGCCTGCACAAGAATAAGCGCGTGGCCAGCCACCTGCGTTTGCAGCGCCAGGGACAGTACGCCACCGTGGTCGCCCATATGCCCAAAAGCCACCAAGATTATGCCGAATGGACGCCGGAGCGACTGGTGCATTGGGCCGAGAAAACGGGACCGGAAACTGTCCGCGTTGTGGAAGCCATTCTCCGAGGCCGCCCCCATCCGCAGCAGGGCTTTCGCGCCTGCCTGGGACTGATGCGTTTGGGCAAAGAATATGGTCCCGAAAGACTGGAGGCGGCCTGCACTCGTGCGCTGGCTACCAAGGCCATTGGATTCAAGAGCATCGAATCCATCCTCAAGCGAGGCTTGGACAAGCTGCCCTTGCCGCAAGAAGCCCCCGAGAAACCGCCACTCGACCACGATAATATCCGTGGCCCCGAATACTACAGCTAAGGCTGAAAGGAACGTGAAGCATGTTGTACCAACCCACGATAGACAAACTGCAACAACTGCGCCTGTTCGGCATATCCAAGGCGTTGGAGGAACAACGGAATTCAGGCCCCTACGACCCGCTCAGCTTTGAAGACCGCCTCGGATTGCTCGTGGACCGCGAGATGACCCAACGCGACAACCATCGTCTGGAAATCCGATTGCGCAAGGCCAAACTGCGTCTGACGGCCATCATCGAGGATATTGACTACCGTCATCCCAGAAACCTCGACAAGACCGCCATGCTCTCCCTGGCAAGCTGCCGCTGGATCCGCGAACATCACAATTGCCTTATCACCGGCCCCACCGGCGTCGGCAAAAGCTATATCGCCTGTGCACTGGCCCACAAAGCCTGCCGCGAAGGGTACCGGGCCTTCTATGTCCGCGCCCCGGCTCTATTCGAAGACCTGGCCATCGCCAAAGCCGACGGACGCTACCGAAGGCTGCTGGCCAGTTACGCCCGCAACGACCTGCTCGTCATCGACGACTGGGGACTCGCCCCTTTGAGTGAAGAGCAACGCCACCATATGCACGAACTCATGGAGGACCGCTACGACCTGCGTTCCACGCTCGTTACCAGCCAAGTGCCCGTCGAGAAATGGCACACCATGATCGGCGATCCATCACGGGCGGACGCCATCCTTGACAGACTCGTGCATAACGCACACAAGATCTCCCTCAAAGGTGACTCCCTCAGAAAGAACCCTAACAAGCTCCAAGAAAGCTGAACCGCTTCGTCGCTACGCTCCGAGGGAAACCGGCAATCCCGCGGTTTCCCTCCCTCACTTCCCCAACGCCGTACCCAAAAATCTTCCTACGGATTCACCGCTCGCGCGTCCCGTATGACCCGCTCGCGCTCTCCCGTATTCGGTGCTCGCGTTACGCCGTATTCGGTGGCCTACTCGTGCCGAAATATGCACCCCGCCCGCCCGCCCGCCCCGATCAGGGATTGTACTTCGTAAATCCCTGTTTGCCCCGCCCGCCCCGATCAGGGATTGTACTTCGTAACTCCCTGTTTGCCCCGCCCGCCCCGATCAGGGATTGTACTTCGTAAATCCCTGTTT
>CAIYET010000474.1 GCA_903925285.1 Candidatus Hydrogenedentota bacterium | reverse complement strand
TGGCGGTTTGGTGGTTGGAAAGTACACCTGTCACCTGCAAACCAATATTTTTGATGGATGGTTTTACTACATCATCGTTTGCACGGAGTCAGGCAAGCGGCAATTCAGGACGCAATCATTTGCAGACGCAGAGGCGGCGAGGACCGCGGCGATAAACTGGTGTAACGCGCACGCCAATACGCCTTGCACCTGAACAGGAGCGGCCAATGCAGAACATGCCAGCCGATGAATTTTTCCCTAAAAATGTACGGCTTGACGTGCCGCGTCGAGCCAAGGACGCTAATCTTTCGCCGGTCAGTACCGTGCCAGCGCCGCAAGCGAATGGCCGAGAATTGCGAAGAGAGTCGCATGTCGTCAGCGTGACCGCAGACCCAACCGATGCGTCTGTGGCAATCATCACGTTTAGCGAGCCGGTTTTCATTCAAGGGCAGGACGGTGGACCTGCTGATAACGGCATGGGAAATGTTGCTTTGCATGTGCCGTTGACCGTTGAAGGATTGGAGCCGAATGAGCAAGTTGGCGAGGGGCCGACGACCACAATTGCCATCGACTTTTTCAGCGGCCAGGCCCCAGGCGATGTCCGAGGTCGCACTTGGAGTTATCCGTCAAACTCGCGCGCCGTGCTAACGTCCACCGGCCGCCAGATTCAAGGCGGTAGCGGCGTAATTCCCCGTTAAAGGAGCAATTCAGTGGAAACCAACCCATATCCCGACAAGGTTCCCGGCTCACGAGCATGGGACCGCGAACACGGCGAAGACCCGAACCACCGTCACGAGGGGTATTACGGGGGCCCCGCGCCATGCACGGTGACGATCTACGGACCGAGCGGAGGCCGGGGCGATGGCGGGCGTGGGCCGTATCCACCCGATCACCGTGACGAAGAGTTTCCGCCTCCGGCCAGCCTTCCGTTGACTGGATCGGAGCAGATGGTTATCAAGCAGTACGTCGCGCCGTGGAATCGGCTGAGGAATGTCGTCGTCAACGTCATTTCGTTCATCACGTCGTTTTTTCGCACGTCGTACTACTGGGCTGGGAGGAACTTGACGGCAGATACGCCCAGCACGGCCCTGTTTGTCTCGCCGCCTTACGACATGCTGTATGAGTTCAATTACAGCGTGGCATGCCGAGTGGCGGACGGTGGGGCATCAACAGGCACATACACGCTGACCGCTACGACGGCTGATGGAACGTCATTTGCAACTCAGACGTGTAACCTTGCTTCAGCCGGAAATGGTGGATCGCACAAGGTGAACGCGATGATACCAGCGAGCACGAGCGTTTCCTTTCAATTCCTCGGCGGTGGCACTTATGGTGGCGCTCAGTACACGCTGATCGTCTCGGCAATCCCGATGACCAGCCTGTTGACGACGCAAGCCCCCAACAACGTCATGTATTGAGGTCGGCCATGCTAATCATCAAGCGGCGGCGTGAAGGCCGTGACGCCGATCTCTTGGACGATGTTGCCTCTGGGATCGCTCACGGCCTGGTCGAGCAGGTGACGGAAACAGTTTCGACCGAGGAGCAACCACCGACAGCATCGCCGGAGCCGAGCTTTCTTGAAAGGTTAACAGCCCTCATCGCTGGCGGCCCAATTGCTGCTGGCGCGATGGCCGGTCAAGCGATAGCAAACAACCCGGCAGTTGCCGGTGCAACGGTCATCGGCGAGGCCATCGGGATCGTCATTCCGCCCATCGTCGAAATTGCCAGACGTGTTAGGATTCCATCACAAATAGCCGCGCCAACGTGGCCAAATCGTCAACCTCCAGCAAGGACTCCATTACTGGACCAAGCCGATCCAGTTTTGCAACCGACACCGGAATACACGGTGCCACCGGAAACCAGTTTAACACCGAATGTTGAGTAGCAAATGCCTGGCGCAGCTTCATTTACTCTTGGAACCGCTGCTGAAGGGGCAGCGATCTCAGCAACGGAAGCGCCGTTAATCGGCATCATTCAGCCTTTGCTCCGCGAAATGGAGTACGATGCAAACTGGATGTGGCCGAACGATTATCACTCCGTTGAACAGGCTATCGACTACTGGCTCCACACCAATTGCCCATGGGAAAATCTTCGCTGGCTGTTAATGAAGCGAGGCGTGAACCTGCCGTTTCTTGGCCAAGGAGTGCAAAGAGGCATAGCCCAATTCGCCGGCCCCGCCGAGCAATGGCGGGCGTACATCAACAGCAAGCAAAAACCGCCTCCTCTCGACATGTTGATCGCGCTGCGCCAACTCGGCAGGGCGACTTTTGCAAACAACGGCGTCCTTCAAGAGCAGCGATGGCAAGAACTCATGCTGCGACACGGCGTCAAGGAGCCGGATGTCCAAAACGCTCTGCTCAAGCAACCCTACATTTTTACGCCTGAGCAATCGCGTATTCTCTAT
>CAIYET010000473.1 GCA_903925285.1 Candidatus Hydrogenedentota bacterium | reverse complement strand
TTTCAACCAGCGTTCCCAGTCGCGGAACATGGGTGACATCTGTTTCGGGATTCGTTCGTAGTATTCCAAGAGTCGCGTGCGCGCTTCCTGCGACAGGCGCAATGTCTTGAGGCCTTTTTCGCCAAGCACATATTCGCGCCCTTCGCCGCAAACAAGTTCCAGATAGCGCTCAACAAGTCTCTGTATCGCTTCGGGACCAAGCCAAACGCTGGATGCGTTCTCAATCTCGGCGCGCGCCATCTCCTTCGGGAGTCGGATACCGAAAAACTCAGCTTCCTTGTCCTCGAGTTGTCGTTGTTCCTGGATGAGCCGAATCTCGTTATCGGCTACTTGTTCGAGTTTTCTTCGCCGCTCTTCGGGCGACAGGGACAGGTTCTCGGCAATGCTGCGGACCTGCTGGGTAATGTCACCAAGGATCTCCTCGCTTTCCCCCAATGACTCATTGAAAACGCCAATCCGCAAGAGACACCGTTCGTAGATTTCAGCATCCACTGTTCCCGGCGTAATAAAATTGTAGATGGCGACGGTCTCGCTTTGCTGCCCTACGCGGTCGATGCGGCCAATGCGCTGCTCAATCCGCATGGGGTTCCATGGGATATCGTAGTTGGCGATGCAGTCGCAGAATTGGTAGTCGAGACCTTCACAGCCCACTTCCGAGAAAAGAAGGATGTCGAGCGCATCTTTACTATCGCGGGTGGCCTCAAAGCGATCGCGAATAGACCTTCGTCCCTCTTGGCCCTTCGCGTCTTCGTCCGGGATATCCCCGTGGATGAGACCTGCACGAAAACCGGCAGCCCTAAGCCGTTGATGGAGATAGGCCAGGGTGTGCCGGAATGTGCTGAAGATGATCATCTTGTTGTTTGGCAGACGCTGCTTGTCGGCGACAAGCCGGAGCAGGGCGTCCAGCTTTGGGTCGTCAGGGGGTAAGGACTTCGCCGCCTGGACAACCTCGACGATTCCGCTACGGAGTGTGTCAAGCGCTTCATCGTCGGGGCGGATGTCGGAATCCGATGCCGCCAACCATGTCAAGTCATCCAATCTGCGCGTCAGAATGTCCTCGATGAAGGGCGCCAGACCGAAGATACAGCTTGCCGCTTGCCGCCGCAACGTGCTCATCATGAACTTGACGTTCTGGTTTCCATGGAGCATTTCCAGGATCCGGGCCTGGACGGCGATGAGGCTGTCGTGCAGGTCTTGTTGCGGTTTCGTGAAGGGAACGGAGACCGTTTCTGGCTTTCGTATGGTGAAGTCTCCAATGTCGCGGCGGCGCGTCCGGTTGATAATTCCGGCGAACGTATGGAGGTCTTCGATCTGCCGAATGAGGCCAACTCGTTCCTCTCTGGAGATCGTTGCGCCTTGGAGTATCTCTCGGCATACATGGAATTCGGGATTGTGAATGAGAACTGCTCGACCCCAAGCCGTCTGGGCCGCGTGTTCCAGCGCCGCATCCGCCTGTGACTGCCAGTCTATACCCCCCGCGCGGACTTGCGAGACCGCCTGATTGATAAACGGGTTCGGCTCCGCCATGCTTTGGTAGCTTTCCCAGTCGATAACGAGATCGGGACGTAGGACACGAAGCAGCATGAACAAATCGCGGCTTCCGAGTTGAATCGGCGTCGCCGTAAGAAACACCGCCGCTTCCGCATGTTCGCAGAAGAAACTGACCGCCTGATGCGCGTACGTTTCGGAATTGCGAATATGATGGGCTTCATCAACAATGACGAGGTCGAAGCGCGGCGGATGATCGAGGTCCACCAAACCTTTTCGACGCCTGCGTGTCCGCTTGCCCGGTTGTCCATGGATCAGGGTCTCGTCCAGCAGCGAGTAGGGCAGAATCGCCTTCTGGTATTGCGCCGGCCATATCCCGTCTTTGTCCGTTTCGTCTATACAGTGCCGAAGCACGGGGCCATCGAGGGCGATGAACCGCTCATCGAAACGCTTCATCTCCTGTTCCCATTTCCGCTCCGTCACAAGCGGGCGCGGGCAGATGATCAGGACCGACTGAATGTCCGCGCGTGCCTGCATTTCGCGGAGGATCAATCCGGCCTCGATCGTCTTGCCAACGCCAACGCCGTCGGCGATCAAGAGACGGGGACGGTCTGAGCGGATGAACTTGAGCGCGGGCCGAAATTGGTAGGGTATGAAGTCGATACGTGCGGCATTCAGTGAATACAGCGTTGAGCAGCTTGGATGGCGAATTTGCAGTGCACTGAGAAACAGATGAAACTCTTCAAGAGGGACGACTCGCGGTTGCGTAGGTTCCGCCGTGTCAGGGATGAGTTGAGATTCATAAAAGGTCTGCGCCTGACCATCGATGAATACCTGGTATCTCGATTCCGCAATAGAGCACACCACCGAAAGTATCACGCCTTTGCGAGTCGGGTCCGCTACAAGTCTTACTATCGTTCCCGTCTGAAATGGCGACATGGATGCGCATAGCCTTTCGAAGTAGAGAGCAGTTCAACCCACCGTACTGCCAAAGTTCCCACAACTCAAGTCTATAGCGATGTCGTGTTCCATGCAAATCGCTCGCGCTTGAGTCTACACGACTCGATGCCCATGTTCACACACGCACACACGCACACACGCGCTCTCCGCCTGCTACCTCGAACTGGCCATACGCCTGTCGCTGCCCCTGGCGACACTCGACCGTTCCCTGCGCAACGCTGCCAAGGAAAACGAACATCCCAATTCGGCGATGTCCCCTTTGGATTTCCTCCCCTGTTTCCTGCTATAAGAATGGTCGAGTGGTTATGACATGGGGAGCGGGATTGTGACATCGGCGGATTCTTTGGATAGCGGCGGACGGCGTCTCGAACGCAATCTCGAGGCCATGGCTGCGAAGTCGTATGACGTTGTCGTCGTGGGCGGCGGGATTACCGGGGCATGTATTGCGCGCGATGCGGCGTTGCGTGGACTGTCGGTGGCGCTGGTCGAGAAGAACGATTTCGCGGGCGCGACTACGGCGGCATCGTCGAAACTGATCCACGGCGGTCTACGCTATTTGCAGAACCTCGAGTTGGGGCTGGTCCGCGAATCGTTGCGCGAGCGGCGGATCTGGTCGAATACCGCGCCGCACATGATCGAGCCGTTGACGTTTCTGATGCCGATGACGAAGAGCGGCATCAAGGACCGCATGGTCAAGGGTATCGGTCTGACGCTGTACGATTGGCTCGCCTATGATCGAAATCGACTCGACGATCCGGAGAAATCGATCCCCGCGCATAAGAAATTGAACCGTAAGGAAACCCTCGCGCTCGAACCGGGGCTTGAAACCGAGGACCTGACGGGCGCAATGATTTTCTACGATTACCAGATGTATTCGCCCGAACGGTTGGCGCTCGAATGCATTCTGTCGGCGGCGGAAGCGGGCGCGGATGTTGCGAACTATGCCGAGGTGGTCGGTTTCGTAGTCGAAGACGGCATTGCGACGGGCGTTCACGTGTGCGACCGTTCACCGGGGTCTGGGGAAGAAAATGCCGCCGCAGGAACCCCAAACCCCAAACCCAAAACCCCAAACCCCATACTCGTGAGAGGCCGTATCGTGATCAATGCGGCGGGACCGTGGGCGGACCTCTTGATGGGTACGGCGCGTCGCGATGCGGGCGCGGCGAGCGAGGAACCGTCGCGCCATCTGATTCGCTCGAAAGGTATCCATTTGTTGACGCGCCCGTTGACGCATGGCCACGCCATCGCCGTGCAGTCGAAGGGTGGGCATTTCTTTATCCTGCCGTGGCGTGGATACTCGATTCTCGGTACTACCGACACCGTCTACAAGGGCGAGCCGGACAAGGTCCACGTGACCGAGAAGGACATCATCGAATTCCTGGGCGTGATCAACAAGGGCTATCCCAGCGCCAAGGTGACGCGTTCCGACGTGCTGTATTTCTACTGCGGCCTGCGTCCGATCGTGGATACGACGACGCCGGTCAACCAGCTCGAACAGCCCGCGTCCGACGCACAGGATTCGGATTCGTACAAGGCCAGTCGCGCGGCCGAGGTTTTCGATCACGAGGCGCAAGACGGTCTGAAGGGGTTGCTGACGGTGATCGGCGGCAAATGGACCACGTCGCGGCATTTGGCCGAGAAGGTCGTGGACCTGGCCTGCGCCAAGCTCGGGAAAACGGGGCTGCCGTGTACGACGGACCACGTGCCGACGTACGGCGGCGGTACGGTGGGCCGCTTCGCGGAGTTCAAGCAGCAGGCCCTCGACAAGCACGCGGATATGCCCGCCGAGATGGTCGGGAATCTTGCGCAAAATTACGGCGGGCGCATGGAAGAAGTCATGGCGCTGCTCGATGAGAATCCCAAATGGATCGACCGCCTTTCGGATCGTTTCCCGGATATCGCGGCGCAAGTCGTGTACGCGGTCCGGCGCGAAATGGCGCTGACGTTGGACGACATTCTGTTTCGCAGGACGGGGCTTGGAACCATCGGCAGTCCCGGCGACGCGGCCATTGCCCGCGCGGCGGACCTGATGGCGCTCGAACTGGGATGGGACCATGTCGAGCGTGCAACGCAGATAAACCGTGCGAAGGCGCGATTCACCTCATGGGCGCGGACGCGGGCGGTCGTCAATCCGCACTCGTGGGGCGACCGCACGGGCGCGATCTGGCCGGGGATCGAGTCCAAACTCAGCCATGCGATCGGCCCCGTCGAGGCGTCGTTTACGGACGGTCCCATGGCCGCGACGCGGCTCACGGCGCAGGCGCTCAAGGACGGTATGGAACAGATCATCGCCGTGGGTGGCGACGGCACAATCAACGAGGTCATCAACGGATTTTTCGAGAACGGGCGGCCCATCAATCCCGACGCGGTCCTGGCTGTGGTGACCAGCGGTACCGGACGCGACTTCCGCCGTACCTATGGCATCCCGGAAGGGATGGAGGACCAAATCGAGCGCATGGCCGCCAGCGAGTTGCGAACCATCGACCTCGGCAAGCTCACGTTCATCAACCATCGCGGCCAAGAGGAGACGCGCTATTTCGGCAACATCGCCAGTTTCGGACTGAGCGGCGCAACCGACCGCGCCGTGAACAGCCTCAAATTCTCGAAGCGATTCGGTGGCAAGTTCGCATTCTTCGTCGGGATGCTGCAAGCGCTACTGACCTACCGCAACCAGCCGGTCCGCATCCAAATCGACGATGTGTTCGACAAAGTACTGCGCGTCAGCACCGCAGCCGTCTGCAACGGCCAGTATTTCGGAGGCAGCATGCACATCGCGCCGCATGCCGTGCCGGACGACGGATTGTTCGACGTGGTCATCATTCACGGTCTCGGCTTGCCGAAGCTCTTGCGCAACGTCGGAACCATCTATCGCGGCAAACACCTATCGAGCGAACACGTGACCATCGTACGTGGCCGCCGCGTGACCGCGTTGCCCGTCGAAGGTGCGGGCGAAGTGCTCCTCGATGTCGACGGCGAAGCGCCGGGACGGCTCCCGGCCACTTTCGAGATCCTCCCCGCCGCCATCCACTTCCGGTGCTGAAGGCGTCTTGTACGCATTCGCCTGCATGAGGTTCGACGTAGAAATGCGGCCCGGCAACGAGAGCGAGGCAAAATACACCGCGAAATTACGTCGCCGACAACGCTTCATTTGCGGCAGTCGGATCGTTTTCTGTAAAGTACGGCGTGTTGCAGTACGGCCCATTATCCGAGATGCCGCATAGGTGTTTTCACAAATGATGTTCTCGCTATGTGTACTGATTCGATGCAATACCAACACGAGCATCGTTCGTGTTGCGCGGAGTCGTTGAATGGTACCGGGCCTCTTGCGTTCAGGCATCCGCGCGTCCGCACATCCGATCGCAAAGCACGCAGTGGCGAGGGTTCCCTGAATGTCCAGTCGCTGGAACACCGCGCTCGTCCTTCTGCTGATTCTGGCTGTCGGCCTCGTGCTTCGCGTCGCCACCCTCAGCCAACAATCCCTCTGGTTCGACGAAGCCCAGTGGGTGCGTCAAATGGTCGATTCGCCGAGTCTCTCGGTCTGGCTGCAACGTTCGGATGACGCCAACAGGGATATGGTGCCGCTGTATTTCATCCTCGAGTATGGCTGGTATCACCATCTGGTCCATTCCACGACGGGCATGCGGTGGTTGAGCGTTCTCATCGGCATGCTCGTTGTTCTCATGACATTTTGGTTTGGCCTCGAGCTATACGGTTCGCGGGTTGGCTTCCTGGCGTCGCTTTTCGTATCGCTGTCCCCCCTGCACATCCATTATGCCCAGGAATTGCGACCCTACGGCCTCATGACACTGCTGGGGCTTGTCTCGGCGTATGCATTCCACAAGGCGCTGCATCAATCGGCAAGACGTTGGTGGATTGTCAACATCATTGCCAATTCATTGTTGATGTGGACCCATCTTTTTGGACTGTGGCTGATTGTCACGGAGGGGGTTTTTCTCCTGCTTTTCCATTTGCGTCCGTTTCGGCGCATCCTGTGGTGGAGCGTGGCCAACGCCGTGCCGATGATTCCCATCATGTTGTTGGTCCTGACGTGGAAGGCGCCGGGACAACCCGCGCTGAGCGCGCACTGGCTCGAAGTCCTTTCCACATGGCTCTACGCGGACTCGTTCTATCTCACGTTTCTGGTGTATTATCGGAGCTTCAGCCTACCCCGGGATCTGTTTGCCGGACTCCCCGGGTGTTTCGTTTATCTATTTCCCGCCTGTACGATAGTACTATCTGTATCACTATTTGCGGGCGCATGTTCTTTCGTCGTTCGACCCACTTGCCAACGTGCCGGCATATCGCTGCCGCCACTGCCTGAAACCACGTCGCGCCGGGAAATACGCCTATTCCGTCTGATGTGGTACGCCCTTCCTTGTCTCTGGCTTCTGTTGTTTTCCATCTTCATTGTCCCGGCGTTTCAACTTCGATATGTCATCTACAGTACCCCCGCCCTTTATCTGATGGCTGCGGCGGGAATCGCGGGCATGCGCGGATCTTTGAGATTCTGTATGACGGCGGTGCTGATTGCCACGCTGGGTTTCCTGGGGTTCCTGGCCGTTGTCTTGCCGGTTCGCTCGGACGAGAAAGGGGCTGCGCGCTATGTTCAGGCAAACATCAAGGACGGCGAGAACGTAATATGGCAGCCCTCCTTCACGCACGATACATTTGAATTCAATCGGGATCCCAATGGGCCTCCCGTCACCACGCGAAGCGGCGCCCGGGTTCATGACGAACTTGCCCAAGTCGATACGGCCCTGCGAGACAACGCCGGCCTGTGGATCGTGCACGGACACTGGAATTCCAGGTGCGCGACGACGCGTGCCGCCATTGTGGAGCGCTACCTGACATTGCGCAACATCATGTTTACTCGGAATATCTTCATAGGACGCTCGGACATAGTTGTGTATCACTGTGTTGCATCTACAGAATTCAAACCGCCCGAAGCGCAGGAGGAAATCGCGCGACTGCGCGACGCCGTAACGAATGATCTCCAGGACGTGCCGATTCGGTGGAATCTACGGCTTGCCGTCGAGAAGTCCGGGCATTTCCCCGAAGCGGCCGAGTTGTACCTTCAAGAACTCCGGGCCATTCCCTCTTCGCCGGACCTGTTGGCCGCGCTCGAAGAGAACCTGGAGTATGTCGACTGGGATGATTGGAGCGACGGTAGTTATGTGGACACGTATGTTGGGGAACTCGTGTCCGGTCTTGCCCGTGTGTTGAAGGCGGCCGGTCACGACTATCCGGTCCAGGAAATCAACGAATGGCATCAACGCTTTCCGGCCAACAAGGCCGTGATCGCCATTTTGGAGAAGTACCGGAATCCCGCAGAGGCAGCACCGGCCGGTTCGCAACGATCGGGACGGGAAGAGACTGGCGTCCGGTAGGCGTTCCGTCTTCGCACGCAAGACAGCGGGCAGGAAGACGCCCATGCGATCCAACGACTTCAAATAGGTTGAGATCTGCGCGGATTCCCTAACCGCTGCCCAAGGCGTCAAGTGCCGCCCAAGCCCTTTCGCTCTTCCATGGCCTCCTCCTTTTTCCCCATCTGCTCCAGGACATCGGAGAGCAATACATGTGCATCGGGTCTTTCATCGTAGAGCGAGACAAGCGCCTTTGCTTTCCGCAGAGCGTCCTCGGAATGATTCGAGTCCCGCAGCACCTCGACGAGCGTTCTGCGCAGATGGAAATCCTTGGGACGCCGCGTAATCGCTTCCTCTAAAATTCGCCTTGCCTCTGCCGCCGAATCGGGGGTAAGCACAGCGTCGGCCTGAGCCACGAGCGCATGCAACCATTCGGTATGAATCTCGGAATCGACTTTGTGATAGCTTTCAAGTTCATCGAGGGCCAACCGCAAGTGACGCGCGTATAGATAAGGACTCATGCCAAGCTGCCGCTTGCACTCCTCCTCCGTCAGCGCCGTCGCATCGGGCCGTCCCAAGGAACCCTTGAGGGCATCGAAAATACTTGAAGCCGCTTGATAATGGCCGGGAAAAAGAAAATGCACAAAATCATGGAAAAGTCCGTTCCCGGCCACGCCATGAGGACTTGAAGCGTTGATTCGCTGGCAAATGTCGGCCAAGAGGGCTCCCTTGAAAGCCCAGTCCGAGGCTGTCCGAGTGATAATCTCGTTGATTCGGTTATTCGCGCGAAGGGGCAGGCAATCGTTATCGCGTGCCAAGGCAAAGGCCTTCGACGCGCTCGGGTAGTCCTCGAGTTCCCAGAAACACCGCCCAAGTCTGTACTGCAAATCCGGATAGGTTTCGTCGATCTTTTCCGCCTGCTCGAAGTGGTCGCGGGCTTCACGCAGGGCGTCCGGCCCGTCCTTGACCGCCCTTTCTTGAGCCGCAATTCCCTTCGAGAACTGGTCTTCCCACAACATCCGGTCTGCCTCGGATAACCCTTCCTTATGCAAAGACCCAAATGGCGGCAGATCCCTTATGTTGCTGGTAACCGTGCACAAGACAGTTTGTGCGCCGACACGGTGGGCGCTGCGACAGATGTCTCCAAGGTTCTGGGCATAGTTTTCGTACATGGCCTCTCTACCGGGCGAATTGGAGCGGAACTTGGTCAACCCAGCCACGATCTTGAGCGGGTCCTCGGCAATCGAGGTAAGCAGCCTCGAGGGGGCAACCCCAAACGGCTCGGCGGCCTGATACAAACGCAATTGCTGAAGTGCAAGCCGCGTCGCTACCCATCGGGCTTTTGGGGGAATCTGGGAAGGCGGCGACCATCCCGGGCCAAACGGGCCTATGAATTCGTTGTTGCCCATGTAGACCACGAAGAAATCGGGGGCTTGTTTGGCGCATTCCAGTGCCGCCAAGCGCATCACGTGTGAATTTATCGAGCAGCATGCCACGTTATAGATTTCAAAGCGTTTATCGGGAAAGGCCGCTTGCAGCATCACCTCGATAATTCGCGAGAAACTGAATGCATAGGCGGGTACGTCGCCCAGTGCCGCAGAACTTCCGAACACGAATATCCTGCACGTGTCGGGGCTTTTCGTCTTTGGAATTGCAAATCCCCAGTTCATCGTGAGGGCCATGTCTCTTTCAACGGTTTTGGGAAAGAAGCGGCTGTAGAACCCGGTATTTATGATCGAAAACGAGCGGTGAGGCGCGGGAGCCGTCCGAAACAGGGCACGGGAATAACCATAGTGCAAAGCCCGTAGCGCCCATTCTGCGGAACTCAGCAACAGGAACGGGAGGACAACGAATGCAAAGATCGAGACGGCCCATTGGCGCAAGATGTTTCTACCCGTTTTCCTCACGATGTCGTCGAGCCTCAATCTTTATTCTTATAGGCGCCCTCGTCGAGTACAAGGGGGCGCTACAGTCCAAGGAAGTACAGGAAACCACGCCATGTCCTGTGGAAGTAGACCGGTTTTCGCAGACGCCATAACGTCTTGGCGATGTAACTCGGACGCAAATAATAGCGCCGGTAGGCAGATTTGATGAGGGCCTTCAGTTCATCTGAGCCCGACAGTGTGTTGGGCACATACTGTAGATTGTGCATGTCGTCGCTCCACCCCAGGTATTGTCCTTCTCGCAGCGCATCCTCGCCAAATGGCGTATCGGGCCAGACGTGGAATGGAATAAACTGCGTGTAATCGGCGTCGAGTTCGCAAGCGAAGCGAATCGTTTCCTCCACCATCTCGCGCGTCTCCGCTGGCAACCCGAGCATATAGGAACATCGGGTCTCGAATCCTGCCTCTTTTGCCCACTGAACGCCGTGACGGCATTGTTCCAACGTGGTTCCTTTGTGCATCATATCCAGCATTTCCTGATTGCCGGACTCGATGCCAATGAACAAGTTGTAACATCCGGACGCACGGATGCGTTGAAACATGGCACGGGTCGCCGTGCGGAGATGGGCTTGTGCCGTCCATGGGACGCTGTTAAGACCTTCGGCATCCAATAAGTCGCAAAAGGTGTTCAACCAGCCCTCGTTGAAGCAGAAATTATCATCCCAAAAGATGATTTCGAGGTAGCCTAAATCGCGGACCAAATGGCGAAATTCGGCTACGACCCGTTCAGGCGAGTGCCGGCGATACGGCAGCCGGTCGCTTCTGTTTTGGTGGCAAAACCGGCATTGGCCCCACGGACATCCCCGTGCGCTCAATAGTACCGCAATCGGCCATTTGATTCCTTGGCTGAAGAGCGGACGATACAGGTTTCGGTCGAAGATATCCCAGTCAGGGGGGGCGATGGTGTCCAACTCGCGGACAATCTTGGCCGGCGGGGTCTCGATGACTTCACCCGAATTGCCGCGATAAATCAACCCGGGCAGATCCGCGAAGGAACGATTCTGGCTTAGCCGGTCAACGAACTCCCTGAGCGTCGCTTCGGCTTCGCCGGGGATGAGGACGTCAACATCGGGGCATTCCGCGAGGACTTTGTCACGCAAGGCGGTGACGTGCCAGCCGCCCATCACAAGCAGCAACTCTTTATCCGCCGCTTTAAGGGCCGTTGCCAGCGCATAAGCGGACGTAGCCCGGATGGTCAAGCAAGAGATCCCGACGACCCCGGGGTCTTCCTTCAAAATGGCGGCCACTGTCTCTTCCAGGGTCCAATCCAATGCGAAAGCATCAATAAGAACCACGCCATGTCCTGCCGCCTCGAGCGCCGCCGCAAGATAGGCGACACCCAATGAAGGCAGAACCATACCCTCCTTGATTTTCCGAATCTCTTTCCGTGAGGCGGAAATACACCATGGGGGCAAGACAAGCACGACTTTCATACAAAAACATACTCCATCATTTCCGCAAGATAGCGCGTCCGCGTTTGGCTAGTCAATTTGCAGCGCGCTAAGGACTCGCCTTTCGGCGACGATGGGGACGTCTTGGTGCCTTGGCGGGAACACCGGGCGCTGCAAACTCACCGCATCGGGCACAAAGATCCGGCACGGGACCGTGGATGAAACGATCGAGCAACCTTGCGAACTCCGGGGCGCGTATCATATCGCTCAAACTGGATTCATTGACATCGCCGATGACTAAATCCGCATAGAGGTCGACGCAGCACGGCGACACCTTGCCATTGCTAAATACCACGATATTGCCGCGCCAGGGTTCGGCGCACTGGCCGGTATGGCCTGCTCCGTCGAACCCTACCATTGCCCCGACCTTCACGTGCTCGACCAGAGGACGCCACGCGTCCGCGGCTTTGTCGATGCGGTCGATGTTGCCCGGATGCGCCACGATAGAGAGCTTTATTTCGGTTTCTGGCTGCATAAGCCGCGCAAACGTTTCGACGTTGCGGCGGATTTCGTCTAAGTCCACACCGCGGTATTTCCGGGACGTTTCGGCATCAGGTTCGATCGAGACGCTGAGGACCGAAAGATCCGTCTTGGCGAGTTGATCGAGCCGTTCGCCGGTCAAAAGCGTGCAATTGCTGTAGAGGACGACGCGCCGTCCGCTGGCCCGTATGTAATCGATCATATCGCAGATGCGGGGGTGCAGAAGGGGTTCGCCGAAAGCACACAGAGCAACCGACTCGACAGAGCGTGGCGCCGTGTCTATGGCCCGGCAAAACGTTTCCCACGACATCAGATAGGGCCTGCGGCCCTCCAAGTCCATTTTTCCCCTGCAATAAGTGCAGCGAAGGTTACAGCCCGAGACGGGTTCCAAGATGAGGCTGACGATGCCGCCGATTTTCGGGCGGCGTAGATAGTAGTAGAGGAAATTCAGGGCCAGGACGCCCACATTCCGAGGCCGTTGGACTTTCTCGTAAATCCAGTCGGCATTGGCGCCGCTCCCGTAGAAAAGGCGCGCCCCTGCCCGGTAGGCAAGTCGCAAACATCTTTCAGTTAAGCGCATTCGGTCTCCTGCGCGCTGGAAAATTCACGCGCATCTCTATTTTGTGCCGCGCCTTACGCGGCATGTCTCATAAAGCGCCGGCGTCATCAAGAAACCCATCCGCTCGAGTTCATCCGATTCGGCACGGGCCTTATCATAGCACTGGGTCTCGCAAAGCGCGGACACGTAACGCGCAAACAAGGCGCGAAGCCCCGGGTGTTCTCTAAATGACGCACCAAATGCCGCCATGGCCCCGTCGTCGTCGTGCTGCGCCGCACGCGCCAGGCCCAACGCAAAGTGGCCTAATCCAAACGTCGGCTTGCGGACAAGCGCCGCGCGCGCCATTGCTTCCGAAAGTTCAGGCTGATGCGCGGCCAATAGGTCCATACTATGCATCACGCAAAAAAAGGTGGTCATCGGCGGCCAGATCATCACTTCGTTTCGTAAAGCGGCCACATACTTGTCGCGACAGGCCACGTCCGGGGGATTGACTCCAAGCTCGTGGAGAAGGGCCTCGTAGTCGATTGGGGTTAAGGAAAGTACAGGTTTCGGTGCGAGCGCACGGATAGACCCCGGATCTGGCGATACCCGGAACAAAATCAGGTTGTACTGTCCTGGAAACTCGACGTAACTGCATTGCAGTCCCCTTTCGGCAAGGGCTTCCGAAACTGTGCGGACCTGGTCGAATCCGGGATACAGCCAGCCAATAAAGGCTTGATCGAACGCAATCCAGACATTTCTGTCGGCTTTGGCATCTTCCAGAAAGGCGGCACTCTGGTCGCACGCCGCCTGAAACGTGGTTACGCGCCGAACGGGAACGCGGTTGTCGCGCATGTAGCAGCAAATATAGTCCGCAGGCCAGAAATATTGTAAGTTCAAGACGAGATCGTCTGGCGATCCCTTGTCGGTTATGTATCGAGCCGCCGATTTCCAGTCCGTTCTCGTTGTAAAGGGCACTAACAGCGCTACTTGATACCCATAAAGGACAACCACTCCGGCCAAGGCCAGATATCTGGCCCTAAGAAATCCGATCCCGCCGAGGATAGCGCCAATCACAATATAGACGGACACGGAATTGTACATTATATACATCGGTGTCAGGAACGGGCGCTGCGTCAATAGGGCCAGGGCGGAAAGGGTCAGGCCGGGAAGCACAAACAAAAGCAGGAGCAACACGGCGTTTTGCGTGGCGGCCACGGGCGGCCCCTTGAGAACGCGGCGACGGCGTGCGAGCATAAGGGGAATGAGCAGAAGGAGCGGTGAACAATAGACGGCGCGAAGGGAGTAGTCCATCGCGGGGCGAATGGACAACAAATGGCGGACGCCGGCGGACATGGAATCCAGCTTGCGGGTTTTCCAAGGTGGCAAGAGTTCTCTGTTGCCGGATACCGTGTCGCTGGCGCTAAGCGTGCTGCACACTTCACTGAGCGTCGGCGGGCCTGGCGCAAGGTCGTGCGTATAGGGAATTTGAAACATCCAATAGGCCCAGACCATGAGGAGCAGCGCGTGGCAGCCCATCCAGGCTATCGTTTGCCGGAACATACGGCGCGAGTAGATGAGCAGGAAGCATCCTTCCACCATGAGGAAGAAGATCATGAAGGCATGCGTCCACAAGAGCAATGCATTCGTAAGGACGTGGAGCATACCCCATGGATGCCAACGCACGGAAGAGTCCCACGCCTCGGAACGCGCCGCGCGCAACAGGGTGTAAAGCGACACAATAACCAGTGGCATGACAAGCCCGTATGCGCGAATTTCCTGGGACACCCAAATGTGTTGCGGGGAGAGCGCAAGGCACAACGCCGCTATCAGACCGGCGCGCCGACCGTACAGGTAGGAGCCAAGGAGGTAGATCGACGGGACGGCCGCAACGCCAAAGAACACGGGAAGGAGACGCAACAAAGTGACATTCTGCCCAACAATTTGACCCCAGTAATAGTTGAGGATGTAATAAATAGGCCCCTGGGCTTGTTCGGGCAAGAGCCACTGCATGAGCCGGACACAGGTCCACGCCGTCGAGGCCTTGAGATGCCAAACGCTTAGAAAGTCGTCGGGCCAAACCGATTGCGCATCGAGGCGATAGAGCCGCAACGCCAGGGCAAGCAGGCTAATCGCCACCAATATTGCGAATGTGCCGCGGGCGCCTTTCGCGGCTCCCGGGGACATAGGCTCACTTCGCATGCATCAACGCCCCCCGGGCGGCCATTCAATGTTACGCATGACCTTGCCCTTGAACGGTACGCAATCCCTTCGTAAGACGATTCAGGAATATCCCCGCATAGATGGGCAAGAACAACGGCTGTGGGAAATCCCGTAGGATTCGCGCCAGGCGCTTGGGGTTCAAGTAAAAAGTTCGGTTCGCTTTGCGTTGATAGTGAAACAATACTTCGTTCGACACGTCGGCGACATTAATCTCGAGCAAACAGTAGTTCATGTCTTCGAAGCTTACGTGCTCCATGCGTTCCGGATGCAATTGCATGACCATGTTGTACAATTCCGTGTTCGGAAAAGGCGTCACGGTGAAAAACGAGGCCGTATGAAGCCGCGATTGAGACGCCACGTCGATCGTCATCTGCATGTCTTCCTCGGTCTCCGTCGGAAAGCCCATCATCATGAAGCCATTGGTAAACACCCCGCGCTTGGCGGTTGCTTCGACATTCTGCACAAACCGGGGAATATTGAGCCTTTTTCCCATCGCTTCCTGAATGCGCGGCGAGCCGGATTCGAGGGCAAAACTGCAGAAATACGTGCCCACGGAAACCAATGCATCGATAATAGGCTCGGTCAGAACGTCACCGCGAACGGCGTTTGGAAAGGCGAATTTGGTGGTCAAATTCTTCTGGTGAAGCAGATCGCAGAATACCGACACGCGCTTACTGTCATGATTGAATATATCATCGATGAACTCGAAGTCCGTGATGCCGTATTGCCGCTGAAGGTGTTCGATCTCAGCCACGATACGTTCCGCCGAATGTCCCTGAAAACGCTTGCCAAAGATGCGATGACACCACTTGCAGCCGCACGGGCATCCGCGGCTGCTGAACAGGGACGCATAGCGGCGTCGCGGAATCGGCGCCATGGATTGACGCCGCCAGTAGGCCGGAAGTTCAATCAGATCATACGCCGGGAATGGTAGCGAGTCGATTTCCTCGACCTCGGGCGTCGTTCCGGGATTGGTAATGATTTCGCCGGAGGCATCGCGCCAAAAGACGCCGGGGATATCGCCGAAAGACCCGCCTTCGAACCGGCTTCGGATGATCAGTTCAAGCGCGCGTTCACCCGCGCCGGCCACGGCCACGTCCGCCGCCGTCCCCTTCAAGGCGTCCGCGCCAAATGAACTGACATGCGGGCCGCCCAGTACGATCAGGGTTTCAGGCCTCGCGGCTCGCACCAACTCGCTTATGTTCGCCAGATGAGAGGCCGCCGGAGTGAGGCCGCCTAAGCCAACAACGTCTGCGCCGAACTCCACGATCTCGCGCACCAGGGCGTCATCGGAAACATTGTCCAACCGCTGATTGACCAAGCGGAGATCCATGTCCATCTTCGAGCGCAGATAACCCGCCAAGTACATAATGCCCATCGGCGGAGTAACAAGAGGATACAGAGGCCGCCGGAATCCCGCATTTACCAGGAAAACCCGTATTCGTTTCACCAACATACTCCCGAGAACCGACACTTCCAGTCGTCCCCGCATGGCCCAAGCACGGCAAGAAAGCGAGGCCATGACCGTTCACGGGATTATAGAGCGTAGTTTCGGTAACTGTCAATAAAATGTTGTATCGGCGGGCGCGGCACCATATATTGTGCGCATTGGTTCTAGTTACCACAACATATTGGGTTTTGATGGATATGACCTGCGGACAGATTAGGAACGGCAAGTGTGGTGTAAGCGTTTCCCCCCGTGCAAGATGTCTGTGTGCACGATGAAGGGGGCCGTCCAGAACGAGCTAGCGGGGGGGAAATAAATCGGAGCCGGGGAGCAGGCCGGTCCGCATACGCAGGATGGCCGGTAAGAACACCCCCATACGGTCCAGGGCTTTCAATTCCTGTCGTGCCATCGCCATGTCGCCGCGCAGATACAGCGCATCGAAAAGCGGCTGGAAATATTGGAAGAAACTGATGGTGTCGTTCCGTACGGCCGTATCCAAGGATTGTCGGGCGTTGCGCACATCACCTTTTTCGGCGAGCGCAAGCGCCAACGCAAAGTGCCCGAAACTATACGCGGGCTCGCTTAGCAATGCCCGTCGCGCGGCATATTCGGCCAAATCCGGAGCGCGGTCCATATTGAGATAAAAACTCAGGAGCACAAAGTAGAACTTGCTTTGCGGCCATTCCGTGTCCGCCACGCGCCGTATGGCCTTCTCGGCTTCAGCAGTTCGCCCCACGGGCAGACCGCCCACGACGAGTCCGTGCGCCAGGGCTCCGTACTCGGTCTTGGCCGGGATGTCCGTACAGCAAGGAGGCGGCGGAGCCGACGCGGCCGTGTCGGGGCGAATCCGATAGAGCTGCAACCCGTTCATGCCCGGAAAAAGGGTTAAGTCCGCCGTCAGACCGTAGCGCCGGAAACAAGCTTCCAGGGCTTCCTTGGCTGGGAATGTGTATACGAAAGGTTCCGCCACTGCCCATAGCGTTACATCGGTGTTTCCTTTTTGGGCGAAGAACCTGCGGCTATCCTCACATAATGCTTGAAACGAGTATACGGGCAATATGGGACAGGGGGGCTTGTCAGCGAAATGAAAGCGCAAGGTTTCCCATGCCACGAAGGGGCCTTTCACGAGAATGATGTCCTGTGCATGCGCCTGGCTCTTGAGGTACCGTGAAACGGAGAGGAAATCGGTGCGGATGACCGCCGGAAACGCAAGAGATAGTTGACATGCAAACAGGGCAAGGAGAAACGCGATACCGATACGGCGAAGTATGCCCAGGCGCAGGCCTGCAAACACACCCGCGCAGAGAATGTACGCGCCATATGAACTGTAGCAGGTGTAACGAGGCAGAATACACGGCCGCCAAACGATCGAAACGAACAGGAGCACAAGCAGGGGAGCCAACGCGAAGAAGAGCACCAGCAACTCGTTGTAGCGTGAAGGGTTTCCCAAGAGATTTGCGGCTCCCTTGCGCGAGGCGCGGGCCAGCCGAATGACCACATAGACAAAGGCGAATGCGAACATCGCCATCAGCGCGAAGTCATACACAATATGCGCCGATACAAACCCTTTTTGTACGCCGTCCGACAGAAACGACCAAGTCTGTCCCTGAAAAATAAACGGGTCGCTCATCATGACGGCATCGTCCGCCAGCCAGTCGGCCATAAACGTCTTCCAGGGCGGCAAAGACATAACGAAATCGAAAGAGGCTTCCTGCATGTATGGGGCGGCGGAACGGAGCCAGATATAGGGAGATACGGCCGCCAGGCTCGTGACAATACCCCATACGAGCGTATGAACAAACCGCTTGTGAGCTATGTCCCCTATCAGAATGAAGAAGCCCTCGACGGCCAGAAGGAATACCGCAAAGACATGGGTCCACATCAAGGCGAGATTGACCGCAAGATGAATGCCCCACCACCACAGTCTGTCGCGATGAACGGCTCGCATAAGCGTGTAGAGCGACAGTAGCGCCAGCATTTCGAACATGGCGTTTGGTCGAGGGGCCTGGGCCAGATCCAGATGGAACGGCGACAGTGCGGCCAGCAGCGCGGCGAGCAACGCGGCTTTTCGCGAGTAGACTCGCACCGCAATCAGATACACCAGCCCGATGGAGGCAAGAGAAAACAATACGGACAGGAGTCGCAGCATTTCTGTATCGGTCCCCATAATACGCGACCAACCGTACAGAGTGCTGAAATAGAGGGGCATCATTTCAGGGCCCAGGGACCGGATGAACGTCAGGTACGCGTTCAAGGAATCGGCATGAATAAAACCGATGATGTTGTATTCGTCAAGCCAGACCGATTGCTCGCCCAGTCTGGTAGTCCGGATCATCAACGCGAGCGCGAGAATCGCCGCCAACACCCCCCAGCTAATCATGCGCTGTGAATGATTTGCCGATAGAGACTCCGAGGCCTCAGCCGTGACCCAAGCCGATGGACGTTCTGTTGTTCGACGCGATTTCATTCCTCATGCCCGCGCGCGAACAGACTTTCCGCACGCTTTTTCAGTATCCACCGGATGGCATAGAAAAACGGGATGATCTGGCGGTGAAGAAAGAAGGAACGCCGATCGAGAAAGCTGTAGATGAAACGCCAGGTATATAAGAAAAACGGGGCCAGCAAAGAGCAGACCGAACGGACCAGTGGGAGCCCGACAAACGTGCTCGAAGGCCGCGCCAGCCACCCCGGTAGTCGCGAAGCAAAGAAGATGTAATACGGCAATAGCCGATATTGATAGCCGAGGGCTCGCGTATCAATGCCCACCCCGTCTTTTGGCAACAGTCGCATCGACTGCACGGATTCCCCTTGTTCGATCTGCTCGAGTGTCTCCGGTTTGAGATACCCGTTTTCAAGCGCGAATTCCGTGATCTGCGCGCCAGGAAAGTACTGTAGAAAACCGCAATTGACGAGATTGGGGTGGGTGTCGGCCAGGAAACGGAGGGCCTCCTCGATATGTGCCGGGGTTTCTCCGGGCAGGTTGACGATGAGGTCCAGTTCGACGAATATGCCGTTCTGCTTGGCCCATCCAATCGCTTGCCGAACCTGCTCATTGGTCTCGGTGCGGTGCAAGAGCGTCCGGCGGACCTCCTCGTTTGCGCTCTGGAAACCGAAATCGATGGTCACGCATCCTGCATCCGCGAGACGCTTGAGATTGTGTTCATCGTGAATATGGGGATTGGCCTGCACTTCAAAGGGCAATCCGATTTCTTTGGGATAGCGATCACAGAATTCTTCGAGCCATTTGCCCCGCACGCCGAATACATCGTCCCAAAAGGCGATAGTCCGGGGACGATAGCGCTCGATTGCCTGTTGCAACTCTTGGATGATGTTATCGACCGACCGGACCCTGTAATACGTCTCGCCGTTCTCCCGATACAAGCGGTTCATGCTCGCCGAGTTGCAGTAAGAACACGAGCCGAAACAGCCACGACTTCCAATAATGGAATAGATGGCCGCCAGCGCCGGGTTCGCCTGGATGTGCGCCGATTTGTCCGGGAACGGTATCTCGTCGAGATTTCTCACGACAGGTGAAAGGCCTCTGGCGATGATCCCGCATCCCGATCGGTTCCAGACGCCGGGCAGGACATGGGTGGCGGCGTTTCTGACCGCATCCACGCCATCGTTGGCAAGGCAATCCAGCAACCGGGGAAACGACACTTCCGCTTCACCCACCACCACAAAGTCGATTTCCGGGTGTTTGAGCGCGGCATCGGGCGTCAGGCTGACATGAATTCCGCCACAGACGATGATCAGGTCCGGCCGCTCTCGTTTGAGTATTCGGATGAGTTCGAGGTTGGCCCTGTATTGGAAGGAATACATCGAAAACCCAACCACGTCGGGCCGTGTGGCGAGAATCTCATGACATATCCGCTCTCGGGACAGGCTGAACAACCCCGTGAATGGGATATCCTGGGCCAGGTAATCCGTCGAGAGCGAACAGTCAAAATAAAGACGCGCGTGATGACCGCTCGAGGCCGTGATACTGAGAAGATATTGCACGGCGAAAGAGCCCGTGCCGCAATCATAAAACGTGACTCGCATTCGCAAGACCATAGCAAATCCGGTGCTTGGTTTCAACCACACGATAACGGCCACAATCCGCACGTAAGGGTTCATCTTGCGCCTGACTCACCCCGCCTGAGCCCTTCG